>NZ_BAABIG010000041.1:0-174791 GCF_039542605.1 Streptomyces ziwulingensis
CGTCATGACGGCCTCGGTGCGCAGCGGGTTGATCTCCGATACGGCACCCACGAACGTGGTCTTGCCGACGCCGAAGCCGCCGGCCACCACGATCTTGGCGGAGGTGGTCGCGCGACCACCTCCGTCAGAGCTTGCGAAGTCCACTGAGCACCCTTTCGAGCAGTGTCACGTCCGGAGCGCCGCCGTTGCTCTCGTCGCCGCCCGGCTGATGGATGGCGACGAGTCCGGCCTCGGCGAGGTCCGCGACCAGAATCCGGGCGACGCCCAGCGGCATCGCCAGCAGTGCCGACACCTCCGCCACCGATTTCACCTCGCGGCACAGGTGGCAGATGCGCTGATGCTCCGGGAGCAGTCCCATGAGCGCTGCCGGATCGGCCGTGGTGCTGATCAGCGCCTCGATGGCGAGCTGATAGCGCGGCCGGGTCCGGCCGCCGGTCATCGCGTAGGGACGGACCAGCGGCTGGTCGCCCTCGTCCTCGTACGGCTCCGCGTACGGATCATGAGAGGCGGTGGGCGGGGTCATGAATCCTCCGGGCGGGACAGCAAGTCGGTCGGTCTAGCCGTCTGACGAGGCCGGTGGGGGGATTGTGGCGGCCGGACGGTGATTTGGTGAGACGGGTGGTGCCGGGGCCGATCAGTGCAGCAGACTGCCTTGTAGTTCGGCGCGCAGGTCGGGCGTGAGAACCGCGCCCGCGCGGTCGACCAGGAGAGCCATCTCGTAGCCCACCAGGCCGATGTCGCACTCGGGGTGGGCGAGGACGGCCAGCGACGAGCCGTCCGAGACGGACATGAGGAAGAGGAACCCGCGTTCCATCTCCACGACCGTCTGTGCCACGTCCCCGCCCTCGAAGATCCGGGACGCCCCGGCCGTCAGTGAGGTCAGGCCCGAGGCGACGGCCGCGAGCTGGTCGGCGCGGTCGCGAGGGAAACCCTCGGACATCGCCAGAAGAAGTCCGTCCGCGGACACGACGACGGTGTGGGACACCCCGGGGGTGTTGTCCACGAAATTCGTGATCAACCAGTTGAGGTTCTGTGCCGCCTGGCTCATCGGGCTCAACTAACGCTCCTGCTGGTGAGTGGGCCTCGGGAAACTGCCGGTCTGGCCGGTTCCCGCCTGACGGCCCTGTGCGATACCGCGACGGAGATTGGTCAGCCGACCGCGCACTTCGTCGGGCGCGCGCGAGACCTGCGGACCGTTCTGGTGGGACTGCTGCTGAGCTGTGCCCGGCACGAGGTTCGCGCGAGGCACCCGGCGCGGCAGGCCGGAGGTGGTGATGCCGCCCGCGGCCGGCTGCCGGACACGCTCGGCCTGCCGGACGAGGTCGTCGTTGGGCGAGCTGCGCCAGGAGGAGGTCGCGGGACGCTGAGGGGGAGCGGACTGCGACGCCGCGGGGGTCTGCGGCTGTTCCGGGGCCGGCGCGGAGGCCGGGCCGTCGTTCTCCGGCCGTTCCTGACGCTGGCCGCGGAACCAGTTGGTCTCCAACGTGTCGAACAGCGGCGTCCGTCCGTCACCGGGACCGGCCGGGGGCAGTGCCTCCGGCTCCCGCCGGACCGGACGACGCGGCGCGCCGAAGTCGTTCCCGTGGGGGGCGCCGCCGAGCTGCGGCCGCTCGAACTGGCCGGTGGCGGCCGGGTTCTGCGGCTCGTACCGGCCGGCGTCGGCGCCGTTCGGACCCTGGTACCGACCGGCGTCACCGTTGTGCGGACGCTGGTACTGACCGGTCTCGGCGTGGTGCTGCGGCTCGTACCGGGCCGGGTCGGTGCCGCCCGGCCGCTGGAACTGGCCGGTGTCGGCGGGGTTCTGCGGCTCGTACCGGCCGGGGTCGGTGCCGCCCGGCCGCTGGTACTGACCGATGTCACCGCCGTCCGGGCGCTGGAACTGGCCGGTGTCGCCGCTGTCCTGACGGCCGTACTGGCCGGTGTCGCCGCTGTTCGGCCGCTGGAACTGGCCGGTGTCGCCGCTGTCGGGACGCTGGTACTGGCCGCTCTCACCGCCGTCCGGGCGCTGGTACTGGCCGGTGTCGCCGCTGTCCGGACGGCCGTACTGGCCGGTCGGGGCCGGGTACTGGCCCTCGTAGCGGCCGGTGGAGCCGTCGTCGTAGCCCTGCGCGGGGGCCGGGGCGCCGAAGACGTCCGAGCGCACGTACGCGCCGTTGTCCTGGGCGCCGTTCTGGCCGGTGTGCTGCGGCGGGTAACCACCGCCGCGGCCGAACTGGTCCGCGGCGGCCGGAGCGTTCCGGTCCGGCACGGCGAACGGGTCGGTGCGGCGCGGCTCGGCCGCACCCGGCGCCGGAGCGTCGAAGTCGGGGCGGGCGAACTCGGCCGTGGAGCCGGGACCCTGCTGCTCGTCGTAGCGCGGGACCACGGGCAGCTCGGCGGTGGCACCCGGACCCTGCCGGTCGTCCCCGCGCGGCGGGACGGAAGGACGGGAGACGTCCGGCTCCTCGTGGCCGCGCGGCGCGTCCAGCGCACCGCGCCCCACGGGAAGCTGCGCGTTCTCGTCGCTCCAGCTCGGCCGGGGCTGCGGGTTGCCGCCGGGCAGCTCGGCCCGCGGCGCGCCGCGCGGCGGGAGCTGCGGACGGCGGCCCCGCTCGGCGTCGCCGCCGGCGTTGCCCTTGCGGCGCCCGCGCTGCGGGGCGGCCGGCGGGCGGTTGCCGAAGGCGTCCTGGCCCTGCGGCGCGTTCAGGCCCGCCGCCTGCAGACCCTGCGGAGCACCCGGCACCTGTCCGGCACCCGCGCCCGCCGGGGCGGGCCGCCCCTGCGGAGCCGGCGGCTGCGAGGACTGGGGCGCCTGGCCACCGCGCGCGCCGTCGGGCGCACCCGGACGGCCGCCGTCCCGGCCGGGCAGCGCCGCCCGGGGACCCTGCCCCGCGGCGAGCCGGCCACCGTTCGGGGCACCCGCGCCGAGGGCACCGCCACCGGGCGCACCGGCGCCGACCGCGCTGTTCTGACCGGTGCCGCGGCGGGCCGCCGCCACCCCGGCCGCGGCCTGCGCGGCGGCCGGACCGCCGGTGACACCGGGCTGACCGCCCTTGGCCTGCGGCTTGCGGCCGCCCTGGGCGACATCCACGGGCAGCATGACGAGTGCGGTCGTGCCACCGGAGTCGGAGGGGCGGAGCTGGATGCGGATGCCGTGGCGCTGGGAGAGCCGGCCGACCACGAACAGACCCATCCGGCGGGAGACCGAGACGTCCACGGTGGGCGGCGCGGCGAGCCGCTCGTTGATCGCCGCGAGGTCCTCGGGGGAGAGACCGATGCCGGTGTCGTGGATCTCGATCAGCACCCGGCCGTCGGGCAGCGCGTGACCGGTGACCTTGACCTTGGTCTGCGGCGACGAGAACGAGGTCGCGTTCTCCAGCAGCTCGGCGAGCAGGTGCACGAGGTCGTTGACGACCCGGCCGGCCACTTCGGTGGTCGGCACGGAGGCCAGCTCGATGCGCTCGTACTGCTCCACCTCGGAGGCGGCGGCCCGCAGCACGTCCACCAGCGGAACCGGGCGGGTCCACCGGCGGCCGGGCTCCTCACCGGCGAGGACCAGCAGGTTCTCACCGTTACGGCGCATGCGGGTGGCGAGGTGGTCGAGCTTGAAGAGCGAGGAGAGCTGGTCCGGGTCGGCCTCGCGGGACTCCAGTTCGGAGATGAGCGAGAGCTGGCGCTGGATCAGGCCCTGGGAGCGGCGCGAGAGGTTGGTGAACATCGCGTTGACGTTGCCCCGCAGCAGGGCCTGCTCGGCGGCGAGTCGGACCGCCTCGCGGTGCACGTCGTCGAAGGCCGCGGCCACCTTGCCGATCTCGTCCCGGGAGTGCACACCGACCGACTCCACGGAGGTGTCGACGTCCTGCGGGTCGGACTCGGAGAGCTGCTTGACCAGCTCGGGCAGGCGGTCGGAGGCGACCCGGGTGGCGGTCTCCTCCAGCCGGCGCAGCGAGCGGATCATGGAGCGGGCCACCACGAAGGCGCCGACCAGGGAGACACCGAGCACGATCAGGATCAGCGCACCGGAGAGGATCGCCTCGCGCTCCGACTCGGCCCGCAGCTCGCGCGCCTTCTGCTCCATGTCCTCCAGCAGCGTGTGCTCGATGTTGGACATCTGCTGGATCTTGCTGGAGCTGTCGTCCAGCCAGTCCTGGTAGGACTGCTTCTCCATGCCCTTGATCGCGCCCTCGCTGGCGAGCACCCGGCCGGCGTACTTGTCGCTGGCCTCGATCGTCGGGTTGTTCTCCTCGATCGGCTTGAGCAGATCCTCGGAGCCGCCGCCGTAGATGCTGGTGAAGCTGCGCAGTTCGGAGCGCTGGGACTGGAGCGCCGCCTCGGCGTACAGCCGGTCGTTCTCGGACAGGTCGCCGGCCGTGGTGTTGCTCGCGGGCAGCGCCGCCGCGATGACGGCGCGCTGCACGGAGGCGTACTCCTTGGCGGCCGAGAAGGCCGACAGCGCGCGGGTGCGCTGGATCATGTCGGGGTTGCTGGTCGCCTCGGCCATGTCCTGGGAGAGGTCGAGCAGGTGGGTGACGAGGCGGTGGTACGCCTCGACCGTCTGCGTCGAGTTGTCCTTGGACTGGTAGGCGGCGGTACGGATCTTGCTGAGGTCGTTCAGGTCGCTCGCGAGGCCGACGACCGTGTCGCGGACGCCCTGGAGGTTGCCGTCCTTGCTGGCACTGTCGATGTCCTCGGAGCTGTCGAGGAAGTTCTTCAGGGCCCGGTCGGTCTTCTCCCGGTCGCCCTTGACCGCGGTGGCGGCGGAGGCGGAGTTGTGCGCCAGCGGGCCCGCGGACTGGTCGCGCTCCTCCTGGAGCGCGGCGGCCAGTTCGGTGGCCTGCTTGGTCATCTCGGTCAGCAGCTTCATGTTGTCGAGCTGCTGGATGTCGTCCATCGACTGGTTGATGCGCAGCGCGCCCAGCGAGGTGGCCGCGACCACGGGGAGGGCCAGCAGCGACACCAGGCGGGTGGAGATACGCCAGTTGCGCAGGGCTATTCGCGGCCCCGGACCGGTGGAGGTCTTCGCCGGCTTCGGGGGCGACGCCTTGCCGGACGCGGCCTTTCCGGGCGCGCCGGGAGGTGCGGCCGGCCCGGGGCGACCGGGGCGCTCGCCACTGCTGTCGCCGGACGGGGCCGGGCCCTGGCCCGGGATCTGGGCGTGCTGGGGCGAGGAACCGCGCTCGGCCCCGCCGTGCGGCTCCGGCTCCGCCGAAGCGCTGCCATCCCTCTTGAAACGTCCCTGCACTAGCGTCGCAACCTCTGGACCAGGCGCCCCTCCGCGTGAACGGCGGGACACGGTGTCGGCGTCATGGGAGCGCCCTGAATACGCCCCCGTGGTGGTCGTGAGTGACCGGCGCGGGTTCCCCCTCTTGCCGCCACTCGGCGCTTCGCTGCGCCCCCTGTGCGCCGGCTCGATCCTGCGGCGGTCCGTGGAATTGCAGCACAGAGCAGGATCTCCAACAAGGGCCCCGGGTCAGCCGACGGCATACGTGACAGCACGTGAGGACCGGATCACCAGGTGTAGAAAGCCGGTACTCGCAAAACGGGCGGAAGTCCGCGAACCGTCAGCATGTGGAGGGTGTCCCAGTCGCCATGATCAGGAGCGGAATGAGAGCTTCGGGTGGCTGATGTCCGTTTCGTGACGTCGGTAAGCTGGTCCCTTATGACCTGTTTACACCTTGTCAAGTGAGCAAACTCACACGGAGATCATGAGTCCCCGCCGTCACCGCTGGGGAACCGCATGTTTAGCCTGGCGCTTTACAGAGTAGGCAAATCCGACAACCGCGCCCTGACCGGGTCCTCGCGGCCTCCACGGAGGTCCTCGCGGCCTCGCGGCGCCCGGAAACGACAAGGTCTCGTAGAACCGTGAAGACGACGCTGCTGTTCCAGAACATCGCCAACCCGCGGCGCACGACGCTGGCACACCTGGAGGACGCCGACGACCTCCAGACGCCGGAGCGTCCGGAGCACCCCGTTGAGCTCCCGGCCCAGACCGCCAACCCGCGCCGCACCATCCTCATGGAGATCCCCGCCCCGGTCCCCGCCGTGGAGTGGTCCGCCGCGCGGTAGTCCGGCGCCGCCGGTAATGCGCGAGGTCGGCGCCCGCCTGCCGCGTTAGCCTGGAGCGTCAGACTCCAGCCGCATCAGTCAAGGGGCCAAGCAACCCGTGCGCATCGCCAGGTTCTCCATCGACGGGAATGTCGCTTTCGGCGCGGTCGAGGGCGACCAGCCGGACCAGCTCGTCCTCGACATCATCAAGGGCATCCCGTTCGCGGACTTCGAGCTCTCCGGCACCAAGGTGCCGCTGAGCAAGGTACGGCTGCTGCCGCCGGTGCTCCCCAACAAGGTCGTGGCCTTCGGCCGCAACTACGCCGAGCACGCCCGCGAACTCGGCAACGAGGTGCCCGACGCCCCGTTCGCCTTCTTCAAGCCGTCGACCTCCGTGATCGGCTCCGGCGACCCGATCCAGTACCCCTCCTTCTCCCAGGAGGTGCACCACGAGGCCGAGCTGGCCGTGGTGATCGGCCGGATGTGCCGCGAGGTGCCGCGCGAGCGCGTCAAGGACGTCATCCTCGGCTACACCTGCGCCAACGACATCACCGCCCGCGACGTGCAGCGCCGCGAGAAGCAGTGGGCGCGGGCCAAGGGCTTCGACAGCTCCTGCCCGCTCGGCCCCTGGGTGGAGACCGACCTCGACCCCGCCGACCTGACGATCCAGCTCACCGTCAACGGCCGGCAGCGCCAGCTCGGCCGCACCAGCGAGATGATCCACTCGATCGAGGACCTCATCGTCAACATCACCGAGGCGATGACGCTGCTCCCGGGCGACGTGATCCTCACCGGCACCCCGGCCGGGGTCGGCCCCCTGAACGTCGGCGACGAGGTCGCCGTCACCATCGAAGGCATCGGCACTCTCACCAACAAGGTTGTCAAGCGTGGCTAGCGCACCCTCCCCAGCAGTCCGTGTCCGTTTCTGTCCCTCGCCCACCGGCAACCCGCACGTGGGCCTGGTCCGCACCGCCCTGTTCAACTGGGCGTTCGCCCGGCACCACGGCGGCACCCTGGTCTTCCGCATCGAGGACACCGACGCGGCCCGCGACTCCGAGGAGTCCTACCGGCAGCTCCTGGACTCGATGCGCTGGCTCGGCTTCGACTGGGACGAGGGCCCCGAGGTCGGCGGCCCGCACGAGCCGTACCGCCAGTCGCGGCGCATGGACCTGTACAAGGACGTCGCGGCGAAGCTGCTCGACGCCGGCCACGCCTACCGCTGCTACTGCTCCCAGGAGGAGCTGGACACCCGCCGCGACGCCGCCCGCGCGGCCGGCCGGCCGTCCGGCTACGACGGCCACTGCCGCGACCTGAGCGCCGGGCAGGTCGAGGCGTACGAGGCCCAGGGCCGCACGCCGATCGTCCGCTTCCGGATGCCCGACGAGACGATCACCTTCACCGACCTGGTCCGCGGCGAGCTGACCTTCACCGCGGAGAACGTCCCGGACTACGGCATCGTCCGCGCCAACGGCGCCCCGCTGTACACGCTGGTCAACCCGGTCGACGACGCGGCGATGGAGATCACCCACGTCCTGCGCGGCGAGGACCTGCTCTCCTCCACCCCGCGCCAGATCGCCCTGTACAGGGCGCTGATCGAGCTGGGCCTCGCCAAGGAGATCCCCGCCTTCGGCCACCTGCCGTACGTGATGGGCGAGGGCAACAAGAAGCTGTCGAAGCGCGACCCGCAGTCGTCGCTCAACCTCTACCGCGAGCGCGGCTTCCTCCCCGAGGGCCTGCTCAACTACCTCTCCCTGCTGGGCTGGTCCCTCTCGGCCGACCAGGACATCTTCACGATCGAGGAGATGGTCGCGGCCTTCGACGTCGGCGACGTCAACCCCAACCCGGCCCGCTTCGACCTGAAGAAGGCCGAGGCGATCAACGCCGACCACATCCGGCTGCTGGCGCCGGCGGAGTTCGCCGAGCGCTGCCGCCCCTGGCTGCGGGCGCCCTTCGCCACCTGGGCACCGGAGGACTTCGACGAGGCCAAGTGGCAGGCGATCGCGCCGCACGCGCAGACCCGCCTGAAGGTCCTCTCCGAGATCACCGAGAACGTCGACTTCCTCTTCCTCGCCGAGCCCGCCCAGGACGAGGCGAGCTGGACCAAGGCGATGAAGGAGGGCTCGGACGCGCTGCTCCGCACGGCCCGCGAGAAGCTGGACGCGGCCGACTGGAACTCCCCGGAGTCCCTGAAGGAGGCCGTCCTGGCCGCCGGCGAGGCCCACGGCCTCAAGCTCGGCAAGGCCCAGGCCCCGGTCCGCGTCGCCGTCACCGGCCGCACGGTCGGCCTGCCGCTCTTCGAGTCCCTGGAGATCCTGGGCAAGGAGAAGGCGCTGGCCCGGATCGACGCGGCACTGGCCAGGCTGACCGCCTGACGCCCGCCCGCCCGACGTACGCCCGCGCGCGGGGGCGGTGCTCCCGACCGGGGGGCACCGCCCCTTCGCCGTCCTCCCGCGCCCGGCCCCCTGTGACCGCCCGCCGCCCGGCGGTACGGTCGAAGACATGACGATCAAAGCCGTGGTCTGGGACGTCGACGACACGCTCTTCGACTACACCTCCGCGGACCGCGAGGGCATGCGCGCCCACCTCGTGGCCGAGGAGCTGCTCGACCGCTACGGCACCGCCGAGGAGGCCCTCACCCACTGGCGGGAGATCACCGACCTCCAGTGGGCCCGCTTCGCCGCCGGCGAGGTCGACTTCGTCACCCAGCGGCGCGACCGCACCCGGGTCTTCCTGGACCGGCCGGAGCTGACGGACGCCGAGGCCGACGACTGGTTCCTGCGGTACCTGGTCCACTACGAGGCCGCCTGGGCGCTCTTCCCGGACGTCCTGCCCGTGCTGGACGCCCTCGCCACCAGCCACCGGCACGCCGTGCTCTCCAACTCCAGCCTCACCGTCCAGGACCGCAAACTGCGCGTACTCGGCGTCCACGACCGCTTCGAGGCCATCCTGTGCGCCGCCGAACTGGGCATCTCCAAACCCGAGCCCGGCGCCTTCCTGGCCGCCTGCGAAGCCCTCTCCCTGGCCCCGGCCGAGGTCGCCTACGTGGGCGACCACCCGGAGATCGACGGCCGCGGCGCCGCGGCGGCCGGGCTGCTGTCGGTGTGGATCGACCGCGGCGGGGCGTACGCCACCGTCGAGCCGCCCGTCGGCCCCCGCCGCATCGCCTCCCTCGCCGAACTGCCCGCCGTCCTCGGCTCCGATACTCGTTTTGGAGCCCCGTCCACCTTCGGGTAATGTTCTTCCTGCGCCGCCGGAGAGCGGGCCGAAAGGCCGCAAACCGGAGGAGCACACTAGAACAAGATCCCTGCAAGGGCTTGAGTTCCAGTGGCCTATGGTGTAATTGGCAGCACGACGGTTTCTGGTTCCGTTAGTCTTGGTTCGAGTCCAGGTAGGCCAGCTCGCAGAGCTCATCTGCACCAGCGGAGACCAGCTCCGCGAAGCCCCCGTTGTGTAGCGGCCTAGCACGCTGCCCTCTCAAGGCAGTAGCGCCGGTTCGAATCCGGTCGGGGGTACAGATCCTTCCCGCGGGAACAGTCCGGGTCGCACCCGCTGTACCTGACGCAGGATCGCTAGGGCCCCCGTTGTGTAGCGGCCTAGCACGCCGCCCTCTCAAGGCGGTAGCGCCGGTTCGAATCCGGTCGGGGGTACTGATGGGTTCGACCCGCAATGGTCTAAACCACTTTGGTCTATGGTGTAATTGGCAGCACGACGGTTTCTGGTTCCGTTAGTCTTGGTTCGAGTCCAGGTAGACCAGCTCGGACCTGCGAAAACGCAGTGTCCACGCCCCCGTTGTGTAGCGGCCTAGCACGCCGCCCTCTCAAGGCGGTAGCGCCGGTTCGAATCCGGTCGGGGGTACAGTACGACGGCTCCTCTCCTCAGCGGAAACGCTTGAGGCGGGGGGCCTTCTCGTTGTGCGGCGGGTGTGTTCCGGCTGGTGGCGGAGGCCTCACCGGCGTCAGGGCCTGCCGCGGCGTCGAGGCCGGCCCTGTCTCGCGAGGAGCGTCAGTTGGTGCGGCGCAGGGCCTCCGAGAGACGGCCGGCCGCGTCGATGATCGCCTGGGCGTGCATCCGGCCCGGGTGACGCGACAGCCGCTCGATCGGACCCGAGACCGAGACCGCGGCCACCACCCGGTTCGACGGGCCGCGCACCGGAGCGGAGACCGACGCCACCCCCGGCTCCCGCTCGCCGATGGACTGGGCCCAGCCGCGCCGCCGCACACCCGACAGGGCCGTCGCCGTGAAACGGGCACCCTGCAGACCGCGGTGCAGCCGCTCCGGCTCCTCCCAGGCCATCAGGATCTGCGCCGACGAACCGGCCTTCATGGTCAGCGTGGAACCGACCGGGACCGTGTCCCGCAGCCCGGACAGCCGCTCCGCCGCGGCGACACAGATCCGCATGTCGCCCTGGCGGCGGTAGAGCTGTGCGCTCTCGCCCGTGACGTCCCGCAGGTGGGTGAGGACCGGCCCCGCCGTGGCGAGCAGCCGGTCCTCACCCGCCGCGGCGGCCAGCTCGGACAGGCGCGGGCCGAGAATGAAACGGCCCTGCATGTCCCGCGCCACCATGCGGTGGTGTTCCAGGGCCACGGCCAGCCGGTGGGCCGTGGGTCGTGCCAGTCCGGTCGCACCGACCAACCCCGCGAGGGTGGCCGGACCGGACTCCAGAGCGCTCAGGACGAGGGCCGCCTTGTCCAGAACGCCGACGCCGCTACTGTTGTCCATGCAACGATACTCGCGTCTCACTCTGTGAAACGCAAGTTCAATTTTCCATGGAAAGCGCCACCCTGGAGAGCACGAAGTCACAACGGCCCGTGACGTACGGGCCTGGCGGCGGATGCCTGGGAAACAGGGGCGCGGGCGCCGTCTGCTCAAGATCTCTAGTTGGGTCGGCGCGTTGTCGCCGACCGGAGGGAAAGCGATGGGTAGGACACTCGCGGAGAAGGTCTGGGACGATCACGTCGTCCGGCGCGCCGAGGGCGAGCCCGACCTCCTCTTCATCGATCTGCACCTGCTGCACGAGGTGACCAGCCCGCAGGCCTTCGACGGCCTCCGCAAGAGCGACCGGACGGTGCGCCGGCTCGACCTGACCATCGCCACCGAGGACCACAACACCCCGACGCTCGACATCGACAAGCCGATCGCCGACCCGGTCTCCCGGGTCCAGCTCGAGACGCTGCGCAAGAACTGCGCCGAGTTCGGCGTCCGGCTGCACCCGCTGGGCGACATCGAGCAGGGCGTCGTCCACGTCGTCGGCCCGCAGCTCGGCCTGACCCAGCCCGGCACCACCGTCGTCTGCGGCGACTCGCACACCTCCACCCACGGCGCCTTCGGCGCGCTGGCGTTCGGCATCGGCACCTCCCAGGTCGAGCACGTGCTGGCCACCCAGACGCTGCCGCTGGCCCGCCCCAAGACCATGGCGATCACGGTCGAGGGCGCGCTGCCCGACGGCGTCACCGCCAAGGACCTGATCCTGGCGATCATCGCGCGGATCGGCACCGGCGGCGGCCAGGGCTACATCCTGGAGTACCGCGGCGAGGCCATCGAGCAGCTCTCGATGGAGGCCCGCATGACCATCTGCAACATGTCGATCGAGGCCGGCGCCCGCGCGGGCATGATCGCCCCCGACGAGACCACCTTCGCCTACCTCCAGGGCCGCCCGCACGCCCCCGAGGGCGCCGACTGGGACGCGGCGGTCGAGTACTGGAAGACGCTGCGCTCGGACGACGACGCCGAGTTCGACGCCGAGGTCGTCATCGACGCCGCCGCGCTGTCCCCGTTCGTCACCTGGGGCACCAACCCCGGCCAGGGCGCACCGCTTTCGGCGGCCGTCCCGGACCCGGCCGCGTACGAGGACGCCTCGGAGCGGCTCGCCGCGGAAAAGGCGCTGGAGTACATGGGGTTGGAGGCCGGGCAGACGCTGCGCTCCATCAAGGTGGACACCGTCTTCGTGGGGTCCTGCACCAACGGGCGGATCGAGGACCTGCGGGCCGCCGCCGAGATCGTCCAGGGCCGCAAAGTCGCCGACGGCGTACGGATGCTGGTCGTGCCGGGCTCGGCGCGGGTGGGACTGCAGGCCGTCTCCGAGGGCCTGGACGTGGTCTTCAAGGAGGCCGGGGCCGAATGGCGGCACGCGGGCTGCTCCATGTGCCTGGGCATGAACCCCGACCAGCTCGCCCCCGGTGAGCGCTCCGCCTCCACCTCCAACCGCAACTTCGAGGGCCGGCAGGGCAAGGGCGGACGTACCCACCTGGTGTCCCCGCAGGTCGCCGCCGCGACGGCGGTCACGGGGCACCTGTCCTCCCCGGCCGACCTGTCCGCCGCCGACGCCCCCACGCCCGCTGGAGTCTGATCAGCCATGGAAGCATTCACCACCCACACCGGCCGGGCCGTGCCGCTGCGCCGCAGCAACGTCGACACCGACCAGATCATCCCGGCCCACTGGCTCAAGAAGGTGACCCGGGACGGGTTCGAGGACGGGCTGTTCGAGGCCTGGCGCAAGGACCCGTCCTTCATCCTGAACCAACCCGAGCGGCAGGGCGCCACCGTCTTGGTCGCCGGCCCCGACTTCGGCACCGGCTCCTCCCGCGAGCACGCCGTCTGGGCGCTGCAGAACTACGGCTTCAAGACGGTGATCTCCTCCCGCTTCGCCGACATCTTCCGCGGCAACTCGCTGAAGAACGGCCTGCTCACGGTGGTCATCGACCAGCAGACCGTGGACACCCTGCAGGCGCTGACCGAGCGCGACCCGCAGGCCGAGATCACCGTCGACCTGGAGGCCCGCGAAGTACGCGCCGAGGGCGTCACCGCCCCCTTCGAGCTGGACGAGAACTCCCGCTGGCGGCTGCTGAACGGCCTGGACGACATCTCGATCACCCTCCAGAACGAGCAGGACATCGCCACGTACGAGGCGAAGCGCCCGTCCCACAAGCCGCGGACGCTCCCGGTCTGATCCGAAGCCCCCGCAGGGTCGAGTTTCGGCCACCCGCGCACGTACGCTGTACCCCCGATCGGTCCGATCGGGGGTACCGCCATGTCCGGGCCCGGACGCACCCCGGCGCGGACCTCACGAGGGTCAACGTCCCACGTTAAACGGGTGGTTGGGAGGGTACGAGAGACAGGTGAAGGCAGTTGCCGGGCGGGTCGGTGAGGCCGTTCGAGGCGACAGTTGCCCCCTGCGCAGGCGACAACTCGCCCCAGATGGCACAATCTGTGCATGGAACACGACGGCCAACTCCAGCTCTATGCGGCGGTCGCGATCCGGCTCAAGGAAGCGCACACAAGAGTGCGCGCACTGCAAGTCCCGGAGGGCGTACGGATGGCGCTGACCCGGAAGCTGCTGGTCATTACGGCCGCGGCCAAACACGATCTCACCGATGCGGCAAGGCGTCTGGAGCGGTTCACCGCGGATCTCGACGAGGGACGAATCCCCGACGAGCAACGCTGAACGGGCCGGGACAGCCGAGTCCGCTGCGGCACAAGGGTGATTAGCCCGTTTCGTGTTTGATTTGCGGTATATATCTGCCTAACGTGCGAAAACGCTTGAACATTCTCGTTCTGGCAATGTCTCCGAAGGGGAAGACGTGAACAAGGCGCAGCTCGTAGAAGCGATTGCCGACAAGATGGGTGGGCGGCAGCAGGCCGCCGACGCCGTCGACGCGGTCCTGGACGCCGTGGTCCGCGCGGTGGTCGCGGGGGACCGGGTCTCGGTCACCGGCTTCGGTTCCTTCGAGAAGGTCGACCGTCCGGCGCGCTACGCCCGCAACCCCCAGACGGGCGAGCGGGTTCGGGTCAAGAAGACCTCCGTGCCGCGCTTCCGTGCCGGTCAGGGCTTCAAGGACCTGGTCAGCGGCTCGAAGAAGCTCCCGAAGAACGACATCGCGGTCAAGAAGGCCCCCAAGGGCAGCCTCTCCGGCCCGCCCCCCACCCTCTCCAAGAGCGTGGGCAAGAAGGCCGCCGCCAAGAAGGCGACGGGCGCGGCCAAGAAGACCACCTCGGCGGCGAAGAAGGCCACCGGCGCGGCGAAGAAGACCACCGCCAAGAAGACCGCCACCCCCACGGCGGCGAAGACGACGGCGTCGGCGGCCGCGGCGAAGAAGGCCCCCGCCAAGAAGTCGGCCGCCACCCCCACGGCGAAGAAGACCGCCGCGAAGAGCGCGCCGGCGAAGAAGACCACGGCCAAGAAGGCGCCGGCCAAGAAGTCGACCGCGCGCAAGACCACCGCCAAGAAGGCCACCGCCCGCAAGAAGTAGCGGGCCACAGGGCACCAGGGCACTCACGCGCCGGGCCGGACTCCCTCTCGGAGTCCGGCCCGCGGCCTGTTCCGGGGAGCCGAGGCCCCCAGGTCAGAGCGTCTGCAAGGTCACCAGCGTGATCCGCCGGGCCGCGCCCTCGCCCGCGGTCTCGATCCGCACCCGCTGTCCGGGGCGCAGCAGCCGCAGACCGCCCGCGTCGAACGCCGCCGTGTCGAAGGGCACCGGGGTGCCGTCGTCCAGCAGCACCTGTCCGCTGCGGCTGTCCGGGTCGTAGGTGTACGCGGTCGCCTGCATGACGCCAGCCTACTGCTCCGCGATCAGCAGCCGTGCGGCGGCGGCGGCCGTGTGCGGACCCACCCCGAGCGCCAGCGCGGCCCGCAGATCCGCACCGGTGTCGACGTCCTGCCGTACGGAGTCCACCGCGTCCAGCCGGATCTCCCGTGCGCCCGAGGCGCGGTGCCGGGCCCG
Organism: Streptomyces ziwulingensis; assembly: GCF_039542605.1. Classification (NCBI taxonomy): domain Bacteria; kingdom Bacillati; phylum Actinomycetota; class Actinomycetes; order Kitasatosporales; family Streptomycetaceae; genus Streptomyces; species Streptomyces ziwulingensis. The sequence goes on from NZ_BAABIG010000041.1 coordinate 14,742, forward strand.
GGAATCCGCGCCGAAAGCGGGAAGCAGTGCGCGGTCGGCGCCGGCCGCCAGCAGCGTCGTACCGATTGCTGCCGCATCCGGCAGAAAAGCCCGCGGGAATTGCGCGGCCGCATTCAGTACCCGGGTCAATTCCGCCGGACGGAGCGCGGGGAGATCGGCGTTCAGAGCCGCCACCGGAGTTCCGGGGCGGGCGGCGCGCACGGCGGTCACCGCGTGGGCCAGGGCCGCGTTCAGACCCCCGCCCGGTTCGCCGGCGACGACGGCCGCGCCGAGCGCGGCCAGCTCCCGACCCGCCCGGGGATCCTCCGTGACGACTGCCACATCGGCCACGGCGGAGCAGGCCAGCGCGGCGGTCACGGTGTCCAGCGCGAAGGCGAGCGCCAGCTCAGGCCGCACCTCTTCGCCGGCCGTGTCCGACAGCCTGCTCTTGGCCCGGGCCAAGGGCTTCACGGGTACGACCAAGCTCCACTGCACAGGGGATCCGTCCCTCTCTTGTCGCGCTCATTGTCACCCGGGGGCTCCGGCGCCCCGATTGCCGGGGCGTACGGTGTCCTCGACAGACCGGCGGCCTGGGGCGACACTTGTGCGGCCCCCCTGGCCGCGTCCAGGCCCTGAAGGAAGGTGTCCGCGTGCCCCGCCGCAGAATCGGCTTCTGGTATCGCTTCGCCGCGGTGCTCTGCAAACCGCCGCTGATGGTCCTCATCAAGCGGGACTGGCGGGGAATGGAACACATTCCGGCCGAGGGTGGATTCATCACCGCCGTGAATCACAATTCTTACGTCGATCCCTTCGCATACGCGCACTACCAGTACAACACCGGCCGGGTGCCACGATTCCTCGCGAAGGCCGCCCTTTTCCGGAAGGGCTTCCTCGGCGCCGCGATGCGCGGCACCGGGCAGATCCCCGTCTACCGGGAGAGCACGGACGCGCTCAGCGCCTTCCGGGCGGCCATCGACGCCGTCGAGCGCGGCGAGTGCGTCGCGTTCTACCCCGAGGGCACCCTCACCCGCGACCCGCAGGGCTGGCCGATGACGGCCAAGACCGGCGCCGCGCGCGTCGCCCTGCAGACCAAGTGCCCCGTCGTCCCGGTCGCCCAGTGGGGCTGCAACGAACTGCTGCCGCCGTACACCGGCAAGCCGAGCATCCTCCCCCGCAAGACCCACCGCGTGCTGGCCGGCCCGCCGGTCGACCTCACCCGTTTCTACGGGGAGGAGATGACGCCGCAGGTGCTGAAGGAGGCCACCGAGGTCATCATGGCCGCCATCACCGGCCTGCTGGAGGAGATCCGCGGCGAGAAGGCTCCCGACACGCCCTACGACCCGCGCCGGGAGCGGACCGAGCAGCGGCGCAGGACCCGGGCGGAACAGGCGCGGGCCGAGGCGCGGACCAAGGCGCGGGGCAACCCGTCAGAAGGGCGGAGCACGTGAGCGAGGCGGTAAAGGCGGCGGTGTTCAGCGCCGGTTCATGGGGCACGGCCTTCGGCATGGTGCTCGCCGACGCCGGCTGCGAGGTCACCCTGTGGGCCCGGCGCACCGAGGTCGCCGAGGCGGTGAACACCACCCGCGCCAACCCCGACTACCTGCCGGGCGTCGAACTCCCCGCGAACCTGCGGGCCACCACCGACCCGGCCGAGGCCGCCGCCGGCGCCGACTTCACGGTGCTGTCCGTCCCCTCGCAGACCCTGCGCGCCAACCTCGCCGAGTGGGCCCCGCTGCTCGCCCCGGACACCGTCCTGGTGTCCCTGATGAAGGGCGTCGAACTCGGCTCCGCGATGCGGATGAGCGAGGTGATCGGCGACGTCGCCAAGGTCGGCGCGGACCGCGTCGCCGTGGTCACCGGCCCCAACCTGGCCCGGGAGATCGCCGCTCGCAGGCCGGCCGCCGCCGTGGTCGCCTGCACCGACGAGGCCGTCGCCCAGCGCCTCCAGGCCGTCTGCCACACGCCGTACTTCCGGCCGTACACCAACACCGACGTCATCGGCTGCGAACTCGGCGGCGCGGTGAAGAACGTGATCGGGCTGGCCGTCGGCATCGCGGACGGCATGGGCCTCGGCGACAACGCCAAGGGCTCGCTCATCACCCGCGGACTCGCCGAGACCACCCGCCTCGGCGTCGCCCTCGGCGCCGACCCGCTGACCTTCGCCGGACTCGCGGGCCTGGGCGACCTGGTGGCGACCTGCTCCTCGCCGCTGTCCCGCAACCACACCTTCGGCACCAACCTCGGCAAGGGCATGACCCTGGACGAGACCATCGCGGTCACCAGGCAGACCGCCGAGGGCGTCAAGTCCTGCCAGTCGGTGCTGGAACTCGGCCGGCGGCACGGCGTCGACATGCCGCTCACCGAGACGGTCGTCGCGATCGTGCACGAGGGCAAGTCCCCGGTGGTGGCCGTCAAGGAGCTGATGTCGCGCAGCGCGAAGCCGGAACGACGCTGAGGGACTGTGCCACCGCGCTCGGCGACGGTCCCCCTTTCGCCCGGGGGCCGACGCTGTCTCGTGGCCCTACGGGCGGGTAGTCTCAACGCGATATGAGCACCGAGAACCTCTCCCAGAGCCCCGAGCAGCCGCCCCGTAAACCGCGGGTGGCCGTCGTGTTCGGCGGGCGCAGCTCCGAACACGGGATCTCCGTGGTCACCGCCGGCGCCGTCCTCGCCGCCATCGACCGGACGAAGTACGACGTCCTGCCGATCGGCATCACCTCCGACGGCCGCTGGGCGCTCACCGCCGACGATCCGGACCGCATGGCGATCACCGACCGGCGCACGCCGAACGTGGCGCAGCTCGCCGAGTCGGCCGAGGGCACCGTGGTGCTCCCCGTCGACCCCGCCAACCGCGAAGTCGTCTACAGCGAGCCGGGTTCGGTGCCCAAGGCGCTGGGCGAGGTCGACGTGGTCTTCCCGGTGCTGCACGGCCCGTACGGCGAGGACGGCACCTTGCAGGGACTGCTGGAGCTGTCCGGTGTGCCGTACGTCGGTTCGGGTGTGCTCGCCTCGGCCGTCGGCCAGGACAAGGAGTACATGAAGCGGGTGTTCACCTCCTTCGGGCTCAAGGTGGGCCCGTACGTGGTGATCCGGCCGCGCGAGTGGGAGCGGGACGAGCCGGGCGCCCGTAAGAAAATCGTGGACTTCGCCGGCGAGCACGGCTGGCCGCTGTTCGTGAAGCCCGCCCGGGCCGGCTCCTCCATCGGCATCACCAAGGTCGACGGCCTCGCCGGACTCGACGAGGCGATCACCGAGGCCCGGCGGCACGACCCGAAGTTCCTCGTGGAGGCCGCGCTGACCGGCCGCGAGATCGAGTGCGGCGTGCTGGAGTTCGAGGACGGGCCGCGCGCCTCCGTGCCCGCCGAGATCCCGCCGCCCAGCGCGCACGCGTACTACGACTTCGAGGCCAAGTACATCGACTCCACACCCGGCATGGTGCCCGCGCCGCTGACCGAGGAGGAGACCGCCGAGGTGCGGCGGCTCGCGGTCGAGGCGTTCGACGCGGCGTCCTGCGAGGGGCTGGTGCGCGCGGACTTCTTCCTCACCGAGGACGGCGAGTTCGTGATCAACGAGATCAACACGCTGCCCGGCTTCACGCCCATCTCGATGTACCCGCAGATGTGGCAGGCGACCGGGGTGAGCTACCCGGAGCTGGTGGACACGCTGGTGCAGGCGGCGCTGCGCAGGCCGACCGGGCTGCGCTGAGCGCACCCCGCCGAGGTGCCGGGCCGGGTGCTACAGGGCGATCCCCTCGGGGATCGCCTTCTTCACGGCCGGGGCCAGGTCGATCAGCACACTGGAACTGTCCCGGCCCGCGTCCACGGTGACCTCGACGTAGGCGAGCCGGTTGGCGCAGGTGAAGCGGTACGACCCGTCGTCCTGCCGCTCCATCAGCCAGTCGACGCCGTTCACCCCGCCGGCCACCGCGTCCGCGTCCGCGCCCTCGGCCACCTTCGGATCGGTCATCTTCGGCGGCCGCTGAACCCCGCAGCGCAGTATGATCAGCGGGTTTCCCCAGCCCGCCGTCAGCGCGGAGGCGGGCTCGGGATCGGTACGGCCCGCACCGTCCACCTTCGACGGCAGTACCTTGTCCAGGTCCCGGCAGAGCCCGGCGGTCTTCGCCTCCGGGCTGGGGAGCGCCGCCGACGGGGCGTCGTCCGAGGAGCAGCCCGTGGCCGCGATCAGCAGAGCGAGCACGGGCAGGCCGAGCAGCCGGTGACGACAGTAGTTCACCGGCACAGGGTAGACGGGGACTAGAGATGGACGACCGGGCAGGTCAGGGTGCGCGTGATGCCGTCCACCCGCTGGACTCTGGCGACCACCATGCGGCCCAGGTCGTCGACGGTGTCCGACTGCGCCCGCACGATGACGTCGTACGGGCCGGTCACGTCCTCGGCCTGGATCACCCCAGGGATCTTGCTGATCGTCTCGGCGACGGTCGAGGCCTTGCCGACCTCGGTCTGGATCAGGATGTACGCCTGTACCACGGAACCTCCAGGGCGGCCACGAGGATCATGTGGGGAAAAGGAACGCCACGGTATCGCGTCGCCGCTCGCCGCGGGGAGACCCGCGGCGCACGGGGCTCGGTGTGCCGGGCCGGGAGAACCGCACGGCTCGACGGTCGTTTCGACCGTCATGAGGACACAGACGACGCGCGACCGGGCTCGGACCGGGACGGAAAGGGAGTAGGGCCATGAAGGGCACTGTGGGTGAGCTGGGGGAGTTCGGGCTCATCAGGGAGCTCACCTCCCGTCTCACCACCACCCCGGCGGTCCGGATCGGCCCCGGCGACGACGCCGCGGTGGTCGCCGCGCCCGACCGCAGGGTCGTGGCCAGTACCGACATCCTGGTCGAGGGCCGGCACTTCCGCCGCGACTGGTCCACCGCCTACGACGTGGGCCGCAAGGCGGCGGCGCAGAACCTGGCCGACATCGCCGCGATGGGCGCGGTGCCGACCGCGCTGCTGCTCGGCCTGGTGGTCCCCGCCGAACTGCCGGTGACCTGGCCGACCGAGCTGATGGACGGGCTGCGCGACGAGTGCCAGGTCGCGGGTGCCGCGGTGGTCGGCGGCGACGTGGTGCGCGGCGACACCATCACCGTGGCGATCACCGCCCTCGGCGACCTGCGCAACCAGGAACCGGTGACGCGGGGCGGCGCCCGCCCCGGCGACCTGGTCGCGGTGACCGGCTGGCTCGGCTGGTCCGCCGCCGGATACGCCGTGCTCTCGCGGGGTTTCCGCTCGCCGCGCGCCTTCGTCGAGGCCCACCGGCGCCCGGAACCGCCGTACCACGCGGGGCCGGCCGCGGCCGGGCTCGGGGCGACGGCGATGTGCGACGTGAGCGACGGGCTGATCGCGGACCTCGGGCACATCGCGGAGGCGAGCAAGGTGCGGATCGACATCCGTTCGGGGCAGGTCGACATACCGTCGCAGATGCACGACATCGGCCAGGCCGTCGGCGTCGACCCCATGCAGTGGGTGCTGACCGGGGGAGAGGACCACGCGATCGTGGCGACCTTCCCGCCGGACGTGAAACTGCCCGCCCGCTGGAAGGTGATCGGCGAGGTCCTCCACCCCTCGGCGCTGCCCCAGGTCACCGTCGACGGGGCGCCCTGGACCAGCCAGGGCGGCTGGGACCACTTCGGCGGGGAGATCGAGTCGTGAGCGCGCCGCCGAGGGTACTGACCGTCGCGGGCTCCGACTCCGGCGGCGGCGCGGGCATCCAGGCCGACCTGAAGACGATGCTCGCGCTGGGCGCGCACGGCATGAGCGTGCTCACGGCGGTGACCGCGCAGAACTCCCTGGGCGTCCAGGGCGCCTGGGAACTCCCGGTGGACGCGGTCCGCGCGCAGTACCGCAGCGTCGTGGACGACATCGGGGTGCAGGCGGTCAAGACCGGGATGCTCGCCTCGGCCGCCCTCGTGGAGACGGTCGCCGAGCTGATCGCGGGCACCGACGCGCCGGTCGTGGTCGACCCGGTCGGCGTCTCCAAGCACGGGGACCCGCTGCTGGCCGCCTCCGCCCTGGACTCCGTACGCGCCGAGCTGCTCCCGGTGGCGACGGTGGCCACACCGAACCTCGACGAAGTGGCACAGCTCACCGGTGTCCGGGTCGCATCCGAGGACGGGATGCGCCGGGCCGCGGCGGCCCTGCTGGAGTTCGGGCCGCGCTGGGCGCTGATCAAGGGCGGCCACCTGCCCGGCGAGGCCGTGGACCTGCTCACCGACGGCTCCGAGGAGCACTGGCTGCGGGCACCGCGCCACGACAACCGGCACACCCACGGCACTGGCTGCACCCTCGCCTCGGCGATCGCGACGTACCTGGCACGGGGCCGGTCGGTGCCGGAGGCGGTGACGGCCGCCAAGGAGTACGTCACCGGCGCGATAGCGGCCGGCTTCCCGCTCGGCGGGGGCATCGGGCCGGTGGACCACGGGTGGAGGGGGCGCCTGGGTCCGGTCCAGGGCCTGCCCTAGGGCCTGCCCTGGGCTCCGCTGCCGGGCGGGCGCATGGCAAAAAGCCGGTCCACCTGAGGTGGACCGGCTTTCGGCAAGCGAACCAGCAGTGGCCGCGCGCTGTTGCTGAGCGTCAGCGCGAGACCTTGCCGGCCTTGATGCACGAGGTGCAAGCGTTCACGCGCTTCGGCGTCCCGCCGACCACCGTACGCACGCGCTGGATGTTGGGGTTCCAGCGACGGGGAGTACGGCGGTGTGAGTGCGAGATGGCGTTGCCGAAGCCCGGCCCCTTGCCGCAGACGTCGCAGTTGGCAGCCACGGGTCACTCCAAAGACTTCAGATGCACTTACGGTTGATCCCGGCATGCCCGAATCAAGACGCGGAACTCTCGACGAGCGGCCGTGAACTGAGTGGCGGTGCCAGGGGGAATGGCCCGACCGAGATCGGGCAACCGGAGCAGCATACAACGGCTGCTCCCGTACAACGAAACTACCATGGCAGCTCAGCGGCCCGTCCCGGCCCGCCGCCGCCGGGCACCGGCCCCGGGGTCTACGCTGCGTGCCACGTCCGGCCGCTCGATCCGCAGCTCAGGGAGGCGCAGGTGGCGCAGGTGCCGCAGAGGTTCTTCGACGCTCTGGCGGTGCGCACCTGGTGCGGCCTGGCCCTGCGGGGGCTGGGGCGGCACCGCGAGGAGATCGACGCGATCAACGTCTATCCGGTCGCGGACGGGGACACCGGCACCAACATGTATCTGACCGTCGAGTCGGCCGCCGCGGCGGTGGAGGCGGTGTTCTCGGCCCACGAGACGGAGACCGGGGCGGCGGACGGGACCGGCGGTCCGCCCGGTCCCTCGCTCGCCGAGGCGGTACGGGCCATGGCGCACGGGGCGCTGATCGGCGCGCGGGGCAATTCCGGGACGATCCTGGCGCAGTTGCTGCGCGGCATGGCCCTGGTGCTCGCCGCCGAGGGTGAGCGGGCCCACACCGAGGGGCCCGGCCTGCGGCTCGCCCTCCGGCAGGCGGCCGACTCCGCGCGGCAGGCCGTGGCCCGCCCCGTGGAGGGGACCGTCCTGTCGGTCGCGACCGCCGCCGCCGAGGCCGCCGAAGGCACCGAGGGCGACTGCGGAGCGGTGGCCAGGGCCGCCTACGAGGGCGCCCGCACCGCGCTCGCCGCGACCCCCGGACAACTGCCCGCCCTCAAGCGGGCCGGAGTGGTGGACGCGGGCGGGCACGGTCTGGTGACGGTGCTCGCGGCGCTGGTGGAGACGTTCGCGGGGCGGACCGCGGGGGCGGACTCCCGTACCGACCACCGCGCGAGGCAGGGGGAGCCGCGCACCCGCGTGGTGCACGGCGCCGGCCCCGCGCGGGACGCGCCGGCCGGTGAACCGGAGGCCGCCGCGGAGTGCCCGCCGGGCGCGGACGGCCCCGCCTTCGAGGTGATCTACCTCCTGGAGGCCGACGACACCGCCGTGGCGCGGCTGCGCGAGCGGCTGGACGCCCTCGGGGACTCCCTGGTGGTGGTCGGCGGCGACGGACTGTGGAACGTCCACGTGCACGTGGACGACGCCGGGGCGGCCGTCGAGGCGGGCGTCGAGGCGGGGCGGCCGCACCGCATCCGGATCACCCACTTCGGCCACGGCGACGCGCACACCACCGGTGCCGGGCGCCCGCCCCGGGAGCGGGCCCAGCGGGCCGTGGTGGCCGTCGTGCCCGGCGAGGGACTGGCCGGGCTGTACGCGCGGGCGGGCGCGATCGCCGTGCTCGCCCGCCCCGGGGAGCCGCCCGCCAGCGGCGAGCTGGTCGAGGCGGTACGCCGTGCGCACGCGCGGGAGGTGGTACTGCTGCCGAACGACGCCGAACTGCGGCACACCGCCGCCGCGGCGGCCGAGCAGGCCCGGACGGCGGGCGTGCGGGTCGCCCTCATCCCGACGCGCTCCGCGGTCCAGGGCCTCGCGGCGCTCGCCGTCCACGAGCCCGAGCGGCGCTTCGACGAGGACGTGGTGGCGATGACCTCCGCGGCCGGCGCCACCCGTTACGCCGAGGTCGCGGTCGCCGAACGCCAGTCGTGGACCACGGCCGGCATCTGCCAGGCCGGTGACGTCCTCGGCCTCGTGGACGGCGACGTGGCGGTGATCGGCTCGGACGTCACCGCGGTCGCCGAGACCGTCCTCGGCCGCATGCTCGCCGCCGGCGGCGAACTCGTCACCCTCGTCCTCGGCGACGAGGCCCCCGACACCGTCGCCGACCACCTCCAGGCACGCGTCCGGAAGACGTACCTGGCCGTCGACACGGTGGTGTACAGCGGCGGCCGGCAGGGCGCACCCCTGCTGATCGGCGTGGAGTGAGCGGACGGCCGGCCGTCCTGCCGGCGGCTCGGGCCCCCGCCCGGATGTCCCGCCCGTAGCTCGGGCCACCCGTCCGGCCAGGTGTTTCCGCCCTGGTGCGCGGCGATGTCAGTGCCGTGGTGTGCAATGGATCTCGTGTCCGGACTGCCTGAACCACTGCGACAGCCGCTGAAGTCGGTGCTCGGCCCCGCCACCGCGAAGGTGATGGCCGAGCACCTCGGCCTGCACACCGTCGGCGACCTCCTGCACCACTACCCCCGCAGATACGAGGAGCGCGGCCAGCTCACCCACCTCGCCGACCTCCCCATGGACGAGCACGCCACGGTGGTCGCCCAGGTCGCCGACGCCCGGCTGCACACGTTCGCCTCCGCCAAGGCCCCGCGCGGCAAGGGCCAGCGCCTGGAGGTGACCATCACCGACGGCAGCGGACGGCTCCAGCTCGTCTTCTTCGGCAACGGCGTCCACAAACCCCACAAGGACCTGCTGCCGGGCACCCGCGCGATGTTCTCCGGCAAGGTCTCCGTCTTCAACCGTCGGCTTCAACTGGCCCATCCCGCGTACGAGTTGCTGCGCGGAGGCGGCGACGACGGCGATGGTGACGGTGACGGCGAGGAGGCGGTGGAGAGCTGGGCCGGCGCCCTCATCCCCCTCTACCCGGCCACCGCCAAGATGGAGTCCTGGAAGCTGGGCAAGGCCGTCCAGACGGTACTGCCCGCCGCGCAGGAGGCCGTCGACCCCCTCCCCGGCTCCCTGCGCGAGGGCCGCGGCCTGGTCTCCCTCCCCGAGGCCCTGCTCAAGATCCACCGCCCGCAGACGCAGGCCGACATCGCCGCCGCCCGCGCCCGCCTGAAGTGGGACGAGGCGTTCGTCCTCCAGGTGGCCCTGGCCCGCCGCCGGCACGCCGAGACCCAGCTCCCCGCCGTTCCGCGCCGGCCCCTGGCCGACGGCCTGCTCACCGCCTTCGACGACCGCCTTCCCTTCACTCTCACCGACGGCCAGCGGAAGGTCTCCGCGGAGATCTTCGACGACCTCGCCACCGACCACCCGATGCACCGGCTGCTGCAGGGCGAGGTCGGCAGCGGGAAGACGATGGTCGCCCTGCGCGCCATGCTCGCCGTGGTCGACGCCGGGGGACAGGCCGCGATGCTGGCGCCCACCGAGGTGCTCGCCCAGCAGCACCACCGGTCGATCGTGGAGATGATGGGGGAGCTGGCCGAGGGCGGGACGCTCGGCGGGGCCGAGCACGCCACCAAGGTGGTGCTGCTGACCGGTTCGATGGGTACCGCCGCCCGCCGTCACGCCATGCTCGACCTGGCCACCGGCGAGGCCGGCATCGTCATCGGCACCCACGCCCTGATCGAGGACAAGGTGCGCTTCCACGACCTCGGCCTGGTCGTCGTGGACGAGCAGCACCGCTTCGGTGTGGAGCAGCGCGACGCCCTGCGCGGCAAGGGCAAGCAGCCCCCGCACCTGCTGGTGATGACCGCCACCCCGATCCCGCGCACGGTCGCCATGACCGTCTTCGGCGACCTGGAGACCTCCGTCCTGGACCAGCTCCCGGCGGGGCGTTCACCGATCGCCAGCCATGTCGTCCCGGCCGCCGACAAGCCGCACTTCCTGGAACGCGCCTGGGAACGGGTCCGCGAGGAGGCGGCCGGCGGCCACCAGGCCTACGTCGTCTGCCCCCGCATCGGCGACGAGGAGGACGACCCGAAGAAGGCCGGCAAGAAGAAACCGCCCGCCGAGAGCGCCGCCGAGGCCGACAAGCGCCCGCCGCTCGCCGTCCTCGACGTCGCCGACCAGCTCGCCAAGGGCCCGCTGAGCGGACTGCGGGTCGAGGTCCTGCACGGCCGGATGCACCCCGACGACAAGGACGCCGTCATGCGCCGCTACGCGGCCGGCGAGACCGACGTGCTGGTCGCCACCACCGTCATCGAGGTCGGGGTCAACGTGCCCAACGCCACCGCGATGGTGATCATGGACGCCGACCGCTTCGGCGTCTCCCAGCTCCACCAGTTGCGCGGCCGGGTGGGCCGCGGTTCCGCCCCCGGCCTGTGCCTGCTGGTCACCGAGATGCCGGAGGCGAGCGCCGCCCGCCAGCGCCTGAACGCCGTCGCCGCCACCCTGGACGGCTTCGAGCTGTCCCGCATCGACCTCGAACAGCGCCGCGAGGGCGACGTCCTGGGCCAGGCCCAGTCCGGCGCCCGCACCTCCCTCAAGGTGCTCGCCGTCATCGAGGACGAGGAGATCATCGCCGAGGCGCGGCAGGAGGCGGCGGCGATCGTGGCGGCCGACCCGGAGCTGACCGGGCTGCCCGGCCTGCGCACGGCCCTGGAGGCCTTGCTGGACGAGGAGCGGGAACAGTACCTGGAGAAGGGGTGAGCGCCCCGGCCGCCAAGCCTCGGCGGCCCGGCGGCCCGGCGGCCCGGGGCTCGGCGGTTCGTCGGCCTGTCGGGGGCTCGGGCGCGCGGGCCCGTATGGGCTATGCGGCCGACGCCGCGCGGGCGCGACCAGCCACACTGAGACGCGAGGCCGCTCACGACCGAGCCAGGTACAACCCGGCCACAGTCCGCTCCAGCCACAGTCCGCTCCAGCCGCAGTCCGCTCCAGCCACAGTTTGACCCAGCCGCCCACCACCAAGGACCACAGATGACCCGCGTGATCGCCGGCACGGCCGGCGGACGCCGCCTCGCCGTCCCGCCGGGGACCGGCACCCGGCCCACCTCCGACCGTGCGCGCGAGGGCCTCTTCTCCACCTGGCAGGCCCTCCTCGGCGCCCCGCTGGACGGCGAGCGCGTCCTCGACCTGTACGCCGGCTCCGGCGCCGTCGGCCTGGAGGCGCTCTCCCGGGGCGCCGGTCACACCCTCCTCGTGGAGGCGGACGCCAAAGCCGTCCGCACCGTCCGGGAGAACGTGAGGAGTCTCGGCCTGCCGGGCGCCGAGGTCAGGGCGGGCAAGGCCCGGCAGATCATCCAGGAGACCCCCCCGGCACCGTACGACCTGGTCTTTCTCGATCCGCCGTACGCGGTCCCGGACGACGATCTTCGGGAGATCCTGCTCACACTCCGCTCCGGGGGGTGGCTCACGGCCGAAGCTCTCGTCACCGTGGAGCGCAGCACCAGAGGCGGCGAGTTCGGCTGGCCGGAGGGTTTCGAAGCGCTCCGGGCCCGTCGCTACGGCGAGGGAACGTTTTGGTACGGTCGCGCCGCCTCCACGTGCGAAGACGCACGATGACCGGACTCGAGAGCGAGGGATCGCCAGTGCGCCGCGCCGTCTGTCCCGGGTCGTTCGACCCGATCACCAACGGACATCTCGACATCATCGCCCGGGCCTCCAGGCTGTACGACGAGGTGTACGTCGCGGTGATGATCAACCAGGCCAAGAAGGGCCTGTTCGAGATCGAGGAGCGGATAGACCTGATCCGCCAGGTCACCGCCGAGTACGGGAACGTCCGCGTGGAGTCCTTCCACGGCCTGCTCGTCGACTTCTGCAAGCAGCGCGACATCCCCTCCATCGTCAAGGGCCTGCGCGCGGTCAGCGACTTCGACTACGAACTGCAGATGGCCCAGATGAACAACGGCCTCTCGGGGGTCGAGACCCTCTTCATACCGACCAATCCCACCTACAGCTTCCTCTCCTCCTCCCTGGTGAAAGAGGTCGCGACCTGGGGCGGCGACGTCTCCCACCTGGTGCCGCCGCTGGTCCTGGAGAAACTCGCCGGGCGGCTGAAGCGGGACTGACCCGGCCCGTGCGGCGGACGGCTCGTCGTCCGGTGTTCCGCGCCCGCCCCGGGGTCGTACAGTCGTCCCGTCCGTCTCCAACACAGCTTCAGAGAGTGGCGAGCACACGGTGGACGTGCAGAACAAGCTGGACGAGATCGTCACGATGGTCTCCGGCGCCCGCGCCATGCCCATGTCGGCCTCGTGCGTGATCAACCGCGCCGAACTGCTCTCCCTGCTGGAGGAGCTGCGCGCCGAGCTGCCCGGCTCCCTCGCCCAGGCCCGGGAGGTCATCGGCGACCGCGACCAGATGGTCGCCCAGGCCCGCCAGGAGGCCGACCGGATCATCGAGAGCGCGCACGCCCAGCGCGGCTCCCTGATCTCCGACACCGAGGTCGCCCGCCGCTCCCAGGCCGAGGCCGACCGGATCGTCACCGAGGCCCGCCAGGAGGCCGAGGAGATCCGGGCCGAGGCCGACGACTACGTCGACTCCAAGCTCGCCAACTTCGAGGTGGTCCTCACCAAGACCCTCGGCTCGGTCGGCCGGGGCCGCGAGAAGATGCTGGGCACCGGGCCCGGCGCCGGCGAGGACGGCTACGCGGCCCCCGAAGAGGACGACGCCCCCGAGCGCAGCCACGACCCCGAGACCCTGCGCCGCGACGCGGACGCCTACGTCGACGCCAAGATGGGCGCCTTCGAGGCGGTCCTCGCCAAGACGCTGCAGGCCGTCGGGCGGGGCCGCGAGAAGCTGCACGGCCGCATCGCCAGCGACGACCTCGGCGCCCTGGCCGACGACCCCACCACGGTCCGCCACTCCAGCGACGCCGACTACCTCGCCGACCTGGCCGCCCTCACCGACGGCCCCGCCGAACAGCCCCGGCAGCGGGAGTACGAGGCCCCGCAGCAGCCCGCGGCGGCCCAGGCCGCACCGGCCGACCAGGACGTCTACGGCTACCCGCAGCAGCAGCCGGACCCCTACGGCGGGTACCGGCAGACCTACGGCGACCAGCAGGACCCGTACGGCTACCCGCAGGCCGACCCCTACGACGCCGCCTCCGGCTACGTCCCGGCGCCGGGCGGCTACCAGGGCTACGACACCCAGCAGCCGGCGTACGACCCGCAGCAGGCCCAGCAGGGCTACGGCGAGCCTCAGCAGCACCACCAGCAGCAGCACCACCAGCAGGAGCAGCACCACCAGCAGCCGCAGGCGCTCGACGAAACCAGCCTCTTCGACACCGGCATGATCAGCGCCGAGCAGCTCAGGGCGTACGAACAGGGCCGCGGCCTGTAGGGACCCGGCGGCCGGCGAGGGTCCGGCTGCCCGGCCCCGGGGGTCTCCGAGTACCGGATTGGGCCGAAAGCGAATGGTCCAGTATCCTGGTTCTTCGGTCGCGTGTACGTCCGCGATCCCCGCTGCCCGGAACACCACGGGGCGGCATCCCCTCAGCCCGGAGACCGAAAGCAGGAATGGTTCTGAACGCGCGCCTCGACCACCGCAATCCCCTCGTGCTCGACACTCACGAGCTGGGACGGCGTCCTGGTGCGCAGCAGCGCCTGACCCGCACGGTCGACGCTCCCAAGGACCTCGGTCTGCGGGGGGTCATCGGAGTGCCGGAAGGCACCCCGGTGGAGCTGGAGCTGCGGCTCGAGTCGGTCATGGACGGTGTGCTCGTCACGGGTACCGCCCGTGCGACGGCCCGGGGGGAGTGCGTAAGGTGTCTGGAGCCGGTCGAGCTCGCGCTCGACACGGATTTCCAGGAGATGTTCTCGTACCCTGACGCCGACGACCGGGGCCGTGTGAAAGCGGAACCGGCCGACGACGCCGAGGACGACGAGGACATGCTTTTCGTCGAGGACGGCTTGATCGACCTCGAAACAGTGCTGCGTGATGCGGTGGTGCTCGCACTGCCGATGCAGCCGGTGTGCCAGGAAGACTGCCAGGGCCTGTGTTCCCAGTGCGGAGCACGTCTGTCGGACGACCCGGACCACCAGCATGACGCCGTCGACATCCGTTGGGCGGCTTTGCAGGGACTCGCCGGTTCACTCGGAGACGGCGAGAAGGACGAGATGAGCGGCGGCGCGCCCCAGTCAGCACGCGCCGACGAGAAGCAGGAGAAGTAGCCGTGGCTGTTCCGAAGCGGAAGATGTCGCGCAGCAACACGCGCCACCGCCGGTCGCAGTGGAAGGCTGCGGTCCCCAACCTGGTTGCGTGTGAGCGCTGCCACGAGCCCAAGCTGCAGCACATCGCGTGCCCGTCTTGCGGCACTTACAACAAGCGCCAGGTCCTCGAGGTCTGAGCGGCTGGTGAGAGGCACAGTGTCCACGCCGAAGAAAAACTCTGCGGAGCACCAGGCCTCGTCCCACACGCTTCTGGAAGGGCGGCTCGGGTACCAGCTCGAGTCCGCCCTTCTGGTGCGCGCGCTGACCCACCGTTCCTTCGCGTACGAGAACGGCGGTCTGCCGACGAACGAGCGGCTGGAGTTCCTCGGGGACTCCGTGCTCGGTCTCGTCGTCACCGACACGCTGTACACCACCCACCCCGACCTGCCCGAAGGCCAACTGGCCAAGTTGCGGGCCGCGGTGGTCAACTCGCGCGCGCTGGCGGAGGTCGGCCGCGGGCTGGAACTGGGCTCCTTCATCCGGCTCGGCCGCGGTGAAGAGGGCACGGGCGGCCGGGACAAGGCATCCATCCTCGCCGACACCCTTGAAGCGGTGATCGGCGCGGTCTATCTCGACCAGGGACTGAACGCGGCGGCGGAGCTGGTGCACCGTCTGTTCGACCCCCTGATCGAAAAGTCCTCCAACCTCGGTGCCGGCCTGGACTGGAAGACCAGTCTCCAGGAGCTGACCGCGACCGAAGGGCTCGGTGTCCCCGAGTACCTGGTCACGGAGACCGGCCCCGACCATGAGAAGACCTTCACCGCTGCCGCCCGCGTCGGAGGCGTCTCGTACGGCACCGGCACCGGCCGCAGCAAGAAGGAAGCGGAGCAGCAGGCCGCGGAATCCGCGTGGCGGTCCATCCGGACCGCGGCGGACGAGCGCGCCGCAGCGGCGGCCGAACCGGCCGCCCCGGAGACCGCGGTGGCCGAACCGGCCGCCACGGAGACCGCCGACGTCCCGTCGGCCTCCGCCTGACCCGCTTCACGACAGCGCGCCCGAGCGCCCGACCCCGGCACCGGGGCCGGGCGCTCGGCCGTCCTACCGTCCCGCAGTGGGGGAGCGCATGCCCGAGTTGCCCGAGGTCGAGGTCGTCCGGCGCGGCCTGGAGCGGTGGATCGCCCACCGGACCGTCGCCGACGCCGAGGTGCTGCACCCCCGCGCGGTACGCCGCCACCTCGCCGGTGCCGACGATTTCGCCCACCGTCTCGAAGGGCACCGCTTCGGCGTGCCGAGCCGCCGCGGCAAGTACCTGTGGCTGCCGCTCGCGGACAGCGGCCAGGCGGTCCTGGCCCACCTCGGCATGAGCGGCCAGCTCCTCGTCCAGCCGCACCAGGCCCCGGCCGAGAAGCACCTGCGCGTCCGCGTCCGGTTCGCCGACGTCCAGGGCACCGAACTGCGCTTCGTCGACCAGCGGACCTTCGGCGGCCTGTCGCTGCACGACACCGGCGAGGACGGCCTGCCCGACGTCATCGCGCACATCGCCCGCGACCCCCTCGACCCGCTCTTCGACGACGAGGCGTTCCACACCGCCCTGCGCCGCAAACGCACCACCATCAAACGGGCCCTGCTCGACCAGTCCCTGCTCAGCGGCGTCGGCAACATCTACGCGGACGAGGCGCTGTGGCGCTCCCGCCTGCACTACGACCGCCCGACGGCGACCCTCACCCGCCCCCGCACCGCGGAACTCCTCGGCCACGTCCGGGACGTGATGAACGCCGCCCTCGCGGTCGGCGGCACCAGCTTCGACAGCCTGTACGTCAACGTCAACGGCGAGTCCGGCTACTTCGACCGCTCACTGGACGCCTACGGCCGCGAGGGCGAGCCCTGCCGCCGCTGCGCCACCCCGATGCGCCGCCGCCCGTGGATGAACCGCTCCAGCTACTTCTGCCCGAAGTGCCAGCGCCCGCCGCGACTCACGGTGTGAGGGGAGCGCCGGGCGCCCGGACCGCCCGTTCGTCGTAGTGCTCCCGGGCCGTCAGGACCTCGTCCATGCGGCCTTCGAGGCACTCGATGAGGGCGAGGAGCCGGGCGGCCACCTCGTGGCCGAGCGGAGTCAGTTCGTAGTCGACGCGGGGCGGATTGGTCGGCTGGGCCTCGCGGTGCACCAGTCCGTCACGCTCCAGCGCGTGCAGCGTCTGGGCGAGCATCTTCTCGCTGACACCGTCCACGCGGCGCCGCAGCTCGTTGAACCGGGCCGGACCGCGGTGCAGCGCCCCGAGGGTGAGCGCGCCCCAGCGGCCGGTGACATGCTCCAGCGTGGAACGGGACGGACAGGCCCGGGAGAACACGTCGTACGGGAGGTCCCGCTCCTCCGTGCGCTCCTGCGTGGTCGACATACGCCCAGCGTACGTGAGCACGGGCGGGGCTTCAGTAACCGAAGTTCTGCGTCCACCACGGGCCGCCGGAACCGAAGTGCACGCCGACGCCCAGTGACGTGAAGTCGCAGTTCAGGATGTTGGCGCGGTGGCCCGGACTGTCCATCCAGGCGTCCATCACGGACTGGGCGTCGGCCTGGCCGCGGGCTATGTTCTCCCCGCCGAGGTTGGAGATGCCGGCCTGCTCGGCCCGGTCCCACGGCGTCGCGCCGGCCGGGTCGGTGTGGTCGAAGAAGCCCAGCGCGGCCATGGCCGCGCTGAACCGCTCGGCCAGGCCGCTCAGCGCGTCGCTCGCGTCGACCGGGGTGCACCCGACCTTGGCCCGCTCCGCGTTGACCAGTCGCACCACCTCGGCCTCGGCGGCGGCCCGGCGCGAGACGCTCGCGGACTCGTCGGCCTGCCCTTCCGGCTCCTCGGTGGCGGTCCGGGACGGGGTGGGCTCCGCCTTCTCGGCGGGAGTGGCCGCCGGCTTCTCGGCCGTCGGCGCCGACGCGGGCGGAGCGGACGACGCCGGGGCCGAGGGCTTCTTCGCGCCGGCGGCGGGGGAGGAGGGCGCGGCCGTACGGCCGGCGCCGGGAGCGGTGGCGGCGGAGTCGTCCGCGCCCCCGACGCTGCCCGAGGAGCCGCCCTGCTCGCCGGGGACGTTGCCGTGGGAGGTGCCCGGGGAGTCCGCCGACTGCACGCTGCCGCTGCCGTCGTCGCCGCCGCCTATCCGCAGGCCGCCGAGGCCGGGCACGGCACCGGTCGCCACCGCGATGGTGCCGATGGCCACGGCGGCCGAGACGCCGAGCAGGCCCGTACGGACCGGGGTGGCCGCCTTCTTCTTCCGGCGGCGACGGCCGCCGGGGCGGCGCGGCCCCTCGTCCGGGGCGAAGCCGTCACCGGGGAAGGCGACCGTACGGGCCGCGGGCGGCAGTCCCCCGGCGGAGCCGTCCGGGCCGAACAGAGCCGAGCCGTCCGGGCCGAACAGGTAGGCGTCGCTCCTGGCGCGTTCCTCGGCGTACGCCTCGGGACAGGCGTCGGGGTTCAGATAGGGCGCGATCCCCATGACGGGACGGTCCCCCATGACGGGACGGTCTCCCGTGACGGGACGGTCTCCCGTGGCGGGGCGGCTCCCCGCGGCGGCGCGGCCGGCGGCGGAGCGTCGGTGGCGTCCCATGTCCTGGCCTTCCTCGTCCTGACGAGTCGACTCTTCCTCGCGATCAACACCAAACCCACACCATCGAGTGAGTTTCATATGAGAGGCAGATGCGTCGGGACGGTACCGCATGGCGGCGCGGGAGGGTGTGACCCCAAGGACATTGGCCGGTTAGGTTGCAGCCATGAGCGACGACGTACGGCTGGTCGCCTGGGTGCGCGGACGTGTCCAGGGTGTGGGTTTCCGCTGGTTCACCCGGGCGCGGGCGCTGGAACTGGGCGACCTGAGTGGCTTTGCTCTCAATCTGGGCGACGGACGCGTCCAGGTGGTCGCCGAGGGCCCCCGGAAACGCTGCGAAGATCTCCTCGACTGGCTCCGCGGCGCCGACACGCCCGGCACGGTGGACGGCGTCACCGAGATCTGGGACACACCCCGCGGCGGCTACGAGGGCTTCGCCATCCGCTGACCGAGGACGCCGAAAGCTCCGCCGGAAGGGTGGCGCGGGCGAGCCGCCAGGAGGCGGCCGGACGGGAAACGAGCAGGTGGTTGCCAACGTGGGGTTGTCGTGGCAGGCTCCCCACGGCATAGTGATCGCCACGCCCCGAGGGGCCCGCAGGAGTCGCCGCGCAGCCGTTTCCAGGCCGTGTGCCCCGGGCCGTCCGCCGATACGGGGCGTGATCGTGTTGACCGTCAAACTTTTTGGTGAGACTCTGAAAGCCCCGCGCACCTTAGCTGTTTGGCATGGTTGAACGGCAGGCAAGAACACCGAAATGCCAAGCAACGCGGGTGCGAATCCCTCACGACCCACACCGCATCGGTCGGTCGGTCACTCATTGTGGAGGACCATCCATCATGGCAAAGGCGCTTCTCGGTTACGTCGGCGGCTCCGACCCTCGACTCCTCGCCGAGATGCGACGGCTCCAGCAGCGCGTCCAGGACCTGGAGTCCGAGCTCGGGCGAATCCAGGCGGAGAACGACGCGTTGGCGGCTGCCGCTTCTCACGACAGGATCATGGAGATGGAGAGCATGGAGAGCGTTGACGCACACCAGGCGGAGCCTGCGCTCACCTGATCACTGCTCAGTTACCGCACGAGCAGAGTTCGGGCTGTCCGCTCGGTTGCTCAGAGTTGCAAGGGACGCTTCGGCGTCCCTTCTTTCTTGCCCGGTCCACCGGTCGGCACGGTCCGCACCCCGCGCCCGTTAATCCCCCGCGCATCCTTTCACTCTCTTTAACGTCTGATGTGCCCTGCGCGTTCAGAGGTGAAACCGCGGGGGTCCAGGCGTTCATGGAGTGAGACATCCCCGGCGGGTAGAGTCCGGCGGCGTGCACCTGAAGGCCCTCACCCTCCGCGGGTTCAAGTCGTTCGCCTCGGCGACCACCCTCCGGTTCGAGCCGGGCATCACCTGCGTCGTCGGTCCGAACGGCTCGGGCAAGTCCAATGTCGTGGACGCGCTGAGCTGGGTCATGGGCGAACAGGGCGCCAAGTCGCTGCGCGGCGGCAAGATGGAGGACGTGATCTTCGCCGGCACCACCGGCCGCCCGCCGCTCGGCCGGGCCGAGGTCTCCCTCACCATCGACAACTCCGACGGCGCGCTGCCCATCGAGTACGCCGAGGTCACCCTGACCCGGATCATGTTCCGCAACGGCGGCAGCGAGTACCAGATCAACGGCGACACCTGCCGGCTGCTGGACATCCAGGAACTCCTCTCCGACTCCGGCATCGGCCGCGAGATGCACGTCATCGTCGGCCAGGGCCAGCTCGACTCCGTCCTGCACGCCGACCCGATGGGCCGCCGCGCCTTCATCGAGGAGGCGGCCGGCGTCCTCAAGCACCGCAAGCGCAAGGAGAAGGCGCTGCGCAAACTCGACGCGATGCGGGCCAACCTCGCGCGGGTGCAGGACCTCACCGACGAACTGCGCAGACAGCTCAAGCCGCTGGGCCGCCAGGCCGCGGTGGCCCGCAGGGCCGCCGTCATCCAGGCCGACCTGCGCGACGCCCGCCTCAGACTCCTCGCCGACGACCTCGTACGACTGCGCCAGGCGCTGCGGGCCGAGGTCGCCGACGAGGCCGCCCTGAAGGAACGCAAGGAGGCCGCCGAGCGGGAACTCGGCAAGGCCCTGCGCAGCGAGGCGCTCTTGGAGGACGAGGTCCGCCGGCTCGTCCCGCGGCTGACCCTCGCCCAGCAGACCTGGTACGAACTGTCCCAGCTCGCCGAACGGGTGCGCGGCACCGTCTCGCTCGCCGACGCGCGGGTGACGAGCGCCACCTCGGCGCCCCCCGAGGAGCGGCGCGGCCGCGACCCGGAGGACCTGCAGCGCGAGGCCGCCCGCGTCCGCGAACAGGAGGCCGAACTGGCGACCGCCCTGGAGGCGGCCCGGTACGCCCTGGAGGACACCGTCGCCCACCGCGCCGAACTGGAACGCGAACTGGCCGACGAGGAACGCCGCCTGCGGGACGCCGCGCGGGCGCTCGCCGACCGCCGCGAGGGCCTCGCCCGGCTCAGCGGCCAGGTGGGCGCCGCCCGCTCGCGCGCCGCCGCCGCCCGGGCCGAGATCGAACGGCTGGCCACCGCCCGGGACGAGTCCGGGGAACGCGCCGCCGCGGCCCAGGAGGAGTACGAGACGCTCCAGGCCGAGGTCGACGGCCTCGACGCCGGGAACCGGGACGTCACCGCACAGCACGAGGCGGCCGGACGGCGGCTCGCCGAGGCCGAGGCCGCGCTCACCGCCGCCCGCGAGGCGGCCACCGCCGCCGAGCGCAGCCGCGCCGCGACCCGGGCCCGGCACGACGCGCTGGCCCTGGGCCTGCGCCGCAAGGACGGCACCGGCGCGCTCCTCGCCGCACGGGACGGTCTCTCCGGCCTGCTCGGACCGGCCGCCGGGCTGCTCACCGTGGTGCCCGGCCACGAGACCGCGCTCGCCGCCGCCTTCGGCGCCGCGGCCGACGCGCTCGCCGTGGCCTCCCCGTCCGCCGCCGCCGACGCCCTGCGCCTGCTGCGCAAGCAGGACGCCGGCCGGGCCGCGCTGCTGCTCGCCGGCGCCGCCGACGACGTCACCCCCGAGCCCCGCGGGGACGGGCCGCCGTACGCCGCCGACCTGGTGCGCGGGCCGGACGCGCTGATGCCCGCCGTACGGCGGCTGCTGCGCGGGATCGTCGTCGTCGCCACCCTTGAGGACGCCGAGGAGCTGGTCTACGCGCGGCCCGGGCTGACCGCCGTCACCGCCGAGGGCGACCTGCTGGGCGCGCACTTCGCGCAGGGCGGATCGGCGGGGGCGCCCAGCCTGATCGAGGTGCGGGCGTCCGTGGACGAGGCCGCCGCGGCGCTCGCCGAGCTGGACGTGCGGTGCGAGGAGCTGGCGGCGGCGCAGGACGCGGCCGGTGAGCGGCGCCGGGAGTGCGCCGCGCTCGTGGCGGAGCTGGGGGCGCGCGGCCGAGCCGCCGACCGGGAGCGGTCGGCCGTCGCCCAGCGGCTCGGGCGGCTCGCCGGGCAGGCGCGGGGCGCGGCCGGCGAGGCGGAGCGTTCCGCGGCCGCGGCGGCCCGGGCCGAGGAGGCGCTGGAGAGGGCGCTGACGGACGCCGAGGAACTCGCCGAGCGGCTCGCCGTCGCCGAGGAGACGCCCCTGGACGAGGAACCGGACCACGCCCGGCGCGACCGGCTCGCCGCCGACGGCGCCAACGCCCGGCAGACCGAGATGGAGGCCCGCCTCCAGGCCCGTACCCACGAGGAGCGGGTCAAGGGGCTGGCCGGACGGGCCGAGTCGCTGGACCGCGCCGCCCGCACCGAACGCGAGGCACGCGCGCGCGGCGAACAGCGGCGGGCCCGGCTGCGCCACGAGGCGGCCGTCGCCGGGGCCGTCGCCGCCGGAGCCCGCCGGTTGCTGGCGCACGTCGAGGTCTCGCTCACCCGCGCCGACCGGGAACGCGGCGCCGCCGAGGCGGCCAGGGCCCGGCGGGAACAGGAACTGGCCGCGGCGCGCACCGCGGGACGGGGCCTGAAGAGTGAACTGGACAAGCTGACTGATTCGGTCCACCGCGGCGAGGTACTCGGCGCCGAGAAGAGGCTGCGGATCGAGCAGCTGGAGGCCAAGGCGCTGGAGGAACTCGGTGTGGAACCGGAGGGACTCGTGGGTGAGTACGGCCCCCACCAGCTCGTGCCGCCCTCGCCCCCCGCCCAGGGTGAGGAACTCCCCGACGATCCGGACCACCCGCGCAACCGGCCCAGGCCCTTCGCGCGGGCCGAGCAGGAGAAGCGGCTGAAGGACGCCGAGCGCGCCTACCAGCAGCTCGGCAAGGTCAATCCGCTGGCGCTGGAGGAGTTCGCGGCGCTGGAGGAGCGGCATCAGTTCCTCGGCGAGCAGTTGGAGGACCTGAAGAAGACCCGTACCGACCTGCTCCAGGTGGTCAGGGAGGTCGACGAGCGCGTCGAGCAGGTCTTCACCGAGGCCTACCGGGACACCGCCCGCGAGTTCGAGGGCGTGTTCGGCCGCCTCTTCCCCGGCGGCGAGGGCCGGCTGGTGCTGACCGACCCCGGCCACATGCTCACCACCGGCATCGACGTGGAGGCCAGGCCGCCGGGCAAGAAGGTCAAGCGGCTGTCGCTGCTCTCCGGCGGGGAGCGGTCGCTGACCGCCGTGGCGCTGCTGGTGTCGATCTTCAAGGCGCGGCCCAGCCCGTTCTACGTCATGGACGAGGTGGAGGCGGCGCTCGACGACACCAACCTGCGACGGCTGATCCGGATCATGCAGGAGCTGCAGGAGGCGTCCCAGTTGATCGTGATAACGCACCAGAAGCGGACCATGGAGATCGCGGACGCCCTGTACGGCGTGTCCATGCAGGGCGACGGGGTCTCCAAGGTCATCAGCCAGCGCCTGCGGTAGTCCGTCCCGCACCTGCGGTTTCCTCGCGAGAACAACATCAAGGCTTCAAGTCTTGAACACTGTTGTTCCTCACTTCCCGCCGATTTTCTACCCGTACCGGCCCACAACGTCTGGAAGCTCACACCACTCGCCCTCTTGACTTCGAAACTTGAAGGCATAGTCTCTGCAACGTTGCTTTTACCTTCAGGTACCTCAGTCGGACCTCGAAGGCGATCCACCCCGGCGGCGTTGCCGGTGGCCCGAGGAGTACACGTGACCAGCACTGCGGCAAATTCAGGAGCCAGAACGGCTCATCCCGATCATCTCGGGCACGTCATCTTCATCGCGGCGGCGGCCGCGATGGGCGGCTTCCTCTTCGGCTACGACAGCTCCGTGATCAACGGCGCCGTCGAGGCCATCCGGGACCGTTACGACGTCGGCTCAGCGGTACTGGCCCAGGTCATCGCCATCGCGCTGATCGGCTGCGCCATCGGCGCCGCCACCGCCGGCCGCATCGCCGACCGCATCGGCCGTATCCGCTGCATGCAGATCTCCGCCGTCCTCTTCACCATCAGCGCCGTCGGCTCGGCCCTGCCCTTCGCGCTGTGGGACCTCGCCATCTGGCGCGTCGTCGGCGGCTTCGCCATCGGCATGGCCTCGGTGATCGGCCCGGCCTACATCGCCGAGGTCTCCCCGCCCGCCTACCGCGGCCGGCTCGGCTCCTTCCAGCAGGCCGCCATCGTCATCGGCATCGCCGTGTCGCAGCTCGTCAACTGGGGCCTGCTGAACGCCGCGGGCGGCGACCAGCGCGGCAAGCTGATGGGCCTGGAGGCCTGGCAGGTCATGCTCGGCGTCATGGTGGTCCCGGCCATCCTCTACGGGCTGCTGTCCTTCGCCATCCCCGAGTCCCCCCGCTTCCTGATCTCGGTCGGCAAGCACGAGCGCGCCCGCAAGATCCTCGAAGAGGTCGAGGGCGACAAGATCGACCTCGACGCCCGCGTCACCGAGATCGAGACCGGGATGCACCGCGAGGAGAAGTCCAGCTTCAAGGACCTGCTCGGCGGCCGCTTCTTCTTCCTGCCGATCGTCTGGATCGGTATCGGCCTCTCGGTCTTCCAGCAGTTCGTCGGCATCAACGTCGCGTTCTACTACTCCTCGACGCTGTGGCAGTCGGTCGGCGTCGACCCCTCGGAGTCGTTCTTCTACTCCTTCACGACGTCGATCATCAACATCGTCGGCACCGTGATCGCGATGATCTTCGTGGACCGCGTCGGGCGCAAGCCGCTCGCCCTCATCGGCTCGGTCGGCATGGTCGTCGGCCTGGCGCTGGAGGCCTGGGCCTTCTCCGCCCACCTGGTCGACGGCAAGCTCCCGGCCACCCAGGGCTGGGTCGCCCTGATCGCCGCCCACGTCTTCGTCCTCTTCTTCGCCCTGTCCTGGGGTGTCGTCGTCTGGGTCTTCCTCGGCGAGATGTTCCCGAACCGGCTCCGCGCCGCCGCCCTGGGCGTGGCCGCCTCCGCGCAGTGGATCGCCAACTGGGCCATCACCGCGAGCTTCCCGTCGCTGGCCGACTGGAACCTCTCCGGCACCTACGTGATCTACACGATCTTCGCCGCGCTCTCCATCCCGTTCGTCCTGAAGTTCGTCAAGGAGACGAAGGGCAAGGCGCTGGAGGAGATGGGCTGACCCCGCCCGCGCCCCCTCCCCTCACCGGGAGGCCCCCGAAAGCCCGGGGGGAGGAGCTCATCCCCCGCTGCCCCTCTCCCCGTGTCGTCCCGCCGCCCCCGTCCGGTCACCACCGGACGGGGGCGGCGGCGGTTCCGGCGCACCGGACGGGAGCGCCGGTACCGGCGAAACCGGACGGGTGGCGGTACCGCCGGTACCGGACGGGGTGGCGGTACCGGCGAAGAAAGACGGGACGGGAAGTCCTGAGCGGGCTGTGCGACGAGCCGATGACTGATACTGGACGGGTTATGGAAATCGTCATCCTTGCTGTAGTCATCGCCGTGGTCGTGATCGGCGCGATCGGCGGGCTGGTCGTCGGCAGCCGGCGCAAGAAGCCGCTGCCGAAGCCGCCCCCCGCCGCACCCGACCTCACCGCCCCTCCGGCCGAGCCGCACGTCGGCGACGACGCCGAGACGCCGCGCGACGAGCCGCGCCGGACGATAGAGGAGGTCGACCTCCCGGACGGCGGTACCGCCACCCTCGGGGAACCGCCCGTCGTCGACGAGCTGGAGATCCCCCGACTGGAGGTCCCCGAGCCCACCGCCGGCCGTCTGGTCCGGCTCCGTTCCCGCCTGTCCCGCTCGCAGAACGCCCTCGGCAAGGGGCTGCTCACGCTGCTGTCCCGTGAGCACCTCGACGAGGACACCTGGGAGGAGATCGAGGACACCCTGCTGACCGCCGACGTCGGGGTGCAGCCCACCCAGGTGCTGGTGGAGCGGCTCCGCGAGCGCGTCCGGGTGCTCGGCACCCGCACCCACGACGAACTGCGCGGACTGCTGCGCGAGGAGCTGATCGCCCTCCTCGACCCCGGGATGGACCGCGAGGTCAAGACCGAGCCCGCCCAGCGCAAGCCCGGCATCGTGATGGTCGTCGGCGTCAACGGCACCGGCAAGACCACCACCACCGGCAAGCTGGCCCGCGTCCTGGTGGCCGACGGCCGCAGCGTCGTCCTGGGCGCCGCCGACACCTTCCGCGCCGCCGCTGCGGACCAGCTCCAGACCTGGGCCGAGCGGGTCGGCGCCCACACCGTGCGCGGCCCGGAGGGCGGCGACCCGGCCTCCGTCGCCTTCGACGCGGTCAAGGAGGGCAAGGAGATCGGCGCGGACGTCGTCCTCATCGACACCGCCGGCCGCCTGCACACCAAGACCGGCCTCATGGACGAGCTGGGCAAGGTCAAGCGCGTCGTGGAGAAGCACGCCCCGCTGGACGAGGTGCTGCTCGTGCTCGACGCCACCACCGGTCAGAACGGACTGATCCAGGCCCGGGTCTTCGCCGAGGTCGTCGACATCACCGGCATCGTGCTCACCAAGCTGGACGGCACGGCCAAGGGCGGCATCGTGATCGCCGTCCAGCGTGAGCTGGGCGTACCGGTCAAGCTGATCGGTCTGGGCGAGGGCGCCGACGACCTGGCGCCGTTCGAGCCGGAGGCGTTCGTGGACGCGCTGATCGGTGACTGAGCCGATCGGTGACTGAACCGGTCCCGCCCGCACGCGCGGAAGCGCCCGCTCCCCTGGGGGACGGGCGCTTCCGGCGTTCCGGAACTCAGGAATCCTGTACGGCGACGGCCTCGGGCTCAGGCCCGCGACCGGTGCGCCACGTACGCCAGGGTGCCCAGGAGGAGCCGGGCCTGCGGCGGCTTCGTGGCCGAGTCCAGGGCCGGCGGGCGCAGCCAGCGCACCGGGCCGAGGCCGCCGCGGTCCGAGGGCGGGGCCGTGACGTGCGTGCCCGGACCGAGACCGCGCAGGTCCAGGGCGGACGGCGCGTCCCAGCCCATGCGGTACAGCAGCCGGGGCAGTTCGGCGGCGGTGCCCGCGGCGACGAGGAAGTGGGCGCGTCCCTGCGGGGTCACCGCGACCGGGCCGACCGGCACCCCCATGCGCTCCAGCCGGGTCAGCGCCCGGCGCCCGGCACACCCGGCCACCTCGATCACGTCGAAGGACCGGCCGACCGGCAGCATCACCGAGGCGCCCGGGAACCGGGCCCACGCCTCGCTCACCTCGTCCAGCGTCGACCCCGCGGGCACCTCCGGCGCGAAGTCCAGCGGGTGCGCGCCCGGCGCCGGGCAGTCGACACGTCCGCAGGAACAGACGCCCGACGCGGCCCGCGCCCCCGGCACCACGTCCCACCCCCACAGGCCGGTGAACTCGGCCACCGCGGTGCACGCCGACGAGCGACCGCGGCGGCGCGCGCCGGTCCTGAGATCGCGGATGCCGAGATCGCGGATGCCGCGACTGCCGCCGATCGTGAAGCCCATGCCCCCTCCAACGGGTCCGACGCACCGGTGGTCACGAAGCGGACCCGCTCCGTGACTCTCTGTTCCCCCTCCCCACTGCCGCGCGTTTCAGACGGCGCCTGGAAGCGCTGGGGGTGGTGCGGCAGGCAGTCCGCGCCCCGGCGTACATCGCCGCACCTCTTCGCGGGTGACCGGTGTCAAGTGAATCGCGACCCGGCCACCGTGCGTTCATTCGAAGGGGTGGCGAATGGTGGCGTTTGCGTGTCCGCCATGGCCGCACGGGTGATCATTCGGTTACTTTGTGTGAACAGAGCCCGGGGTGCACGCACCCGCGGGTATGCCGGAGGCAACTCGTCGTTCCGTTCGAAGGGTGTGAACCAGCGGACAGGCGGCCGTGCCCCCCGGCATGCTGATAGGGCTTGGCGCACTCGGCGACGGATGGTTCAGGGATGGGGGCGTTCCAGTGAGCGGCAACGGCGGTAGCGGGACGAGCGCCGGCAACCCGGCACACCCGGACAAGCGCCCCAACGAACTGCTCACCTCCTGGTTCGCCCGAAGCGGCTGGTCCAAGGGTGAACTGGCCCGCCAGGTCAACCGGCGCGCGCGCCAGTTGGGCGCCGGCCACATCTCCACCGACACCTCCCGGGTGCGGCGCTGGCTGGACGGCGAGAACCCGCGCGAGCCGATCCCCCGCATCCTGTCGGAGCTGTTCACCGAGCGCTTCGGCGCCGTCGTCCCGGTCGAGGACCTCGGTCTGCGCACCTCCCGCCCCGCACCGTCCGCCACCGGCGTCGACCTGCCCTGGACGGACCCGCAGACCGTGGCCCTGCTCAGCGAGTTCTCGCGCAGCGACCTGATGCTGGCGCGGCGCGGCTTCCTCGGCACCTCACTGGCCCTCTCCGCGGGCCCGTCCCTCATCGAACCCATGCAGCGCTGGCTCGTGCCCGCCCCCGCGGGCTCCTCGGCGGCGGCCGGGCCGGTGCCCGCCACGCGGGCCCGCGGCCGCCTCTCCCGGGCCGAGCTGGACCTGCTGGCGACCACCACCGTGATGTTCCGGCGGTGGGACGCCCAGTGCGGCGGCGGACTGCGCCGCAAGGCGGTCGTCGGCCAGTTGCACGAGGTGACCGACCTCCTCCAGGAACCCCAGCCGGACGCCACCCGCTCCCGGCTCTTCGGGGTCGCCGCCGAACTCGCCGAACTGGCCGGCTGGATGTCGTACGACGTCGGGCTCCAGCCCACCGCGCAGAAGTACTTCGTCCTCGCCCTGCACGCGGCCAAGGAGGCGGGCGACCGGCCGCTCGGCTCGTACATCCTCTCCAGCATGAGCCGCCAGATGATCCACCTGGGGCGGCCCGACGACGCGCTGGAACTGGTCCATCTCGCCCAGTACGGCAGCCGCGACTGCGCGAGCCCGCGCACCCAGGCCATGCTGTATGCGATGGAGGCCCGCGCCTACGCCAACATGGGCCGGCCGGGCCGGACCAAACGGGCCGTGCGGATGGCCGAGGACACCTTCGCCGAGGCCGCCGACTGGGACGAGCCGGACCCCGACTGGATCCGCTTCTTCTCCGAGGCCGAGCTGTACGGCGAGAACAGCCACTCCTTCCGCGACCTCGCCTACATGGCCGGCCGCAGCCCCGCCTACGCCTCACTGGCCGAGCCGCTGATGCGCCGGGCCGTGGAACTGTTCGCCGCCGAGGACGACTACCAGCGGTCGTACGCGCTGAACCTGGTCGGCATGGCCACCGTGCACCTGCTGCGGCGCGAGCCCGAGCAGAGCGCCGCCCTGCTGACCGAGGCCATGGCGAAGGCCAAGAAGGTCCGCTCCGAACGCGTCAACACCCGCATCCGCAAGACGGTCGACACAGCCGTACGCGACTTCGGCGACCAGACCGAGATCGTCGACCTCACCGCACGCCTCGCCATCGAACTCCCGGAGACCGCCGAGGCGGTCTGAGACCCACCGACCCCGGCCGCGGCCGGCCCTCCCGAACTGCCCGACTCGGCTCCCCCAGGCCAGGGCCACGGAGCGCCGCCGCGGCCGGCCCGCACAGGTTGCGCCACGATAACGATCGCTCGGGGCGAGAACAGGCAGTTCATCCACGCGTAACACGCACGGTGTCTTCGTCACGGCGGCGAAACAACGAGGGGCCTCCACCGAAACCGCGCTGCGCCAGTCTCTTGGCGCATAACCGGCCCACCCCTCATGCCGCACAGGCTTCGCCCGCACGGGGCCGTACCAACGACGAGGAGACGCCGATGGCACCAGCCATCACCCTTGCCGCAGAGGCGCCCACGCTCTCTGCCGCCAACACAGGGTTCATGCTCATCTGTTCCGCCCTGGTGATGCTCATGACCCCGGGTCTGGCCTTCTTCTACGGGGGCATGGTCCGGGTCAAGAGCACCCTGAACATGCTGATGATGAGCTTCATCAGCCTCGGCATCGTCACCGTCCTGTGGGTGCTGTACGGCTTCTCCATGGCGTTCGGCACGGACTCCGCGAGCCTCGTCGGCTGGAACTCCGACTGGCTGGGCCTGAGCAACATCGGCCTGACCGAACTCTGGGACGGCTACACGATCCCGGTCTTCGTCTTCCTCGTCTTCCAGCTCATGTTCGCGATCATCACGCCCGCCCTGATCAGCGGCGCCCTCGCGGACCGCGTGAAGTTCACCGCCTGGGCGCTGTTCATCGCCCTGTGGGTCACGATCGTCTACTTCCCGGTCGCCCACTGGGTCTGGGGCACCGGCGGCTGGGCCTTCGAACTCGGCGTGATCGACTTCGCCGGCGGCACGGCGGTGCACATCAACGCGGGTGCGGCGGCGCTCGGCGTGATCCTCGTCATCGGCAAGCGGGTCGGCTTCAAGAAGGACCCGATGCGCCCGCACAGCCTGCCGCTGGTCATGCTCGGCGCGGCCCTGCTGTGGTTCGGCTGGTTCGGCTTCAACGCCGGCTCCTGGCTCGGCAACGACGACGGCGTCGGCGCGCTGATGTTCGTCAACACCCAGGTCGCCACCGGCGCCGCCGTCCTCGGCTGGCTCGCCTACGAGAAGATCCGCCACGGCGCGTTCACCACCCTGGGCGCCGCCTCCGGCGCCGTCGCCGGCCTGGTCGCCATCACCCCCTCCGGCGGCGCGGTCTCCCCGCTCGGCGCCATCGCCATCGGCGTCATCGCCGGTGTGCTGTGCGCCATGGCGGTCGGCCTGAAGTACCGCTTCGGCTACGACGACTCGCTCGACGTCGTCGGCGTCCACCTGGTCGGCGGCATCCTCGGCTCCCTGCTCATCGGCTTCTTCGCCACCGGCAAGGGCCAGTCCGACGTGGCCGGCCTCTTCTACGGCGGCGGCCTGGACCAGTTCTGGAAGCAGTGCGCCGGCGTCTTCGGCGTCCTCGCCTACTCCCTGATCGTCTCCGCGATCCTCGCCTTCCTGCTGGACAAGACCATCGGCATGCGGGTATCCGAGGACGACGAGGTGGCCGGCATCGACCAGGCCGAGCACGCCGAGACCGCATACGACTTCAGCGGGGCAGGCGGCGGCGCAGCCCGGACCGCGGTCCCGGCAACCGCCCCCGGAGCCACCGCACAGGCCGCAAGCAAGAAGGTGGACGCATGAAGCTCATCACCGCCGTCGTGAAGCCGCACCGGCTCGACGAGATCAAGGAGGCCCTCCAGGCCTTCGGCATCCACGGACTCACCGTCACCGAGGCCAGCGGCTACGGCCGCCAGCGCGGCCACACCGAGGTCTACCGCGGCGCCGAGTACACCGTCGACCTGGTGCCCAAGATCCGCATCGAGGTGCTGGTCGAGGACGACGACGCCGAACAGCTCATCGAGGTCGTCGTCAAGGCGGCCCGTACCGGCAAGATCGGTGACGGCAAGGTCTGGTCGATCCCCGTCGACACGGCCGTCCGGGTCCGCACCGGTGAGCGCGGCCCGGACGCGCTCTGACACGACAGAGGAACAGGAGTCGCTGGGTGACGAGCACGGACGTGGCGAACGAAGCAGAGGACTCGGGACCCAGCGGCTACGCGGCGGCCCGGCTGCGCCTCCTCACCGAGGGGGCGCGGCCCGGGCCGCCGCGCCGTTCCGCCCTCTCCGCGCTGACGGACGACTGGCTCACCGGCCTCTTCGACGCCGGCGCCGCGGGGCAGGCCGGCGCCGCGGGGCTGCGGGGCGTCTCCCTCGTCGCGGTCGGCGGCTACGGACGCGGTGAGCTGTCCCCGCGCAGCGACCTCGACCTGCTCCTGCTGCACGACGGCCACGACGACAAGGCGGTCGCCGCCCTCGCCGACCGCCTCTGGTACCCGGTCTGGGACCTCGGCCTCGCCCTGGACCACTCGGTGCGCACCCCGGCCGAGGCCCGCCGGACCGCGGCGGAGGACCTCAAGGTCCACCTCGGGCTCCTCGACGCCCGCCACCTCGCCGGCGACCTCGGCCTCACCGCCGCCCTGCGCACCACCGTCCTCGCCGACTGGCGCAACCAGGCACCCAAGCGCCTCCCCGAACTCCAGGAACTGTGCGCCGAGCGCGCCGACCGCCAGGGCGAGCTGCAGTACCTGCTGGAACCCGACCTCAAGGAGGCCAGGGGCGGACTGCGCGACGCCACCGCGCTGCGCGCCGTCGCCGCCTCCTGGCTCGCCGACGCCCCCCGCGAGGGCCTCGCCGACGCCCGGCGCCGCCTGCTCGACGTACGCGACGCCCTCCACCTGGCCACCGGCCGCGCCACCGACCGGCTCGCCCTCCAGGAACAGGACCAGGTCGCCGCCGAACTGGGCCTGCTGGACGCCGACACCCTGCTCCGGCAGGTCTACGAGGCCGCCCGGCTCATCTCGTACGCCAGCGACGTCACCTGGCGCGAGGTGGGGCGCGTGCTGCGGTCGCGGTCGGTACGGCCCCGGCTGCGCGCCATGCTGGGCGGCGGCAAACCGGCGCCCGAACGGTCCCCGCTGGCCGAGGGCGTGGTCGAGCAGGACGGCGAGGTGGGCCTCGCCCGCGCCGCCCGGCCCGAACGCGACCCGGTGCTCCCGCTGCGCGCCGCCGCGGCCGCCGCGCAGGCCGGACTCCCGCTCTCGCTGCACGCCGTGCGCCGCCTCGCGGCCGCCGTGGCACCCCTGCCCACGCCCTGGCCCGCCGAGGCCCGCGAACAGCTCGTCACCCTGCTCGGCTCCGGCCGCCCCACCGTCGAGGTCTGGGAGGCGCTGGAGGCGGAACGGCTGGTCACCCGGCTGCTGCCCGACTGGGAACGGGTGCGCTGCCGGCCGCAGCGCAACGCCGTCCACGTCTGGACCGTCGACCGGCACCTCATCGAGACCGCCGTGCGCGCCGCCGGCTTCACCCGCCGGGTGCACCGGCCCGACCTGCTGCTGATCGCCGCGCTGCTGCACGACATCGGCAAGGGCTGGCCCGGCGACCACTCGGTGGCGGGCGAGATCATCGTCAAGGACGTCGCCGCCCGCATCGGCTTCGACCGCGCCGACGTCGCCGTACTCGCCACCCTCGTCCGGCACCACCTGCTGCTCGTCGAGACCGCCACCCGGCGCGACCTGGACGACCCCGCCACCGTGCGCGCGGTCGCCGAGGCCGTCGGCACGCAGAGCACCCTGGAACTGCTGCACGCCCTCACCGAGGCCGACGCGCTGGCCACCGGGCCCGCCGCCTGGTCCTCCTGGCGCGGTTCGCTCGTCGCCGACCTGGTCAGGCGGGTCGCGGCGGTGCTGTCCGGCGACCCCCCGGCGGACCCGGAGGCCGCCGTGCCCACCGCCGAGCAGGAACGGCTCGCCCTGGAGGCGTTCCGCACCGGCGGGCCGGTGCTGTCGCTGCGCGCGCAGACCGAGCCCGCGGCCGGCGAGGAGGCGTCCGGCGACCCCGAACCGCTCGGCGTCGAACTGCTGATCGCCGTCCCCGACCAGGCGGGGGTGCTCCCCGCGGTCGCCGGGCTGCTGGCCGTGCACCGCCTCACCGTCCGCACCGCCGAACTGCGCTCCCTGCCGCTGCCCGACGGCGTCGACGGTTCGGTACTGCTGCTGGACTGGCGGGTCGCCGCCGAGTACGGCTCGCTGCCGCAGGCCGCCCGGCTCCGCTCCGACCTGGTCCGGGCGCTGGACGGCACCCTCGACATCGCCGGCCGCCTCGCCGAACGGGACGCGGCCTATCCCAGACGCCGGGGGGTGGTCGCGCCCCCGCCGCGGGTGGCGGTCGCCGCCACCGCCTCCCACCTGGCCACGGTCATCGAGGTCCGGGCCCAGGACGCGCCGGGCCTGCTGTTCCGCATCGGCCGGGCGCTGGAGGAGGCGGGGGTACGGGTACGCAGCGCCCACGCCTCGACCCTCGGCTCCAACGCCGTCGACGCCTTCTACGTCACCGGGGCGACGGGCGCGCCGCTGCCGGACGGCGAGGCGGCCGCGGTGGCCCGGAAGCTGGAGGAGACGCTGCGGGGGTGAGCGGCCCCCGGCCCCGTCCGACGGGCGGGGACGAATTACTTGCCAGGGCGGATACCCTGGAGGGCAGCCCGAAACGCCCCCGACTCCGAGGACCGACGCCGCCGTGTTCGATACTCTCTCCGACCGCCTCTCAGCGACTTTCAAGAGCCTGCGTGGCAAGGGGCGGTTGTCCGAGGCGGACATCGACGCCACGGCCCGCGAAATCCGCATCGCGCTCCTCGAAGCCGATGTCGCCCTCCCCGTCGTGCGGACCTTCATCAAGAAGGTCAAGGAGAGGTCGCTCGGCGCGGAGGTCTCCAAGGCCCTCAACCCGGCCCAGCAGATCATCAAGGTCGTCAACGAGGAACTGGTCACCATCCTCGGCGGCGAGACCCGCCGGCTCCGCTTCGCCAAGCAGCCGCCCACCGTGATCATGCTGGCCGGTCTCCAGGGTGCCGGTAAGACCACCCTCGCGGGCAAGCTCGGCCGCTGGCTGAAGGAGCAGGGCCACTCCCCGCTCCTGGTCGCCTGCGACCTCCAGCGCCCCAACGCCGTCAACCAGCTCAGCGTCGTCGCCGAGCGGGCCGGCGTCGCCGTCTACGCCCCCGAGCCGGGCAACGGCGTCGGCGACCCGGTCAAGGTCGCCAAGGACTCCATCGAGTTCGCCAAGGCCAAGGTGCACGACCTGGTGATCGTGGACACCGCCGGCCGCCTCGGCATCGACGCCGAACTGATGCGGCAGGCCGCGGACATCCGCGACGCCGTCAGCCCCGACGAGATCCTCTTCGTCGTCGACGCGATGATCGGCCAGGACGCGGTCAACACCGCCGAGGCGTTCCGCGACGGCGTCGGCTTCGACGGTGTCGTCCTGTCCAAGCTCGACGGCGACGCCCGCGGCGGTGCCGCCCTGTCGATCGCCTCCGTGACCGGCAAGCCGATCATGTTCGCCTCCAACGGCGAGAAGCTGGAGGACTTCGACGCCTTCCACCCCGACCGGATGGCCTCCCGCATCCTCGACATGGGTGATCTGCTCACCCTGATCGAGCAGGCGGAGAAGACGTTCAGTCAGGAAGAGGCCGAGAAGATGGCCTCCAAGCTGGCGTCCAAGAAGGGCCAGGACTTCACCCTGGACGACTTCCTGGCCCAGATGGAGCAGGTCAGGAAGATGGGCAGCATCAGCAAGCTGCTCGGCATGCTGCCCGGCATGGGCCAGATCAAGGACCAGATCAACAACCTGGACGAGCGGGACGTCGACCGCACCGCCGCCATCATCAAGTCGATGACCCCCGGCGAGCGCCAGGAACCCACGATCATCAACGGCTCGCGCCGCGCCCGTATCGCCAAGGGCTCCGGTGTCGAGGTCAGCGCAGTGAAGAGCCTGGTCGAGCGGTTCTTCGAGGCCCGCAAGATGATGTCCCGGATGGCCCAGGGCGGCGGGATGCCCGGCATGCCCGGGGTGCCGGGCATGGGCGGCGGCCCCGGCCGGTCGAAGAAGCAGCCGAAGAAGGCCAAGGGCAAGCAGCGCTCCGGCAACCCGATGAAGCGCAAGCAGCAGGAGCAGGAGGACGCCGCCCGCCGCGCCGCCGCCGCGGAGAACGGCGGCGCCTTCGGCCTGCCCCAGCAGGGCGGCAAGGACTTCGAGCTGCCGGACGAGTTCAAGAAGTTCATGGGCTGACCCGCCCCGGCGGTACGTGACGGGGGGCGCCCTTCCTGCCGGGGGCGCCCCCTCGTCGTGCCGCGAGCTCCGGGCCGGCCGTCGTCAGGGTGCCTGGCCAGAGTGTCTCGTCAGGGTGTCCGGGCGATCAGATACCGGAAGACGTTCGGCATCCAGACCGTGCCGTCCGCCCTGCGGTGCCGGTGGAGCGCCTCGGTCAGCTCCTTGTCCACCTGGGCCTGGTCGGTCGCGGCGATCGCCGCGTCGAACAGGTCGGTGGAGAGCAGCCCGCGCACCGCGCTGTCGACGCTCGCGTAACCGAAGGGGCAGGCCACCCGTCCCGAGCCGTCCGGTTTCAGACCCGCCTCCTGGGCGACCTCCTCCAGGTCGTCGCGGAGCGCGGGACGCCAACTGCCCGGACTGCTCAGCGGGTCCGCCAGTTTGGTGGCCACCCGCAGCACCGAGGTCGTCGCGCACCGCTCGGGCGGGCCCCAGCCGGCCAGCACCACGGCGGCCCCGCGCTCGGCCAGCGGCGTCGCCGCCGCCAGCAGTTCGCCCAGCCCCGCCGAGTCGCCCGCCTGGCACCCGATCGGCTCGAAGGCCGTCACCAGGCCGAACCCCGGCAGCCGCGGGTCGCCCGCGTCCTCGGGGACGCCCTCGACGATCCGGGCGTCCGCACGCGCGGGCGCGTCCCACCTCCCGGGGAGCAGGCGGTCGCGCGCGAACGCCAGCCGTTCCGGCCGGCCGTCGTCCACGCCGGTGACCGCCGCTCCCCGGGCGGCCGCCATCAGCAGGGCCAGCCCGGAACCGCAGCCCAGGCCCAGCACCCGCGTACCGGAGCCCAGGCCGAGCCGCTCGTAGACGGTCTCGTAGAGCGGTACGAGCATCCGCTCCTGGATCTCGGACCAGTCACGCGCGCGTGCCCGCCGGTCCACGCGGGGCCTCGCCCCGGCGCGAGGCGGGTGCTGCCGCACGAGCGTAGGTGTCATAGGTAAGCGCCCCAATCGCCGAGTGTCGCCGCTGTGCCCGATGTCATGGCCCCCCGTGCGTCGCGCGTACTTCCCCCGTATGCCAGGAAACTCCGGGCGCGCCGCGCCGTCCAGTGGTAAAGGCGGACGGTTTGCCCGATCCCAGGCGAAGTGGCGAGATTTCACATCCCGGCAACCTGGCGCATATCGAGGAGGGCCGGGGGGTGCACGGGGATACGTGGCGGCGCGTGGCGGTGCGCCTCCGGGGCCGCCGCCGTCGCCGGCCCGGTGCGGCGGTGGCCTGAACGGGTCGCACGGTGATGACAGGGGGTCGCGGGTACGGCCGCGGCTCGCCTCCGCCCGGGAGACCGTCCGCGCGGTGACGGACGAGACGGCGTTCCGGCCAAGGTCCGCGAACCAGGCGTCCCACGAGGACGGGTCGGCGCCCCATGGCCTCGCCGCACCCGGTAGCCTCGCGTCGTCGCTCGTGCCGACCGGGAGACCACCGGGGGATGCCCGTGGGACACGTGAGGATGCCCTTGGGGCGCGAGGGCGGCCGAAACGTCTCTTGCGCCCGCGCGCACCCCGGCCGCACCGCCGACTGGACACGGCGTACGCGCCGACGCGTACGGCCGACTACGCACCACCTTGGTACGAGCTGTGCGGCTTCTGGGCAGATCGGCGCACCCTCCCTCGTCGGGGCGCATCAGCGGAAACTGACGGGTACGAGCAAAATATTTGGGATGCCCCGGAATAGGAACACAGGGGCACCCCGGCTCGTTCTCATTACGTGAGCACGACACCACCTGTTCTCGCCGCAGAGCTGGCGCAGGCGTGGGCCGATATTCAGCGGCACCACCCCGAGCTGCCCGATCTTGCCGCGCCCGAGTCCCTTATCGGAGAGTCGTCGTCCGCCTGCGGCCACGAACTCTCCTTCGAACGACTGCTGCATGAAGCAGTCCACGGCGTCGCCGCCGCCCGTGGCGTCCGCGACACATCCCGCGCCGGCCGGTACCACAACCGCAGATTCCTCGCGATCGCCGAGGAACTGGGCCTCGACCACCCCGAGGAGCCGCATCCCAGCAGCGGCTTCTCGCTGGTCACACTCACCCCCGAGGCGAAGCGCCGGTACCGCCCGACCATCGAGCGCCTCCAGCGCGCCCTCAAGGCGCACACCGCGGCGACCGCGACCGACTCCGCCCGCACCTTCCGCGGCCCGGCCGCCCGGCACGGTTCCTCCGGCGGCGGCGTGCGCGTGAAGGCGGTCTGCGACTGCGGCCGCAACGTGCGGGTCGTCCCGTCCGTCCTGGCCCAGGCGCCGATCGTCTGCGGCGGCTGCGGCAAGCCGTTCCGCATCCCGGAGGTGGTCGGCGCGGTGGCGAGCTGAGGCGGCCGGCTGCTCGTGGCAGCCGTGACCCGGCACCCTGCGCACACCCCGCGGCCGGAAGCGGTCCGCGGGGTGTGGCACAATGGCTAGCTGTACTCGACAGCCGCATAGGACCCCTCTCTTCCTCCGGCTGACGCGTCCGTCGGGCACTCGGGTACCGCAACCCCACGCGGCTCTCTCGCCGTGCCCAACCACGTCAAAACCAGGAGAACCCACTCCCGTGGCAGTCAAGATCAAGCTGAAGCGTCTGGGCAAGATCCGTTCGCCTCACTACCGCATCGTCGTCGCCGACTCCCGCACCCGCCGTGACGGCCGTGCGATCGAGGAGATCGGCAAGTACCACCCGACGTACAACCCGTCGGTGATGGAGGTCGACGCCGAGCGTGTGGCGTACTGGCTCGGTGTCGGCGCCCAGCCGACCGAGCCCGTGCTCGCCATCCTGAAGAAGACCGGCGACTGGCAGAAGTACAAGGGCGAGCCCGCCCCGCCCCCGCTGCTCGTGGCCGCCGAGAAGTCGGCCCGTCCGACCTTCGAGGCGCTCGGTGGCGAGGACGAGGGCAAGGGTGAGGCCATCACCCAGAAGAAGAAGGCCGACAAGAAGGACGAGGCTGCCGCCGAGTCCGAGTCGACCGAGGCCTGAGCATGCTCGAGGAGGCTCTCGAGCACCTCGTGAAGGGCATCGTGGACAACCCTGACGATGTGCAGGTCGCCTCGCGCAACCTGCGTCGCGGACGTGTGCTCGAGGTCCGGGTCCACCCGGACGACCTCGGAAAGGTGATCGGCCGCAACGGCCGCACCGCACGCGCTCTGCGCACCGTCGTGGGCGCCATCGGCGGTCGCGGCATCCGGGTCGACCTCGTCGACGTGGACCACGTCCGCTGACGCTTCGCATCGCAGCACCGGCTCGGGCCGGGGAAGGCCGCTCAACGGCCCTCCCCGGCCCGTAGTCGTATGTCAGGAGAGTCTCATGTGACGCGTGTATCGCACATGTCACGCATGTATCGCATGTGACGCACGTATCGGATGTGTCGTACGACAGGAGATCAGGCACCGTGCAGTTGGTAGTAGCGCGCATCGGCCGCGCCCATGGCATCAAGGGCGAGGTCACCGTGGAGGTCCGCACCGACGAGCCCGAGCTGCGGCTCGCGCCCGGTGCCGTGCTGACCACGGACCCCGCCGCCACCGGGCCGCTCACCATCGCCACCGGCCGCGTCCACAGCGGCCGGCTCCTGCTGCGCTTCGAGGGCGTCACCGACCGCACCGGCGCCGAGGCGCTGCGCAACACCCTCCTCATCGCCGAGGTCGACCCGGCCGAGCTGCCCGAGGAGGAGGACGAGTACTACGACCACCAGCTCATGGACCTCGACGTGGTCCTCCCCGACGGCACCGAGGTCGGCCGGATCACCGAGGTCTCCCACCTGCCCACCCAGGACCTCTTCGTGGTGGAACGGCCCGACGGCAGCGAGGTCTACGTGCCGTTCGTCTCCGAGATCGTCACCGAGATCGACCTGGCGGAGCAGCGCGCGGTCATCGACCCGCCGCCCGGCCTGATCGACGACCGGGCCGAGATCGCCTCCGGGAAGGAAGACGGCGGCAAGGGCGAGGACGGCGTCTGATGCGGCTCGACGTCGTCACGATCTTCCCCGAGTACCTGGACCCGCTGAACGTCTCCCTCGTCGGCAAGGCACGCGCGCGCGGACAGCTCGACGTACACGTGCACGACCTGCGTTCCTGGACGTACGACCGGCACAACACCGTCGACGACACCCCCGCCGGCGGCGGCCCCGGCATGGTCATGAAGACCGAGCCGTGGGGCGACGCCCTGGACACCGTGCTCGCCGACGGCTACGAGACGGGCTCCCGCACGCCCGCCCTGATCGTGCCGACCCCCAGCGGCCGCCCCTTCACCCAGGAACTCGCCGTCGAGCTCTCCGAGCGCCCCTGGCTGGTCTTCACCCCCGCCCGCTACGAGGGCATCGACCGCCGCGTCGTCGACGAGTACGCGCGGCGCATGCCGGTGTACGAGGTCTCCATCGGCGACTACGTGCTGGCCGGCGGCGAGGCGGCGGTGCTCGTGATCACCGAGGCCGTGGCCCGGCTGCTGCCCGGC
Source organism: Streptomyces ziwulingensis (assembly GCF_039542605.1). NCBI lineage: Bacteria > Bacillati > Actinomycetota > Actinomycetes > Kitasatosporales > Streptomycetaceae > Streptomyces > Streptomyces ziwulingensis. The sequence continues at coordinate 54,260 of NZ_BAABIG010000041.1, forward strand.
GTCCTGGGCAACGCCGAGTCCCACCGGGACGACTCGTTCGCGCCCGGCGCCATGGCGAACCTCCTGGAAGGCCCCGTCTACACCAAGCCGCCCGAGTGGCGCGGCGGGGGGATCCCCGAGGTGCTGCTCAGCGGCCACCACGGGAAGATCGCCCGCTGGCGCCGGGACGAGGCACTCAGGCGTACGACGGCGCACCGGCCCGACCTGATCGAACGGTGCGAGCCCGCCGCCTTCGACAAGAAGGACCGCGAGATGCTCTCCATCCTGGGCTGGGCACCGGACCCGGCGGGGGAGCCGTACGGCCGATTTTGGCGCAGGACGCCCGGCATGGAAGAATAGGCGGCTGTTGTGCGCTCGTCCGGCGTGCGCCCCTGCCACAGGGGGACACGACGCCCGCCGGCCGCACGGCCTTCCCTTTCGAAACACCGACTTCCCGTTGATGACCTGTGGCATCAGCGAAGAAAGCAGACGAAATGTCTCACCTGCTCGACTCCGTCGACGCCGCGTCGCTGCGCACCGACGTCCCGGCCTTCCGCCCGGGTGACACGGTCAACGTCCACGTCCGCGTCATCGAGGGCAACCGCTCCCGTGTGCAGCAGTTCAAGGGCGTCGTGATCCGCCGCCAGGGTTCCGGCGTGCGCGAGACCTTCACGGTCCGCAAGGTCTCCTTCTCCGTCGGCGTGGAGCGCACCTTCCCGGTGCACACCCCGATCGTCGAGAAGATCGAGCTGGTCACCCGCGGTGACGTCCGCCGCGCGAAGCTGTACTACCTGCGCGAGCTGCGCGGCAAGGCCGCGAAGATCAAGGAGAAGCGCGACAACTGAGCGCCCTCCGGTATCCCCGCCGGGGCCGGATAGCATCTGGCCCCGATGGACACCGAAGCACAGCACAGGGAGCGCGACCGCTCCTCCCGCCCCTCCGGACCCGAGGACACCTCCTCGGCTCCGGAGCCCCGGGAGGGACGGTCGCGTTTCGCGTGGGCGGCGACCATCCCCGAGTCGACACCCGGCGGCCGGATCACCCTGACCCTGCTGGTCCTCCTGCTCTTCCTGCTGCTGCTCTCCACCTTCGTGCTGCAGCCGTTCCACATCCCCAGCGGGTCGATGGAGCGGGCGTTGAGGATCGGCGACCGCGTTCTCGTAAACAAGTTGGCGTACCGTTTCGGTGCCGAACCGCAGCGGGGCGACATCGTCGTCTTCGACGGCACCGGCACCTTCGGGCACGGTGACTACATCAAACGCGTGGTCGGTGTGGGCGGAGACCATGTGGTCTGCTGCGACAAGGAGGGGGGCATCGTGGTGAACGACCGGCCGGTCGACGAGTCGGCGTTCCTGTACCCCGGGGACAGCCCCTCCACGGTCCGCTTCGACGTCGTGGTGCCCGACGGCAGACTGTTCGTGCTCGGCGACCACCGCGGCGACTCCAGCGACTCCCGCGACCACCTGGGCTCCCCGGGCGGCGGCATGGTGCCGCTGGACGACGTGATCGGCCGGGCCGGCTGGATCGTCTGGCCCTTCGGCCACGCCACCGGCCTGGACCGCCCCGGCGCCTACGCGCGCGTGCCCGCCGCCGGCGGGGCCGATGGGTAACCGCGGCAAGCCCCGCGGTACGGCCGCCGGCCCCGCGGAGAACCTGCTGCCCACCGGCTCCCGGCGGGCGCGCGGCCCGGCCGGCACCGGCCGCTCCCGGGCGGAGCGCCGCAAGCTCCAGCGCAAGGTCAAGCGGCGCCGCAGGCACAGCGCGGTCAAGGAGATACCTCTCCTGATCGGCGTCGCCGTGGTGATAGCCCTGGTGCTCAAGACCTTCCTGGTGCAGGCGTTCGTCATCCCGTCCGGCTCCATGGAGCAGACGATCCGGATCGGCGACCGGGTCCTGGTGGACAAGCTCACCCCGTGGTTCGGTTCGAAGCCGGCCCGCGGGGACGTCGTCGTCTTCCGCGACCCCGGCGGCTGGCTCCAGGGCGAGCAGACCACGCAGCCGGACGATCCCGTCGTCGTCAAGCAGGTCAAGGAGGGACTCACCTTCATCGGTCTGCTGCCCTCCGACGACGAGCAGGACCTGATCAAGCGGGTCGTGGGCATCGGCGGCGACCACGTCAAGTGCTGCGACGCCCAGGGCCGGATCACCGTCAACGGCGTGCCCCTCCAGGAGGAGTACCTCTTTCCGGGCAACGCGCCCTCCAACACGCGTTTCGACGTCACCGTCCCCCGAGGGCGGCTGTGGGTGATGGGCGACCACCGGGCCAACTCCGCCGATTCCCGCTTCCACCAGGACAGCGACCTCGGCACCGTCTCCGAGGACGAGGTGGTCGGCCGCGCCCTGGTGATCGCCTGGCCGTTCGGCCACTGGAGCACTCTGGAGGAGCCGGGCACCTACGCGTCCGTCACCGACGCGGCTCCCGGGTCGACCGCGGCCTCCGCGTCGTCGCATAGTGTGGCCCTCGAAGATTCGAACCTGATCCAGCTCCCGACCCCTGCGGAACTCCCGCTCGTTATGGGAGTGGTGGGCCTGCGCCGCATGTGGGGCAGGCGGCGGCACGGAGTGAGGAGTTGGCGTGGGGGATGTGGCGGTCGGCGCACGGTCCGGTCACGACGGCGAGGAGGACCGGGGACGCCCCCTGGGAGCGGCCGGCCCGGCCGCGGGCAGCGCTCCGGCGCCCCGGAGCGACCTCCCGGCGGCGGGTGGAGGCGCGGTGACGGACGGGCCCCGGGGCCCTGGTGACCAGGGCCCCGGCGACCAGGGACCGGGCGGCACCCCGCCTCCGGCATCCCGGCCGGCCCGCGGGCAGCGCTCCTTCTGGAAGGAGCTGCCCATCCTGATCGGCATCGCGCTGGTGCTCGCGCTGCTGATCAAGACGTTCCTGGTGCAGGCGTTCTCGATCCCGTCGGCGTCGATGCAGAACACCCTCACCATGGGGGACCGGGTCCTGGTCGACAAGCTCACGCCCTGGTTCGGGTCCGAGCCGGAACGCGGAGAGGTCGTCGTCTTCCACGACCCCGACAACTGGCTGGCCGGCGAGCCGACCACCGACCCCAACGCCCTGCAGACCTTCCTGAGCTGGATCGGCCTGATGCCGTCCGCCGAGGAGAAGGACCTGATCAAGCGAGTCGTCGGCGTCGGCGGCGACACCGTCGAGTGCAAGGGCACCGGCCCGCTCAAGGTCAACGGCAAGGCGCTGGACGAGACGTCGTACGTCTACGCCGGGAACACCCCGTGCAGCGTCGACGACCAGGGCGGCCAGTTCACGGTGAAGGTCCCCGAGGGCTCCCTGTGGGTGATGGGCGACCACCGGCAGAACTCCCGCGACTCCCGGTACAACCAGGCCGACAAGAACCAGGGCATGGTGCCGGTGGACGAAGTCATCGGACGGGCCGTCGTGGTCGCCTGGCCGGTCAACCACTGGAGCAACCTCCCCGTGCCGGACACCTTCGACCAGGCCGATCTGAACAGCTCGTCCGCCGCCGCCGGCGTCCTGTCCGTCGCGCCCCAGGGCGCCGCCTTCGCCGGGGCCGTGCCGTTCGTGCTCTGGCACCGCCGGCGCGTCAGCGCCGCCCGGACCCGCTGATCCCACGCGTGCGGCCGGTGATCCCGGGAGCCCGGAAGGGCTGACCGGCCCGGGTACCGACCGGTAGTGTGCCGACCCATGGGTGGCGAGAACACGACGCGTACGGCCCCGCACAGCGGTGGCGCCCGGACGGGTCCGGCGCCGGGCCGGACCGGGCAACGACTCTCCGGGCTGGCCGTCGCGCTGGGCATGGTGCTGTTCCTCGGCGGCTTCGCCTGGGCGGCGGTGACCTACCTGCCCTACACGGTGCCGACCGGCTCGATGACACCGACGATCGACGCCGGGGACCGGGTGCTGGCCCAACGCGTCGACGGCGCCGACGTACGCCGCGGCGACGTGGTCGTCTTCAAGGACGCGGCCTGGGGCGACGCCCCCATGGTCAAGCGCGTGGTCGCGGTCGGCGGCGACACCGTCTCCTGCTGCGAGGACGGCCACCTGAAGGTCGACGGCAAGACCGTCGACGAGCCGTACCTGCCCGGCGGAAAACCGGCCGAGGGTACCGAATTCCCGACCGTGACCGTCCCCGAGGGGCGGCTGTTCCTCCTCGGCGACGAGCGTCGCACCTCCCTGGACTCCACCGCCCACCTCACCGACGCGGCGGGCGGGACCGTGGCCCGCTCAGCGGTGGAAGCCCGGGTCGACGCCGTGGTCTGGCCGATGGAAGGCATGCTGGAACGCCCCACCGGCTTCGAGGCGCTCGGCGGCCTCTCCTCGCCCGGTCCGCTGCCCGCGGCCACCTGGATGGTGATCGCCGGGACCGTACTGATCCTCGCGGGCGCCGCCTACGGCCCCGTGGCCAAGCGGGCCGCCTCCCGCGCCCGGGCGGGGTCCGCAGGTGTCCGCTGAGGTGACGCGGGCCGGCGAGGACACGTACGCGGGCGGGCTGCGCAAGGTCGCCCGGGTGGTGCTGCTCGACCCCGAGGACCGCATCCTGCTGCTGCACGGCCATGAGCCGGACGACCCGGCGGACGCGTGGTGGTTCACGCCCGGTGGTGGTGTGGAGGGCACGGAGACCCGCGAGCAGGCCGCGCGCAGGGAACTCGTGGAGGAGACCGGCATCACGGAGGTCGAGCTGGGACCGGTGCTGTGGCGGCGCCGGTGCTCGTTCCCGTTCGCGGGCCGCCGCTGGGACCAGGACGAGTGGTACTACCTGGCCCGTACCGCCCAGACGGCGACCGCGGCCACCGCGCTGACCGAACTGGAGCGGCGCAGCGTCGCGGGAGCGCGCTGGTGGACGTGCCGGGAACTGGGCCAGGCACATGAGACGGTGTATCCGACCAGACTCGCCGAGCTGCTGCGTACGCTGCTCGACGAAGGTCCCCCGGCCGCGCCGGTGACCCTTGACACCGAAATCGTCTAGGTGCTCACGGCCCTGGCGCACAATGGGGGGATCGCACGGCTGAAGGGGAACATGCCATGAGCGCCGAGGACCTCGAGAAGTACGAGACCGAGATGGAGCTGAAGCTCTACCGGGAGTACCGCGACGTCGTCGGTCTGTTCAAATTCGTGATCGAGACCGAGCGGCGTTTCTACCTCACCAACGACTACGAGATGCAGGTCCACTCGGTCCAGGGCGAGGTGTTCTTCGAGGTGTCGATGGCGGACGCCTGGGTGTGGGACATGTACCGGCCGGCCCGGTTCGTCAAACAGGTACGGGTCCTCACGTTCAAGGACGTGAACATCGAGGAGCTGAACAAGAGCGACCTGGAGCTGCCCGCCGGGTGACCTGAGCTGCCCGCCGGGTGACCTGAGCCGTCCGGTCGGGTGACGGAGTTCTCCACAGCCGTCGGCCTGTCCACCAAGATCCAACAGGTCCTCGTTCTGCCCTCATCGTTGGCGCCGGAGGTGGTGCCGACATGAACGCACGCGGTGCGAAGGGCAGGTACGGCGAGACGCTCGCCGCCCGCCGGCTGACCGAGTCCGGTATGACGGTCCTCGCGCGCAACTGGCGCTGCGGCAGGACCGGTGAGATCGACATCGTGGCCCGTGACGGGGACGTCCTGGTCGTCTGCGAGGTGAAGACCCGCGCCGCCGGGGCCTTCGAACATCCGATGGCCGGGGTCACCCCCGACAAGGCGGAGCGGCTGCGCGACCTCGCCCAGCGCTGGATCCAGAGCCACGGCGGAGCGCCGCCCGGCGGCGTCCGCATCGACCTCGTGGGCGTCCTCCTGCCGCGGCGCGGCGCGCCCGTCGTGGAGCACGCGCGGGGGGTGGCGTGATGGGGTTCGCGCGTACGTGCTCGGTCGCACTGGTCGGTGTGGAGGGTGTGGTCGTCGAGGTCCAGGCCGACCTGGAACCGGGCGTCGCCGCGTTCACGCTGGTGGGGCTCCCCGACAAGAGCCTGACCGAGAGCCGCGACCGGGTGCGGGCGGCGGTGGTGAACTCCGGCGCCCAGTGGCCGCAGAAGAAACTCACGGTGGGGCTCAGCCCGGCCTCCGTGCCCAAGAGCGGCAGCGGTTTCGACCTCGCCGTCGCGGCGGCCACGCTCGGTGCCGCCGAGCGGATCGACCCCCGGGTGCTCGCCGACATCGTGATGATCGGGGAACTGGGCCTGGACGGCCGGGTGCGGCCGGTGCGGGGCATCCTCCCGGCGGTGCTGGCCGCGGCCGACGCCGGTTACGACCAGGTGGTGGTGCCGGAGAGCGCCGCCGCCGAGGCGTCCCTGGTGCCCGGGGTCTCCGTGCTCGGCGTACGCAGCCTGCGCCAGCTCATCGCCGTGCTCGCCGACGAACCCGTGCCCGAGGAGGAACCTGACCAGCAGGGCCGCCCGGACCCGCTCCTGGCCGGCCTGCGGGTCCCGGGCACCGGCGCGGCCACCGGCATCCACGGCACGGCCGCGCACGACCAGGGCCACGACCTCGCCGACGTCGTCGGCCAGATGTCCGCCCGCACGGCCGTGGAGGTCGCCGCCGCGGGCGGGCACCACCTGTTCCTCGAAGGCCCGCCCGGCGCCGGCAAGACCATGCTGGCCGAGCGGCTGCCCGCGATCCTGCCCCGGCTCACCCGGCAGGAGTCGCTGGAGGTCACGGCCGTGCACTCGGTGGCGGGCCTGCTGCCGCCCGGCAGGCCCCTGGTCGACACGGCCCCCTACTGCGCGCCGCACCACTCGGCCACGATGCAGTCCCTCGTCGGCGGCGGCGCCGGCACCGCCCGGCCCGGAGCGGTCTCCCTCTCGCACCGAGGAGTGCTGTTCCTCGACGAGACACCGGAATTCAGCGGGCAGGCCCTCGACGCCCTGCGCCAGCCGCTGGAGAACGGACACGTCGTGATCGCCCGCAGCGCGGGTGTCGTGCGCTTCCCCGCCAGGTTCCTGATGGTGCTCGCCGCCAACCCCTGCCCCTGCGGGCGCTTCTCCCGCCAGGACGACCTGTGCGAATGCCCGCCCTCCGCGATCCGCCGCTACCGGTCGAGACTGTCCGGGCCGCTGCTGGACCGGGTCGACCTGAGGGTCGAGGTCGACCGCGTCACCCGCGCCGAACTGGCCGCGTGCGCGGCGCCCGGCGAGTCCACCGCCGAGGTCGCCGACCGGGTGCGGGCGGCCAGGGAACGGGCCGCGACCCGGCTGGCGGACACCCCGTGGCGCACCAACAGCGAGATCCCCGGACGCGAGCTGCGCAGCCGCTGGTACGCGGTGCCCGGGGCGCTGGACGAGGCCGAGCGCAGCCTGGACCGGGGCGTCCTGACCGCCCGCGGACTGGACCGGGTGCTGCGCGTCGCCTGGACCGTCGCCGACCTCGTCGGCCACGCCCGCCCGGACGGCACCGACGTCGCCCTGGCGCTGCAACTGCGCACCGGGGTGCCGCGCGGCGTACCCATGGCACTCGGGTCCCTGTCATGAGCGCCGAGGGCGCCACGCCCGGCAGCGTCCTGGACCGGGTCTTCCTCACCCGCGTCCTCGAACCGGGTGACGAGAGGGGCGGGCGCTGGGTGCGCGAGTACGGGGCGGCCGAGGTGGCCCGGCGGCTGCGCGAGGACGGGCCGCGCCCGCCGGGCGTGAGCGAGCGGCGGTGGGCGGGGCTGCGGTCCCGGGCCGAGCGGGCCGACCCGCACCGGGACCTGGCGGCGGCGCGGGCGGCGGACACGCGGTTCGTGGCGCCGGGGGACGCGGAGTGGCCCGGGCAGCTCGACGACCTCGGCGACGCCCGGCCACTGGGGCTGTGGGTCCGCGGCCGGCCGAGCCTGCGGATGTGGGCGCTGCGGTCGGTCGCGGTGGTCGGCGCCCGCGCCTGCACCGAGTACGGGGCGCACATGGCGGCGACGCTCGCCGCCGGCCTCGCCGAACGCGGCTGGGTCGTGGTCTCCGGCGGCGCCTACGGGGTCGACGGCGCCGCCCACCGGGGCGCCCTGAGCGCGGGCGGGGCCACCGCCGCCGTCCTCGCCTGCGGCGTCGACCGGCCCTACCCGCGTGGCCACACCGGGCTGATCGCGCGGATCGCCGAGCAGGGGCTGGTGGCCGGGGAGCTGCCGCCCGGCGAGCACCCGACACCGAGCAGATTCGTGCTGCGCAACCGCGTCATCGCCGCGCTCACCCGCGGCACGGTCGTCGTCGAGGCCGCCCACCGCAGCGGCTCGCTGGTCACGGCGCGGGCGGCCCAGCGGCTGGGCCGGCACACGATGGGCGTCCCCGGCCCGGCCACCAGCGCCCGGTCGGCGGGAGTCCACGAACTGCTGCGCGGCGACGCGGTACTCGTCACCGACGCCGCGGAGATCGTCGAGCTGGTCGGCGACATGGGCGAACTGGCCCCCGCCAGGCACGGCCCGGTGCTCCCCACCGACCTGCTCGAACCCCGCGCCCGGCAGGTCCTGGCGGCGCTGCCGGCCCGAGGGGCCGAACCACCCGCCGAGATCGCCCGCCGCGCGCAGACCACAGCGGACGACGCGGTCGCGAGGCTGTACGAGCTTCGAGCACTTGGGTACGTCGAACGACACGGCGACGGCTGGAAGTTGACACGCCAGGCGATGATCTCGTCCCGCGCCCGCGCGGGCCCCTGCTGACCGAGCGTGTTCGGCCGTCCGGGGGAACCCCTACGCCCTTGCGAATTCCCGTAGTTGGGGCAACCGGGTGATCACTCAGAGCAATCACCGACCACTCGACAGGGCGTGCAGCGGAACGTATCTGCGCATCCTCACGCCCCCCTCTTCGCTCACCGCGACACTTCAGTCACGCTACGCTCACGAAGACCCCCCAAGCGGACAGACCCCATACGGACAGACAGCCCACAAGGACAGACCCCCACCAGGCATCGGGCCGCCCCCTCCCGGCCGACCCGACAACACGGCAGAACGGCACAAGGCGACGCATGCCCCAGCACACCTCCGGGCCCGACCGGGCGGCGCTCCCCCCAGCCGCCCGCGACGGTGGCAGAGTGCGGCCTCCCGCTCCCTCGGCGCTCGACGAGCTGTGGCGGTCGTACAAGACGACGGGGGACGAGCGGCTGCGGGAACAGCTCATCCTGCACTACTCGCCCCTGGTGAAGTACGTGGCCGGCCGGGTGAGCGTGGGGCTGCCGCCCAACGTCGAGCAGGCGGACTTCGTGTCGTCCGGGGTGTTCGGGCTGATCGACGCGATCGAGAAGTTCGACATCGACCGGGAGATCAAGTTCGAGACGTACGCGATCACCCGGATCCGGGGCGCCATGATCGACGAACTGCGGGCGCTGGACTGGATCCCGCGCTCGGTGCGGCAGAAGGCGCGGAACGTGGAGCGTGCCTACGCGACGCTGGAGGCCCGGCTGCGGCGCACCCCGTCCGAGGGCGAGGTGGCCCGGGAGATGGGCATCGCGGTGGAGGACCTGCACGCGGTCTTCAGCCAGTTGTCGCTGGCCAACGTGGTGGCGCTGGAGGAGTTGCTGCACGTCGGCGGGGAGAGCGGGGACCGCCTCAGCCTGATGGACACGCTGGAGGACACCGCCGCCGACGATCCGGTGGAGGTGGCCGAGGACCGGGAGCTGCGCCGGTTCCTGGCCCGGGCGATCAACACCCTGCCGGAGCGGGAGAAGACCGTCGTCACGCTCTACTACTACGAGGGGCTCACCCTCGCCGAGATCGGCAACGTGCTGGGTGTGACCGAGAGCCGGGTCAGTCAGATCCACACCAAGTCCGTGCTGCAACTGCGGGCGAAGCTGGCGTCATTCGGCCGCTGACCAGGCCGGACGGTGCGTGGCCGGGCGGTCGGCGGGGCGGGGTGCCGGCCGGGGCGGGGGTGCGGTGTCTCCCGTCCGCGGGGGCACGTCCGTACAGTGGTCGGCGTGCCAAGGATTCGAGCGGCCTCCGTGGCCGAGCACCGGTCGATGCAGCGTGCCGCCCTGCTGGACGCGGCACGCTCCCTGCTGTCCGACGGCGGGACGGAGGCGCTGACCTTCCCCGCCCTCGCCGAGCGGACGGGTCTCGCGCGCTCGTCCGTGTACGAGTACTTCCGGTCGCGGGCCGCGGTCGTGGAGGAGCTGTGCGCGGTCGACTTCCCCGTCTGGGCGGCGGAGGTGGAGGCCGCGATGGCCGCGGCGGACCCGCCGGAGGACAAGGTCGAGGCGTACGTGCGCAAGCAGCTCGAACTGGTCGGGGACCGGCGCCACCGTGCCGTGGTCGCGATCTCGGCCAGCGAACTGGACGCCGGGGCGCGGGAGAAGATCCGGGCGGCGCACGGCGGACTGATCGCGATGATCGTCGAGGCGCTCGGGGAGATCGGCCACGAGCAGCCGCGGCTCGCGGCGATGCTGCTCCAGGGCGTCGTCGACGCGGCGGTACGCCGGATCGAGCTGGGGGTGGCGGAAGACCCGGCGTCGGTGACGGACGCGGCGGTGTCCATGGCGCTGCGGGGGGTCCGGGGCTGAGCGCGGGCACCGCGAGGGAGGCCCCGCCCCTCAGTCCCCCCTCTCCAGTCCCCCCTCTCCAGTCCCCCCTCTCCAGTCCCCTCTCTTCAGTCCTCGCCCTTCAGTCCCCGGTTGGCGGCCGCCGGTCCTCGGCTCCAGCCGGGATCGGGACCCCCAGGACCGGCAGCAGTACCGGACGGTGCGGGTTCAGGAGCCACGGCGGCAGCAGGGACAGCGGGTTCAGGTAGGTCTCGCCTCTGCGCAGGCCCCAGTGCAGGCAGCCGGCCGGGCAGTGCGAGCCCGCCGCCTCCACCGTGCCGACCACCTCGCCCGCGGCCACCTCCGTGCCCTTCTCCACCGAGGCCCGTACCGGCTCGTAGGTCGTGCGCAGGGGCGGTTCGCCGGTGTCCGCCGCCGTCACCGAGACGACGCCCTTCCCCGCCACCCGGCCGGCGAACGTCACCCGCCCCGCCGCCACCGCCCGTACCGGCGTGCCGGGCGGGGCCGCGAGGTCGACGCCGCGGTGGCCCGGCCGGTACGGCGTCGCGGGCGGAGCCCAGCCCCGTACGACGGTGGGGTGCGGGGCGACCGGCCAGGAACGCGCGACGGCCGGGACCGAGGGGTCCGCGGGGACCGAGGGGCCCGAAGGGTCCGGGAAGGACTTCGTGACCGTCTCGGCCCGCACCGGCGGCGACGCCACGGACCCGGCGGCCCCACCGATGAGCAGAGGCAGGAGCAGAAGCAGAAGCAGGAGCAGGGACTGGGACTGGGACTGGGACTGGGACTGGGACTGGGCGGGTAACGGCACCGGCCACCCACCCGCCCCCCATGTCGCGGACCCCCGCACCGCACCCGCCCGCACACCCCGCCCCGCTCGCCCCGCTCGTCCCCTTCGCATGCGAGAAGCCTCGCGCGAGAGCGCCGGTCACCGCTTGTGCCTGTGGGCGGCGTCCCGGTTGTGGACAGCGGCGTCACCCGGTGCTCCCCGGGTCCCGTACACTTCTGATGGCGACCCGGCTGACCGGGTCGACTTCGCACGCCCCGGCGCGAGGCCCTGTCGAGCCTCGGGTCAGCGCCCCTCGGTCCTCAGTGGCACGGCGCACAGCGGGCGTCAGGCGCGGAAGCCGTCCGGCATCCGCGGCACAACCGAGAAACACAAGGAGAACGGCCATGGCCGTCGTCACGATGCGGGAGCTGCTGGAAAGCGGCGTCCACTTCGGTCACCAGACCCGTCGCTGGAACCCGAAGATGAAGCGCTTCATCTTCACCGAGCGCAACGGCATCTACATCATCGACCTGCTCCAGTCGCTGTCGTACATCGACCGCGCCTACGAGTTCGTCAAGGAGACCGTCGCCCACGGCGGCACGGTCATGTTCGTCGGCACGAAGAAGCAGGCGCAGGAGGCCATCGCGGAGCAGGCCACCCGCGTCGGCATGCCCTACGTCAACCAGCGCTGGCTGGGCGGCATGCTCACCAACTTCTCGACCGTCTACAAGCGTCTGCAGCGCCTCAAGGAGCTTGAGCAGATCGACTTCGAGGACGTCGCCGCGTCGGGTCTGACCAAGAAGGAGCTTCTCGTGCTCTCGCGCGAGAAGGCCAAGCTGGAGAAGACCCTCGGCGGTATCCGCGAGATGTCCAAGGTGCCCAGCGCCGTGTGGATCGTGGACACCAAGAAGGAGCACATCGCGGTCGGCGAGGCCCGGAAGCTCAACATCCCGGTCGTCGCCATCCTCGACACCAACTGCGACCCCGACGAGGTCGACTACAAGATCCCGGGCAACGACGACGCGATCCGCTCCGTCACCCTGCTCACCCGCGTGATCGCCGACGCGGTCGCCGAGGGCCTCATCTCCCGCTCCGGTGTCGCCACCGAGGGCAAGGGCGACAAGGCCGCCGGCGAGCCGCTGGCCGCGTGGGAGCGCGACCTGCTCGAGGGCGAGAAGAAGGCCGACGACGGCGCGGCCAAGGCCGAGGACGGCGAGGCGAAGGCCGACGAGGCCGAGAAGCCCGCCGAGGCCGAGACCCCCGCCGCCGAGGCCACCGAGGCCCCCGCGGCCGAGGCCCCCGCCGAGGAGGCGCCGGCCGCCGAGGCCCCCGCCGCCGAGGGCGAGCAGCAGGTCTGACCCGTCAGTCGGTGTCGACGGCGGGAGCGGTGACCACCACTCCGCTCCCGCCGTTCACCCGTAGGTCAGCGCAGGGTCACGGCGCTACAGCTCGCTGCGGGCCGCAGACCCCGTAGATCTCCGATCTTCCAGACTTCGAGAAAGACTCACAGACTCATGGCGAACTACACCGCCGCCGACGTCAAGAAGCTCCGCGAGCTGACCGGCGCCGGCATGATGGACTGCAAGAAGGCGCTGGACGAGGCCGAGGGCAGTGTCGACAAGGCCGTCGAGGCGCTCCGCATCAAGGGCCAGAAGGGCGTCGCCAAGCGCGAGGGCCGCTCCGCCGAGAACGGCGCGGTCGTCTCGATCATCGCCGACGACAACTCTTCCGGTGTCCTCGTCGAGCTGAAGTGCGAGACGGACTTCGTCGCCAAGGGCGACAAGTTCCAGGGCGTGGCCGAGGCCATCGCCGCGCACGTCGCGAAGGTCGCCCCGGCCGACCTGGAGGCACTGCTCGCCTCCGAGATCGAGCCCGGCAAGACCGTCCAGGCGTACGTGGACGAGGCCAACGCCAACCTCGGCGAGAAGATCGTCCTGGACCGCTTCGCGCAGTTCACCGAGGGTTACGTCACGGCCTACATGCACCGCACGATGCCCGACCTGCCCCCGCAGATCGGTGTCCTGGTCGAGCTGGACAAGCCGAACGCCGAGATCGCCAAGGGCGTCGCCCAGCACATCGCCGCCTTCGCGCCGAAGTACCTCTCCAAGGAGGACGTGCCGGCCGAGGTCGTCGAGTCCGAGCGCCGCGTCGCCGAGGAGACCACCCGCGCCGAGGGCAAGCCCGAGGCCGCCCTGCCGAAGATCGTCGAGGGTCGCGTCAACGGCTTCTTCAAGGACGCCACGCTGCTCGGTCAGCCGTACGCGCTGGACAACAAGAAGTCCGTCCAGAAGGTCCTGGACGAGGCCGGTGTCACCCTGAAGCGCTTCACGCGCATCAAGGTCGGCATCTGAGTCCGTACCGCGACGGACGTACGACCCCGGTAGGGTCGACAGCAGATCTGACGAGGAGGCCATTGCCGCGCATGGGATGTGTACCAGCCCACCGGCAATGGCCTCCTTCGTGTGTGTGACCCACGTAAAAGAGGCGAGATCTCCATGACCACCAAGGCCGAGAAGAGCGACGACCCCAAAGTGAGCGGCCGGTTTCTGCTGAAACTGTCCGGAGAGGCGTTCTCCGGCGGCGGGGGCCTGGGCGTCGATCCCGACGTGGTGCACGCCATCGCCCGCGAGATCGCGGCGGTCGTCCGGGACGGCGCGCAGATCGCCATCGTGATCGGCGGCGGCAACTTCTTCCGCGGCGCCGAACTCCAGGTGCGCGGCATGGACCGGGCCCGCTCCGACTACATGGGCATGCTCGGCACCGTGATGAACTGCCTCGCCCTCCAGGACTTCCTGGAGAAGGAGGGCGTCGACTGCCGCGTGCAGACCGCCATCACCATGGGGCAGGTCGCCGAGCCGTACATCCCGCTGCGCGCCGTGCGCCACCTGGAGAAGGGCCGCGTGGTCATCTTCGGCGCCGGCATGGGCATGCCGTACTTCTCCACCGACACCACCGCCGCGCAGCGCGCCCTGGAGATCGACGCCGAGGCCCTGCTCATGGGCAAGAACGGCGTCGACGGGGTCTACGACGCCGACCCGAAGACCAACCCGGACGCCGTCAAGTTCGACGCGCTCGGCTACGGCGAGGTCATCACCCGGGACCTCAAGGTCGCCGACGCCACCGCGGTCACCCTCTGCCGGGACAACAGCCTCCCGATCGTCGTCTTCGAACTCCTGAAGGAGGGCAATATCGCCCGCGCCGTCAAGGGTGAGAAGATCGGCACGCTCGTGGGGGACCAGAACAGCCGGGACTGACCGGGCAGTACCGCCGTCCCCCGGTCTCCACCTGTCCGGGGGACGGACGGGACGGGGCCGGACCGGGGGATGGACAATGTCCTGCCGGTCCGGAACCGTGCAGGAAGAAGACGCGACGCAGCCGGCCGGCGCCTTGACGAGGAACCGCAGCCGGGCCCACTCAGAGACGCAGGAGCAAGTGGTGATCGAAGAGACCCTCCTCGAGGCCGAGGAGAAGATGGAGAAGGCCGTCGTGGTCGCCAAGGAGGACTTCGCCGCGATCCGCACCGGCCGTGCGCACCCGGCGATGTTCAACAAGATCGTGGCCGACTACTACGGCGCGCCGACGCCGATCAACCAGTTGGCCTCGTTCTCGGTGCCCGAGCCGCGCATGGCCGTGGTGACCCCCTTCGACAAGAGCGCCCTGCGCAACATCGAACAGGCCATCCGCGACTCGGACCTGGGCGTCAACCCCAGCAACGACGGCAACATCATCCGCGTGGTGTTCCCGGAGCTGACCGAGGAGCGCCGCCGCGACTACATCAAGGTCGCCAGGAGCAAGGCCGAGGACGCCAAGGTGTCCATCCGCGCGGTGCGCCGCAAGGCCAAGGACGGCGTCGACAAGCTGGTCAAGGACGGCGAGGTCGGCGAGGACGAGGGGCGCCGCGCCGAGAAGGAGCTGGACGACACCACGGCGAAGTACGTCGCCCAGGTGGACGAACTCCTCAAGCACAAGGAAGCGGAGCTGCTCGAGGTCTGATGAACGACTCTTCTTCCTGGGGGGCGCCGCCACAAGCCGGGTACTGGGGGCCGTCCGATCGGGGACCTGTCCAGGGGACTGCCCCGGCGGGTCCCGCGTACGACGCGCACCCCGCGCAGCAGACTCGCCCCATGCCGATCGTGCCCGGGGTACCCGACTTCGGCGGGGACCAGGAGGACGACCGGGGGACCGCTCGGCCGGGCGGTCCCCTGTTCCGAGACGAGACCTCGCCGGCGCCGGCCCACGCGGCGGTGCCGGCCTACGCGGCGGCGCCGGCCCACACGGCGGTGGCGCAGAATCCGGAGCCCATGCACGACGCCCCGCAGCCGGCTCCGCCACCGAAGAAGAAGACCGCGGGGCGTGACCTGGGCGCCGCGATAGGGGTCGGTGTCGGGCTCGGCGTGGTGGTCATCGCGTCGCTGTTCGTCGTCAAGGCCGCGTTCGTCGGTGTGGTCGCGATCGCCGTCGTGGTCGGGCTGTGGGAGCTGACCAAGCGGCTGGACGAGCGCAAGGGCATCCACGCGCCGCTGGTGCCGCTGGCGGTCGGCGGCGCGGCGATGGTGGTCGCGGGCTACGCGCGCGGCGCCGAGGGCGCCTGGGTCGCCATGGCGTTCACCGCGCTCGCCGTCCTCGTGTGGCGGATGGCACAACCGCCGGAGAACTACCTGCGGGACGTCACGGCGGGTGTCTTCGCCGCGTTCTACGTGCCGTTCCTGGCCACGTTCGTCACCATGATGCTGGCGGCCGACGACGGTTCGCGGCGGGTGCTGACCTTCCTGGCGCTGACGGTCATCAGCGACACCGGGGCCTACGCGGTCGGCTGGCGCTTCGGCCGGACCAAGCTCGCCCCGCGGATCAGCCCCGGCAAGACCCGCGAGGGACTGCTGGGCGCGGTCGCCTTCGCGATGGTGGCGGGCGCGCTGTGCATGGAGTTCCTGATCGACGGCGGTTCCTGGTGGCAGGGGGTGCTGATGGGCCTGGCGGTCGCGGTCAGCGCGACCCTCGGCGACCTGGGCGAGTCGATGATCAAGCGGGACCTCGGCATCAAGGACATGGGCACGCTGCTCCCCGGTCACGGGGGCATCATGGACCGGCTGGACTCGCTGCTGCCCACGGCACCGGTGGTGTGGTTGCTGCTCGTGATCTTCGTCGGATCGGCTTGACGGCGGTCGGGTACTCTGGAAGGGCTCGCGGCATCTGCTGCGGGCCCTTTCGTGTCCCCGCCGACGCGGGGATGGTCCAGTGAGGTCTCCTGGCTTCGGCATGGCCCTGCCGTAGTCCCCGCCGACGCGGGGTTGCCACTGGCCCGTCGTCATGAGGAGTTGTCCGACCGTGGCCCGTCCTGCCCCCGGTGAGCTGACGTTCGCCACCCCCCGCGGAGCCAAGAAGCCGCCGCGGCACCTCGCCGACCTCACGCCCGCCGAGCGCAAGGAGGCGGTGGCCGCGGCCGGTGAGAAGCCGTTCCGCGCCAAGCAGCTCTCGCAGCACTACTTCGCCCGGTACGCGCACGACCCGGAGCAGTGGACCGACATCCCGGCCGGCTCCCGGGCCCGGCTCCAGGAGGCGCTGCTGCCCGAGCTGATGACGGTCGTGCGGCATCTGTCGACCGACCAGGGCACCACCCGCAAGACGCTGTGGCGGCTCTTCGACGGCACGCTCGTGGAGTCGGTGCTGATGCGCTACCCGGACCGGGTGACCATGTGCATCAGCTCGCAGGCCGGGTGCGGGATGAACTGCCCGTTCTGCGCCACCGGCCAGGCCGGACTCGACCGCAACCTGTCGACCGCCGAGATCGTGCACCAGATCGTGGACGGCATGCGGGCGCTGCGCGACGGTGAGGTGCCGGGCGGACCGGCGCGGCTGTCCAACATCGTCTTCATGGGCATGGGCGAGCCGCTCGCCAACTACCAGCGCGTCGTCGGGTCGATCCGGCGGCTGACCGACCCCGAGCCCGACGGCCTCGGCCTCTCCCAGCGCGGCATCACCGTCTCGACGGTCGGCCTCGTCCCGGCGATCAACCGCTTCGCCGACGAGGGCTTCAAGTGCCGGCTCGCCATCTCGCTGCACGCTCCCGACGACGAGCTGCGCGACACCCTCGTCCCGGTGAACACGCGGTGGAAGGTGCGCGAGGTGCTGGACGCCGGCTTCGAGTACTCCGCGAAGTCCGGCCGCCGGCTCTCCATCGAGTACGCGCTGATCCGGGACATCAACGACCAGGCGTGGCGTGGCGACCGGCTCGGGCGGCTGCTCAGGGGCAAGCCCGTGCACGTGAACCTGATCCCGCTCAACCCGACGCCGGGCTCGAAGTGGACCGCCTCCCGGCCCGAGGACGAGAAGGCGTTCGTCGAGGCGATCGCCGCCCACGGGGTGCCGGTGACGGTCCGGGACACCCGCGGCCAGGAGATCGACGGGGCGTGCGGCCAGCTCGCGGCAACCGAACGTTAGTGCGAGCGGTACGCTGACCTCCGTACCCACCTCTTCATAACCCACCTCTTCGTACCCACATCTTCATATTCCGACAGGGGAGCGCCACAGCGCTGAGAGTGCGGCACCGGCCGCAGACCCTCCGAACCTGGCCCAGGTCATTCTGGGTAGGGAGATCGGTCACCACTCGAGCTGTTGCGCCCCGCCCGGGACCCGTCGAGGGAACCGGGCGGGGCCGCGTCTCTTCCTGGACGTCCCAGGAGGAATCAGTGAGCACCACCACCGGCACATCCGCGAGCATCACCAAGAAGGCCGCCGCCCTGGCCGTCGGACTCGGCCTGGTCACGCTCTGCGCGTGCGGGTCGTCCGCCGACGACCAGGGGTCCGGCGACTCCAGGACCGTCACCCTGGTCAGCCACGACTCGTGGGCGGTGTCCAAGAGCGTCCTCGCCGCCTTCGAGAAGAGCAGCGGCTACCAGGTCAAGGTGCTGGAGGACGGCGACGCGGGGCAGGCCGTCAACAAGGCCGTCCTGACCAAGGACAACCCGCAGGGCGACGTCTTCTTCGGCGTCGACAACACCCTGCTCTCCCGCGCCCTCGACAACGGGCTCTTCCAGCCGTACGAGGCCAAGGGCCTGGACCGGGTCGACGCCCGCTACCGGCTCGACGACAAGGACCGGGTCACGCCCGTCGACTACGGCGACATCTGCGTCAACTACGACAAGGCGTACTTCGGCGAGCACAGGATCGCGCCGCCGAAGACCCTCGCCGACCTCACCGAGCCCCGGTACAAGAACCTGCTCGTCACCGAGAACGCCGGCACCTCCTCGCCCGGCCTCGGCTTCCTGCTCGGCACCGCCGCCGAGTACGGCGACGACGGCTGGGCGGGTTACTGGAAGAAGCTCCGGGCCAACGGGGTGAAGGTGGTCGACGGCTGGGAGCAGGCGTACAACGAGGAGTTCTCCGGCTCGGCCGGCGGCAAGAAGGCGGGCGGCGACCGGCCGCTCGTGGTCTCCTACGCCTCCTCCCCGCCCGTCGAGGTCGTCTACGCGGAGCCGCGGCCCGACACCGCGCCGACCGGCGTGGCGACCGGCACCTGCTTCCGCCAGACCGAGTTCGCCGGGCTGCTGAGCCACGCGAAGAACGCCGAGGGCGGCAAGGCGTTCCTGGACTTCCTGATCAGCAAGGAGTTCCAGGAGGACATGCCGCTGAACATGTTCGTCAACCCGGTCACCGACGACGCGAAGCTGCCCGCTGTCTTCACCGACAACGTGCCGGCCGTCGCGGACCCGCACACCCTGGCGCCCGAGAAGATCGCCGCCAACCGTGACCAGTGGGTCAAGTCATGGACCTCCCTCGTACTGAAGTGACCCGCCCCGAAGCGAGCCGTCCCGAAGCGAGCCGTCCCGAAGCGACGCGAGCGGCGGCCGCGGCGAAAGGCGCGGCGGCGGGCGGGCGGACCCGGCGGCGCGGGCCCGCGGTGCGGCTCGCGCTGGTGACCGTGCCCGTCGCCTTCTTCGCGGTCTTCTTCGCCTACCCGGTCGCCGCGATCGTCGCGCGGGGCCTGCGGACGGACGGCGGCTGGCACCTCGGCCGGATCGGCGAGGTGCTGGCCTCCGCCGACCTGAGGCACGTGCTGTGGTTCACCACCTGGCAGGCGCTCGCCTCCACCGCGCTCACGCTGCTGGTCGCGCTGCCGGGCGCCTATGTCTTCGCCCGCCTGGACTTCCCCGGCAAGCAGGTGCTGCGGGCCGTGGTCACGGTGCCCTTCGTGCTGCCGACGGTCGTCGTCGGCTCGGCGTTCCTGGCGGTGGTCGGCCGCGGCGGGCTCCTGGACGACCTGTGGGGCGTCCGCCTCGACACCACGGTCTGGGCCATCCTGCTCGCGCACGTCTTCTTCAACTACGCCGTGGTCGTCCGCACCGTCGGCGGCCTCTGGTCGCAGCTCGACCCCCGGCAGGAGGAGGCGGCGCGGATGCTCGGCGCCTCCCGGCCGCGGGCCTGGCGGCAGGTGACCCTGCCCGCGCTCGGGCCCGCCGTGGCCGCCGCCACGCTGATGGTGTTCCTGTTCTGCTTCACCTCCTTCGCCCTGGTGCAGATCCTCGGCGGCCCCCGCTTCTCCACCCTGGAGGTGGAGATCTACCGGCAGACCGCGGACGTCTTCGACCTGTCCACGGCCGCCGTACTGACCATGATCCAGTTCGTGGCGGTGGGCGCGGTCCTCGCCCTGCACGCCTGGACCGTACGGCGCCGGGAGACCGCCCTGCGCCTGGTGGACCCCTCGGTGACCGCGGGCCGGCCGCGCGGGGCCGGGCAGTGGGCGGTGCTGGGCGGGGTCCTCGCCACCGTCGCCGTACTGCTCCTGCTGCCCCTGGTGGTGCTGGTGCGGCGGTCGCTGGACGCGCCCGGCTTCGGCTACTTCCGGGCGCTGACCCGCGAGGACGACGGCGGCGCCTTCCTCGTCCCGCCGATCGACGCGATCGGCAACTCGCTGGAGTACGCCGCCGTCGCGACCGTCCTCGCGGTGGCCGTCGGCGCGCTCGCGGCCACCGCGCTGACCCGGCGGGACGCGGGGCGTTTCGTGCGGGGCTTCGACGCGCTGCTGATGCTGCCGCTCGGGGTGTCGGCGGTGACCGTCGGCTTCGGGTTCCTGATCGCGCTGGACGAGCCCCCGCTCGACCTGCGCTCCTCCTGGATGCTGGTGCCGCTCGCCCAGGCACTGGTCGGTGTGCCCTTCGTGGTACGGACCATGCTGCCGGTACTGCGGGCGGTGGACGACCGGCTGCGGCAGGCGGCTGCGGTGCTCGGGGCGTCGCCGTGGCGGGTCTGGCGGGAGGTCGATCTGCCGATGGTGTGGCGGGCGTTGCTGGTCGCGGCCGGTTTCGCGTTCGCGGTGTCGCTGGGGGAGTTCGGGGCGACCGTGTTCATCGCGCGGCCCGACAACCCGACGCTGCCGGTCGCCGTCTCCCGGCTCCTCGGCCGCCCCGGCGACCTCAACTACGGGCAGGCGATGGCCCTGTCCACGATCTTGATGGTGGTGTGCGCGGTGGCGCTGCTGGTGCTGGAGCGACTGCGTACCGACCGGACCGGGGAGTTCTAGATGCCACTGAGCACGCTGCTGAGCCTGGAGGGGGCGACCGTCCGCTTCGGCGGGCGGGCCGCGCTCGACGCCGTGGACCTGTCCGTCGCCGAGCACGAGATCGTCTGCGTGCTCGGCCCCAGCGGCAGCGGCAAGTCCACGCTGCTGCGGGCGGTGGCCGGGCTGCGGCCGCTGGACGCGGGCCGGGTGACGCTCGACGGACGAGACCAGGGCGGCGTGCCCGCGCACCGGCGCGGCGTCGGCCTGATGTTCCAGGACCACCAGCTCTTCCCGCAGCGGGACGTCGGCGGCAATGTCGCCTTCGGCCCGCGGATGCACGGCCTGAGCAGGGACGCACAGCGCACGCGGGTCGAGGAGCTGCTGGAGCTGGTCGGTCTGCCGGGGGCCGCGCGCCGGTCGGTGGCCGCGCTCTCCGGCGGTGAGCAGCAGCGGGTGGCGCTCGCCCGCGCGCTCGCGCCCCGCCCCCGGCTGCTCATGCTCGACGAGCCGCTCGGCCAGCTCGACCGGTCGCTGCGCGAGCGGCTGGTGGTCGAACTGCGGGAGCTGTTCGGCCGGCTGGGCACCACGGTGCTCGCGGTGACGCACGACCAGGGCGAGGCGTTCGCGCTGGCCGACCGGGTCGTGGTGATGCGGGACGGGACGATCGCCCAGTCGGGGTCGCCGCTCCAGGTGTGGCAGCGGCCGGCCGACGCCTTCGTCGCCCGTTTCCTCGGCTTCGACAACGTGGTCGCGGCGACCGTCACCGGACCGGCCGCCGACACCCCGTGGGGCAAGCTGCCGGTCCCCGAGGGCGCCCCGCAGGGCCCCCGCGACCTCTTGGTGCGCCCCGGCGGCGTCCGGCTCACCCGCGCCGACGCGGGCCTGCCCTGCACGGTCGCCGCCCGCACCTTCCGCGGCACCCATGTCGCCGTCCGCCTGCGGCCCGCGGACGGGCCCCCGCTGGAGGCGGCGTGCGCGCTGCGGTCCGCGCCGGAGGTCGGGGACCGGGTCGGGGTGGAGTTCGACGTGGCCGAGATCGTCGTACTGGGGTGAGCGCCGGGTAGCGGGCGGACACGGGGACGGCCCGCCCCTGGCAGGGACGGGCCGTCAGGTGCGGTGTGGCACCCGGGTGTCGCGGTGCGGCGTCAGCTCGCGCTGTTCGCCCCACGGCGGCGCAGGCCGAAGAAGACCGCGCCGCCACCGACCACGACCAGGGCGGCCGCGACACCGGCGATCATGCCGGTGTTGGAGTCGGCGCCGGTCTCGGCCAGGTTGGAGTCGGCGGCCGCGGGCGAGGGCGCGTTGTCGGCGGCGCCCGCCGGAGCGGTGCTCTCGCTCTCGGAGGAGGCCGGGGTGGTCGGAGCCGGGGACTCCGGCTCCTCGGCCGGCTTCGTCGGCGTGGGCGTGGGCGTCGTCGGCTCGGGAGTCTCCTCCTCGGGGGGAGTCTCCTCCCCGGCGCAGGCGGTGCCCGGGGTGACGAGGTTGGGCTTGATGTCCTCGTCGACGGACTGGGCGGCCTTGACGTGGATGCGGTACGTGGTGTTCGGCTTCCAGTCGTCGGCGAAGGTGATGGTGACGCCCTCTCGGGAGCCCTTCACCTCCTGCTCACCGACGTTGACCTCGGCGGCGCCGTCCACCTGGCGGTAGACGGTGACGGTGGCGGGCACACCCGAGGGGTCGACGTCGGTGACGGTGATGACGCCCTTGGAGCCATCGCAGATCGCGGCGGCGGAGAACTCACCGATGTTGCAGGCGAACGCGTTGCCGGCGGCGCCGACGGCCAGGGCGACCGTCGCGGTGGCGACACCGAGGGCACGAACGCTGCGGCGGGACGCCGTACGGCGGAGTATGGACAGGGGCACGTTGGTCCTTTACAGGATGCGCTGGATGCGGGGGGCTGCCCGGGGCGCCACGGACACACTCTCATGACACGAACGCCCCAGGAGACTCACAGGTCTATTGGTCTCGCCCGCGTACTGTCAACGCATATGCCCAGGAAGACGGTTGACTTTACCCGCTTATTAACCAGCAAGACGTTTCAGGGCCTTCGGCGCGTCCTCGATCCGGTCGACCAGAGCGATCCGCGACTCCATCGCCCGCCCCTCGGCCAGGGCCCGCAACAGCGGCCAGGCGGGCAGCCGTTCCGTCCAGTGCGCCCGGTCCACCAGCACCATGGGCGTGGGTTCGCCGCGCGAACCGTAGTAGTTCGGCGTCGCGTTGTCGAACACTTCCTGTACGGTTCCGGCGGCGCCCGGCAGGAAGATCACGCCGGCGTTCGAGCGGGCCAGCAGGCCGTCCTCACGGGTGGCGTTGGCGAAGTACTTGGCTATGTGGGTGGCGAAGGCGTTGGGCGGCTCGTGGCCGTAGAACCAGGTCGGGATGCCGACCGAGGCGCCGCCCTCGGGCCAGCGCGCCCGGACCTCGAAGGCGGCGCGCGCCCACTCGGTGACCGAGGGCGTGAACGACGGCGCCTTGGCGAGCGGCAGCAGCGCCTCGCCGAGCACGCTGTCCTGGTAAGGGGCCAGGTAGGCACCGAGGTTGGCGGCCTCCATGGCGCCGGGGCCGCCGCCGGTGGCCACGGTGAACCCGGACCGGGCCAGGACGCGGCCGAGGCGGGCCGCGCCGGCGTACTCCTCGGTGCCGCGCGCCATGGCGTGGCCGCCCATGACACCCACCACCCGGGCGTCGACGAGGAGTTCGTCGACGGCGTCCGAGACGGCGTCGTCGTGGACGGCGCGCAGCATGGAGGCGAAGATGTCCCCGTCCGCCTTGGTCCGCTGGAACCACGCGTAGGCGCGGGCGTCCGGCGTCGCCTCGTAACCGTCCTCCAGGGAGGCGAACAGCTCCTCGGGGGAGTGCACGCGCGCCCGGTAGGGGTCGAAGGGCAGGCCGGGGACCGGAGGGAAGACCAGGGCGCCGGCGGCCCGTACGGCGACCTCGGCCGCGGGTTCCATCGCGCAGCCGAGGAAGACGGCGTCCGAGGTGTCGAGGGTCTTCAGCGCCCGCGTACGGCCCGTCAGGTCGACGGCCTGGACGCGGTGGTGGGCGAGGGTGCCGCGGTCCGCGACGACCTCGTCGAACTCCGCGAGGGACTCGATCTCCCGGTCGTGGGAGGCGGGTTGCGGCCGGGCGGGTGTCAGATGATCCACCCGCCCATGCTAGGTGCTCAGCTCTCCACCGCCGCCGGGTCCATCCACACGACCTCCCAGGTGTGGCCGTCCAGGTCCTCGAAGGCGCGGCCGTACATGAAGCCGTGGTCCTGGGTCTCGCCGGTGACCGAGCCGCCCGCCGCGACCGCCTTGTCCACCAGTTCGTCGACCTTCTCGCGGCTCTCGGCGCTCAGCGCGAGCAGCACCTCGCTGGTCCGCTTCGAGTCCACGATCTCCTTCTTCGTGAACACGCCGTACTTCTCGGGGGTGTGGAACATGACGACGATCGTGTCGCTCAGCGGGATCGAGGCGGTCGTGTCGTCACTGAACTGGGCGTTGATCGAGTAGCCCAGCTCGGTGAAGAACTTCTTCGTCGCGTCCAGGTCGCCGGTGGCCAGGTTCACGAAGATCATCTGCTGGTACATGAGGGCCTCTCCCCTTGGTGTCACGTGGGTGTCATGTCGGTGCGTCTCGTACGCGTCTCGTTCGCAGGGGTAGACCGGGGGCCGGGGGCGAACTCATCGCTGTACGGGAGATTTTCTTCGAAAGTTTTTACGGACGCGTCAGCGGCAGCGCGGCCACTTCGGCGACGGCCAGGGTCAGCGGGCCGAAGAGGGCGATCAGCGCGGCGGCGCGTACGGCGGCGGCGCTGCGCAGCACCGTGCCGGGCGCCCCGAGGCGCAGCAGGGCGGCCGTGGTGTCGGCGCGGGCGTGTCTGGCCTCGACGGCCGCGGTGAGCAGGGTGGCCACCGTGCAGCCCGCCACGAGGAGGGCGCCGAGCGTGCCGAGCGGGCCGAACACCGGCCCGTCCGTGTCGTAGCGCACCGCCGCCGCGTACGCCCCGGAGGCCACCGCGCAGACCACGCCCAGGGGCCGGCCGATGCGGTGGGCCTCCGCCATCAGCACCCGGCCGGCCAGCAGCCGGAGCGCGCCGGGGCGGTGCGTCTGGAGCAGGCGTCCGCACAGGTGGGTGAGGCCCGGCCCGGCGAGGGCCAGGCCCAGGGCGGTCAGGACCCACCCGGCCAGGACACCGGCGCTCAGGCCACCGGCTCCGGTGCCGGCCCGGCCCGCCATGGTCTGGGCGGCCACGCCCGCGGTCAGCACGGCGACTCCCCAGGGGAGGGCGCCGGTGCCGGGGCGGGCGGGCCGGGGGGCGGGTTCGGCGTCCGTGGCGCGCGGGGTGCCGTTCGCGGGGGCGGGGGCGGCCGCAGTCGGGCCCGGGACGGACTCCGGGAGGCCGTCGGCGGGGCCGGGGCCGGGCTCGGCGGGCGGGCCGCCCGCGGACTGGACGACCCGGCGGGCGCCGAAGCGGCCGTACGCCCCGAACGTCTCCCTGGTCGCGAGACCGTACGCGCCGAAGCGGCCGTACCGGTGGCCCGCGCCGCCCGCCGGGGCGGGCCGGGGCTCGCGCGGGCGCAGTGTCAGGGCCACCGCCGCCGACGCGGTCACCGGCACCAGGGTCAGCAGTGTCACCGCCGCCGGGACGGGGAGCGGCAGGCCCGCGGCGAGCGAGTCGGCGGCCGGGCCGTCGAAGGGCAGGCCGGCCAGGTCGCCGCGGAGCTGGAGGAAGAGGACCAGGGCCGCCAGCGAGCCCAGCGAGCAGGCCAGCGCGGTGGTGGTCGCCGAGACGGCCAGCAGGCGGCCGGGTCCGAGGCCGACCGCCGAAAGGCCGGGGCGGGGCCGGGTGCCCGGGTCGGCGCGGGCCACCGCGACGGCGAGGTACACCGTGGTGGCGAGCGGCGCCGCGCACCAGGCCAGCCGGAGGGCGGAGTCGCCGGTGGTGCCCGGGTGGCCGATCGCGTGGCCGAGGGCGCTGAGCAGCAGGAAACCGGTGCCCGCGGAGGCCGCCGCGACCAGCAGCCGGCGCAGCAGGACGGCGGACCGGGCGGCGAGGGTCAGACGGAGAGCGAGCACGCGGCCCGGCCCTCCGCCGTCCCGGCGCCGCCGGGGAGGTCGGCGGTCTCCACGACCGGGGGCAGGTGCAGGGTCCGCACCCGCCGCCCGTCGAGCAGCGCGACCGCGCGGTCCGCGAGGGCGGCGATCTCCGCGTCGTGGGTGGCCAGGACGACCGTGACGCCGTGCGAGCGGGCCGCGCTGGTGAGCGTGCGCAGCACCTGGGCGCGGTCGGCGCGGTGCAGCGGGGCGGTCGGTTCGTCGGCGAAGAGCACCGACGGGGTGACGGCCAGCGCGCGGGCGACACAGACCCGCTGCCGCTCGGCCTGGCGCAGTTCGTCCGGGCGGCGGCGCGCGTCCTCGGCGACGTCGAGGCGCTCCAGCCACTCCAGGGCGGCCTGCCGGGCGCGGCGCCGGCCGGTGCCGCGCAGCATCAGGGGCAGGGCGGTGTTCTCCCAGACGGTCAGCTCCGGGACGAGCGCCGGGGCCGGGTCGATCCAGCCGAAGCGGTCGCGGCGCAGCCGCTCGCGGGCGAACGGGCCCATGGTGTGCACCGGCACGCCGTCCAGGAGCACCGTGCCGCGGCGCGGCCGGACCTGCCCGGACAGACAGCGCAGCAGGGTGGTCTTGCCGCTGCCGCGCGGCCCGGTCACGGCGAGGATCTCGGCCCGGGTGACGCCGAGCGAGACGCCGCGCAGCGCGGGGGAGCCGTCGGCGTGCTGGAAGTGCAGGGAGTCTGCCCGGAGCAGCTCGTCGTCCGGCGGGGCCACCATGGGCGTACACCTCGGTTCTGGTCCGTTCCCCTGGCGCCTGTCACCCGTCCGGGGGAACGGGGCAGGGCCCATCGGTCACCAGGCACGCTAGGCAGGGCGGAGCGGGCGGCCGGACAGCACGCGGCCCCGGGCCGCCGTTTCTCACTCGAACGGGCGGCACCGGGGCCGTCGCTGATCATGACGTCAGCTCATCACAGCTTCCTCACAGCTTCGTCCACGCCTCCGTGAGGGTGGCGCGCAGGATCTGCTCGATCTCGTCGAACGTCTCCTGGTTCGAGATCAGCGGCGGGGCGAGCTGGACGACCGGGTCGCCGCGGTCGTCGGCACGGCAGTACAGGCCGTTCTCGTAGAGCTTCTTCGACAGGAAGCCGTACAGGACGCGCTCGGTCTCCTCGTCGGTGAAGGTCTCCTTGGTGGCCTTGTCCTTGACCAGCTCGATGCCGTAGAAGAAGCCGTTGCCGCGGACGTCACCGACGATCGGCAGGTCATACAGCTTCTCCAGGGTGGCGCGGAAATTGTCCTCGTTGTCCAGCACGTGCTGGTTGAGGCCCTCGCGCTCGAAGAGGTCGAGGTTGGCCAGGCCGACCGCCGCGGAGACCGGGTGGCCGCCGAAGGTGTAGCCGTGCAGGAAGGTGTTGTCGCCCCGGTAGAACGGCTCGGCGAGGCGGTCGGAGATGACGCAGGCGCCGATCGGGGAGTAGCCCGAGGTCATGCCCTTGGCGCAGGTGATCATGTCCGGGACGTAGCCGAACTTGTCGCAGGCGAACGTGGTGCCGAGGCGGCCGAAGGCGCAGATGACCTCGTCGGAGACGAGCAGCACGTCGTACTGGTCGCAGATCTCGCGCACCCGCTGGAAGTAGCCGGGCGGGGGCGGGAAGCAGCCGCCCGCGTTCTGCACCGGCTCCAGGAAGACGGCCGCGACCGTCTCCGGGCCCTCGAAGAGGATCTCCTGCTCGATCTGGTCGGCGGCCCAGCGGCCGTACGCCTCGGGGTCGTCGCCGTGGATCGGGGCGCGGTAGATGTTGGTGTTGGGCACCTTGTGCGCGCCCGGGACGAGCGGCTCGAAGGGGGCCTTCAGGGCGGGCAGGCCGGTGATGGACAGGGCGCCCTGCGGGGTGCCGTGGTAGGCCACCGCGCGGGAGATCACCTTGTACTTGGTGGGCTTGCCGGTCAGCTTGAAGTACTGCTTGGCCAGCTTCCAGGCGGTCTCCACCGCCTCGCCGCCGCCGGTGGTGAAGAAGACCTTGTTCAGGTCGCCCGGGGCGTGGTGCGCGAGCCGCTCGGCCAGCTCGATGGCCTTGGGGTGGGCGTAGGACCAGATCGGGAAGAACGCCAGCTCCTGCGCCTGCTTGGCCGCGGTCTCGGCCAGCTCGACGCGCCCGTGGCCGGCCTGGACCACGAACAGGCCGGCCAGCCCGTCGAGGTAGCGCTTGCCCTTGTCGTCGTAGAGGTAGGTGCCCTCACCGCGCACGATGGTGGGGACGGGGGCGTTCTCGTACGACGACATGCGGGTGAAGTGCATCCACAGGTGGTCGTACGCGGTCCGGCTGAGGTCCTTGGCGCTGTCGGTGCTCACGGTTATCGGGTTCCCCACATGTAGGTCTGCTTCTTGAGCTTGAGGTAGACGAAGCTCTCGGTGGAGCGCACGCCGGCCAGGGCCCGGATGCGTTTGTTGATGACGTCCAGGAGGTGGTCGTCGTCCTCGCAGACGATCTCCACCATCAGGTCGAAGGAGCCGGCCGTCATCACCACGTACTCGCACTCGGGCAGCGCGGCCAGCGCGTCGGCGACGGACTCGACGTCGCCCTCCACGTTGACCCCGACCATCGCCTGGCGGCGGAAGCCCACGGTCAGCGGGTCCGTCACGGCGACAATCTGCATCACACCCTGGTCGAGCAGCTTCTGCACGCGCTGGCGCACGGCCGCCTCGGAGAGACCGACCGCCTTGCCGATGGCCGCGTAGGGGCGCCTGCCGTCCTCCTGGAGCTGTTCGATGATGGCGAGGGAGACGGCGTCCAACTGGGGACCGCCGTGCCTGGACTCGCGGGAGTCCCTGGGGTCTGCGCTTCGACTGGCCACGGCTTCACTGTGCACGAGGTATACGCCGTTTCGCAAGGCGAGATCGATGAAATCCGTTGTTTGGGTGACGTAAGTCTGCGGATTTCGCATTCTGTGGGGTGTCGGGGGTGTTGAAAACGTCGGCCCTCCGATTAGGGTGGGTGTCTCACCCAATGGACGCCCGTACCGATGGACATCCGAACTCTGGAGGGCCGGCAGTGACTACCGAGCTGCGTCGTCTGCGCAACCACATCGACGGTGAGTTCCGGGACGCCGCCGACGGACGGACCACCGAGGTGGTCAACCCCGCCACGGGCGAGCCCTACGCGACCGCGCCCCTGTCCGGGCAGGCCGACGTGGACGCCGCCATGGCGGCCGCCGCCGCGGCCTTCCCGGCCTGGCGGGACACCACCCCGGCAGAGCGCCAGAAGGCCCTGCTGAAGATCGCGGACGCCTTCGAGGAGCGCGCCGAGGAGCTGATCGCCGCCGAGGTGGAGAACACGGGCAAGCCGATCGGGCTGACCCGCACCGAGGAGATCCCGCCGATGGTGGACCAGATCCGCTTCTTCGCGGGTGCCGCGCGGATGCTGGAGGGCCGCAGCGCCGGCGAGTACATGGAGGGGCTGACCTCCATGGTCCGCCGCGAGCCGATCGGTGTCTGCGCGCAGGTCGCGCCGTGGAACTACCCGATGATGATGGCCGTGTGGAAGTTCGCCCCGGCGCTCGCCGCGGGCAACACGGTGGTCCTGAAGCCGTCCGACACCACGCCCGCCTCCACGGTCCTGATCGCCGACATCATCGGCTCGGTGCTGCCCAAGGGCGTCTTCAACGTCGTCTGCGGCGACCGCGACACCGGCCGCCTGATGGTGGAGCACCCCACCCCGGCGATGGCCTCCATCACCGGCTCGGTGCGGGCCGGCATGTCGGTCGCCGAGTCGGCGTCGAAGGACCTCAAGCGGGTCCACCTGGAGCTGGGCGGCAAGGCCCCGGTCGTCGTCTTCGAGGACATCGACATCCCCAAGGCCGTCGAGGAGATCTCGGTGGCGGGCTTCTTCAACGCCGGCCAGGACTGTACGGCGGCCACCCGCGTCCTGGTCCACGAGTCGATCCACGACGAGTTCGTCAGCGCGCTGGCGAAGGCGGCCGCCGAGACGAAGACCGGGCAGCCCGACGACGAGGACGTGCTCTTCGGCCCGCTGAACAACCCCGCCCAGCTCAAGCAGGTGGCCGGCTTCATCGAGCGGCTGCCCGCCCACGCCAAGGTCGAGGCCGGCGGCCACCGGGTCGGCGACAAGGGCTACTTCTACGCCCCGACCGTCGTCTCGGGCCTCGCGCAGGACGACGAGATCGTGCAGCACGAGGTCTTCGGCCCGGTCATCACCGTGCAGGCGTTCCGCGACGAGGACCAGGCCGTGGAGTGGGCCAACGGCGTGGACTACGCGCTGGCCTCCTCGGTGTGGACCAAGGACCACGGGCGGGCCATGCGGCTCTCCAAGATGCTCGACTTCGGCTGCGTGTGGATCAACACGCACATCCCGCTGGTCGCGGAGATGCCGCACGGCGGCTTCAAGAAGTCCGGGTACGGCAAGGACCTGTCGGGCTACGGGTTCGAGGACTACACGCGGATCAAGCACGTGATGACGTCGCTGGAGATGTGACGTATCGGGAGAGATGACGCCGTCGGAGAGGCGGCGTCTCAGGAGAGACGGCGTCTCAGGAGGGTGTGCCGCGCACCCCGCACAGCACGTCCACCCGGTTGGTGGTGATCGAGTCGGTGCCCAGGTCGAGCAGACGGCGCATCGAGCGCCGGGTGTCCGGGGTCCAGGCGGAGAGCAGGCAGCCGTCGCGGTGGACCCGGTCCGCCAGGGGCCGGTCCAGCAGGGAGAAGCGGTAGTTGAGCCAGCGCGGGCGGACCGCGGCCAGCAGCGCGGGGCGCGGCGGGGCGAGCGTCGTCCAGGTGAGGGCGATCTCGGCGGCCGGGTCGGCGGCGCGGACGGCGAGCATGGCGGCGGCGCCCGCGCAGTAGTACACCCGCTCCCGCGCCCCGCACTCGCGTACGACGGCCACGATCCGGCGGACCGCGCGGGCGCCGGGGACGCCGGGCAGGTCCAGCATCACCCGGTGCCCGTCGGTCGCCGCCAGCGCCTCGGCCAGCGTCGGTACGCCGCCCGCCGTCAGCTCCCGGACCTCGTCGGCCGAGAGCGCGGACAGCGGGCGGTCCCGCCCCCACAGCCGCCGCAGCGTCTCGTCGTGCAGCAGCACGGGTACGCCGTCCCGGGTCAGCCGTACGTCGATCTCGACCGCGTCGGCGCCCCGGCGCAGGGCGGAGCGCAGCGAGCCGAGGGTGTTCTCGCGGACGCGGTAGGGGTCGCCGCGGTGGGCCACGGCGGTCACGTCGGTCATGGCGGTGGTGCCTTCCGGCGAACTGGTCAGGAGGTGAGCCAGGCGGTGGTGTACGCGTCGATCTCCTCGCTGATCCGGGCCTTGCCCGGCGCGTCGAGGAAGGACGCGTCCACCGCGCTCTTCGCCAGTGCGGCGAGACCGCGCTCGTCCAGCTCCAGCAGGCGGGCGGCGACCGCGTACTCGGTGTTCAGGTCGGTGCCGAACATCGGCGGGTCGTCGGAGTTGACCGTGACCGGCACTCCGGCGCGGACGAACTCGCCTATCGGGTGCTCGTCGAGGGTGCGTACCGCGCGGGTGGCGATGTTGGAGGTCGGGCACACCTCCAGCGGGATCCGGCGCTCGGCGAGGTGCGCCAGCAGCTTCGGGTCCCGCGCGGAACTGGTGCCGTGGCCGATGCGTTCGGCGCCCAGATACGTGAGGGCGTCCCACACCGTCTCGGGGCCGGTGGTCTCACCGGCGTGCGGCACGGAGTGCAGCCCGGCGGCGATCGCCCGGTCGAAGTACGGCTTGAACTGCGGCCTGGGTACGCCGATCTCGGGTCCGCCCAGTCCGAAGGAGACCAGGCCCTCCGGGCGCAGCCGGTCGTCGGTGGCCAGCCGGGCCGTCTCCTCGGCGGCCTCCAGACCCGCCTCACCGGGGATGTCGAAGCACCAGCGCAGCACGGTCCCGAACTCGGACTCGGCCGCCTTGCGGGCGTCCTCGATGGCGTCCATGAAGGCGCGCGCGTCGATACCGCGCCGGGTGGAGGAGAACGGGGTGAGGGTCAGTTCGGCGTAGCGGACCTGCTGCCGGGCCAGTTCCCGGGCCACCTCGTAGGTCAGCAGCCGGACGTCCTCCGGGGTGCGGATCAGGTCGACGACGGACAGGTAGACCTGGATGAAGTGGGCGAAGTCCGTGAACGTGAAGTAGTCCGCCAGGGCCTCGGGGTCGGTGGGGACCTTCGAGTCGGGGTGGCGGGCGGCCAGTTCGGAGACGATCCGGGGGGAGGCGGAGCCGACGTGGTGGACGTGGAGTTCGGCCTTGGGCAGTCCGGCGATGAAGGCGTGCGGATCGCGCGGGACGGCGGGGTCGACGAGGTGCTCGGTCATGGGTTCCTCCCCGGAACGGCGCCCGGCGCCGGGCGGGGCCCGGCGGGGCGCGGGTGATCGGCTGATCGGTGGTCCGGGATCATCGTAGGCCGGGGCTCCGCCCGGCAGGGACGCGCGTAGCATGACGGCACGTTCGACAGAGGGGACCCCAGCGCATGTCCGACGACGCGCAGCCGCCGGAAGCCGACGCTCGCGCGGGCAGTGGGGCGGGGCCGGGTGCCGGTGCCCCGTCGGACCGGCCCGGCGCGGGGCCGGGTGCCGGTGCCCCCTCGGACCGGCCCGGCGCTTCGTCGCCGCCGGACGCGCAGGCCGGGAGGGTCCCCGTCGACCACCCGCCCGCTTCCTCGCCGGTGGAGGCGCATGCCGGGCCGCCCCCCGTCGACGACCCGTGGCCCGCGCCCGCCGACGGTGACGCGGGGA
Organism: Streptomyces ziwulingensis; assembly: GCF_039542605.1. Taxonomy (NCBI): domain Bacteria; kingdom Bacillati; phylum Actinomycetota; class Actinomycetes; order Kitasatosporales; family Streptomycetaceae; genus Streptomyces; species Streptomyces ziwulingensis. The sequence goes on from NZ_BAABIG010000041.1 coordinate 86,680, forward strand.
CGCCGCCCGACGGTCCCGGGCACACCGTCGTGTCGGACGCGCCGCCGGCCTGGGCGTCGCCGTCCGTCGGCGAGCACCAGACCGTCACCTCCATACCGACCCTGAACGACGAGCCCCCGGTGGCTTCCCCCGCCCCGCCGTCCCCGCCGGCCCGGCCCTGGGCGACCCCGTCCGCGCCGGTCGACACCGCCGGGACCAGCGGCCGGGCCGATCCCTTCGCGCCGCCCGGCCCCCCGGCCGCCGCCGCGAGCGGCGCGGCCAACCCGTTCGCCGCGCCCGCGTCCGCCCCCGCCTCCTCGCCGCCGCACGGCCGGGGTGGGTCCTTCGAGCCGTCCGGCCCCGCGACTGATGCGCCCGCGCCCGCCAACCCCTTCGCCCCGCCCGCCGCCGGGGCCGCCTTCACGAAGGGCTCCGGCGCTCCCCACGGGCCCGGGTCCACCCCTTACGGCCTCCCGCCCTACGGCTCGGCCGGCCCCGTGCCGCCGCCGCCCACCGCGCCCGACGGGCCCGGCCGGGTGCCCTACGGCTATCCCGCGGGATACGGCTATCCGGCGGCTCCGGCCGGTTACGGCGGCGGGCCGGGGGCGCACGGTTACTACGGCTGGCCGGGTGCCGTGCCCGTGCCGAGCAACGGGCAGGGCACGGCCGGGCTGGTGCTCGGGATCATCGCCGCCGTCGGCTTCTGCCTGTGGCCGGTGGCCATCCTGACGGGCGTCCTCGCCGTCGTCTTCGGCGTGCTCGGCCGGGGCAAGGCCCGCAGGGGCGAGGCCACCAACCCCGGCGTCGCCCTGGCCGGCATCATCTGCGGAGCCGTCGGCCTCGCCCTGGGCGTCGGACTCGGCGCACTGGTGCTGTTCACCTAGGGCCTGTCCAACAGATCCTGGCCTGTCGTCACCCCGCCGCCCGCAACCGCCCCCGTGCCTCCATCAGGGCGAAGCCGAGCAGGTTCGGGCCGCGCCAGCGTCCGGGATCGGTCGCCGCCTCGTCGTCGGCGGTCAGGCCGATCCCCCACACGCGGTCCACGGGGCTCGCCTCCACCAGTACCCGGTCACCCGTGCCCAGCAGGAAGTCCCGCAGCCCGGCGTCGGCGCCGAACTTGTGGACGCTGCCCTCGACGACGATCTCCCCGCGCTCCCGCGCCCAGACCGCCTCGTCGAAGCCGCGTACCAGCCGGCCCGCCTTCTTCGCCTCGGCGGGATGCCGAGCGGCCAGCACCCGGGCCCGCGCCTCCGGGTCCCGGAACAGCCGCGCCTTGGCCGCCATCATCCAGTGCTCGGCGCTCGCGTACGTCACGCCGTCGACCGTGAACGGGGCCGGCCACCACTGGCTGAGACACCCCGGCCCGATCCGGCCGTCCGGCCGCGGCCGGTGTCCCCAGAAGAAGAGGTACTTGACTCTCGCGCCCGCCCCGACCGCCGCCAGCAGCGCCTCCCGGCTGTCGATGCTCTCCGTACCCGTACCCGTACCCGTAGCCGTGCCCGCCCCCGCCGTCTCTCCCATGCACGCGAGTCTGGCAGCCACCACTGACACTCCGTCTCCCCTTTTCCTCGGCAACTCGACACCTGGCCGACAGATTTCGTCGCGTAATCCAAAAGCAACAACGGAATCACTTGTTGGGGGTTTACTGCTCTGTCAGGATCGGCACTCACATCGAGTCTGAGCCACGCCGGACCCCGTCCCGGGGACACCGAGGAGAGCCGACATGCACCATCCGGACAAGCCCGCCGAGGAACGATTCCCGGCCGCGGAGCGCTTCGCCGACGGGGCCCAGTACCTCGCGGGCCGCCTCACGCCGGGCACCTCCGGCCGTACCCACACGGTCGTCGACCCGGCGACCGGCGCACAGGTCCTCACCTACGCGCTCGCCGGTACCGACGACGTCGACGCGGCCGTCGCCGCCGCCCGCGCCGCCTTCCCCGGCTGGGCCGGCGCCACCCCCGGCGAACGCTCCGACGCGCTGCACCGCCTGGCCGCCGTGCTCGGCGACCGGGCCGAGGAGTTCGCCCGCGCCGAGTCCCTGCAGTGCGGCAAACCGCTCAAACTCACCCGCGAGTTCGACGTGCCGGGCACGGTCGACAACGCCGCCTTCTTCGCGGGCGCCGCCCGCCGTCTCGCGGGACAGGCGGCGGGGGAGTACTCCGGCGACCACACCTCGTACGTCCGGCGCGAACCCCTCGGTGTCGTCGGCTCCGTCGCGCCCTGGAACTACCCGCTCCAGATGGCCGCCTGGAAGATCCTCCCGGCCATCGCCGCGGGCAACACGATCGTGCTGAAGCCCGCCGAACTCACCCCGCTGACCTCGCTGATGTTCGCGCAGGCCGCCACCGCGGCCGGGATACCGGACGGCGTCGTCAACGTCGTGGCCGGGACGGGGCGCGAGGCGGGCGAGCACCTCGTCGGCCACCCCGACGTGGTGATGACCTCCTTCACCGGCTCCACCGCCGTCGGCAGACGGGTCGCCGAGGTCGCCACCGCCACCGTCAAGCGGCTGCACCTGGAACTCGGCGGCAAGGCCCCCTTCGTGGTCTTCGACGACGCCGACCTGGCGGCCGCCGCCCACGGCGCCGTCGCGGGCGCCCTGATCAACACCGGCCAGGACTGCACGGCCGCCACGCGTGCCTACGTACAGCGCCCGCTGTACGAGGCGTTCGTCGAGCGGACCGCCGCGCTCATGGAGACCGTCCGGCTCGGTGACCCCTTCGCCCCCGGCACCGACCTCGGCCCGCTGGTCAGCCACGCGCAGCGGGACCGCGTCGCCGGCTTCGTGGACCGGGCCCGCGGCTACGCCCGCGTGGTGACCGGCGGAGAGGCGCCCCGGGGGAAGCTGACGGACGGCGCCTACTACCGGCCGACCCTCATCGCCGACGCCGCCCAGGACAGCGAGGCCGTCCAGGCCGAGATCTTCGGACCGGTCCTGGTGGTGCTGCCGTTCGACAGCGACGACGAGGGCATCCGGCTCGCCAACGACACCCCGTACGGACTGGCCGCCTCCGCCTGGAGCCGGGACGTCTACCGGGCGAACCGCGCCACCCGCGAGATCAAGGCGGGCTGTGTGTGGGTCAACGACCACATCCCGATCATCAGCGAGATGCCGCACGGCGGCTACAAGGCGTCCGGCTACGGCAAGGACATGTCCGTGTACTCCTTCGAGGAGTACACCCAGATCAAGCACGTCATGTTCGACAACACGGCGGTGGCCGCCAAGGACTGGCACCGCACCGTCTTCGGAGACCGCTAGCCACCACCGCAGGCAGCCGGCCACGGCCGACCCGTCCGAAAGGGCAGCACGCGCATGAGGAGTTACGAGCCCGACCGCCTCTCCCCGGCCCAGGTGGCCGCGGTGCGGCGGACGCTGCGCAGCGGGCGCGGCGCCCTGACCCGCCGCTCACTGCTGCGCGCCGGCGCCGGCGGCACACTCGCGGCGGGCGGCGCGGGCGCCCTGGCCGGCTGCGGCATCCCCGCCGCCGGGAAGAGCCAGGGCGGCACGTCAGCCGCCGACCACTCGGCGAAGGAGAAGCGGGTCGACTTCTCCAACTGGACCGAGTACATGGACGTCGACGAGGCCGGGAAACGGCACCCGACCCTGGACGCGTTCACGAAGCGGACCGGCGTCCAGGTCGACTACACCGAGGACATCAACGACAACAACGAGTTCTTCGGCAAGATCAAACCGCAGCTCGCCGCGGGCCAGGACACCGGCCGGGACCTGATCGTCCTCACCGACTGGCTGGCCGGCCGGCTCATCCGCCTCGGCTGGGTGCAGAAGCTCGACCCGGCGAACCTGCCGCACGCCTTCGCCAACCTCTCGCCGCAGTTCCGCACCCCCGACTGGGACCCGGGACGCGCCTACTCCTATCCCTGGCAGGGCATCTCCACCGTCATCGCCTACAACAAGAAGGCACTCGACGGCGTCGAGGTCAGGTCCCTCTCCGACCTCCTCGACCACCCGAAGCTCAAGGGCCGCGTCGGCCTGCTGACCGAGATGCGCGACACCGTCGGCATGACCCTGCTCGACCTCGACAAGGACCCGCGCTCCTTCACCGACGACGACTACGACGCGGCGATCGCCCGGCTGCAACGGGCCGTCGACAGGGGCCAGATCCGCCGCTTCACCGGCAACGACTACACCTCGGACCTGTCCAAGGGCGACTTCGCGGCCTGCCTCGCCTGGGCCGGTGACGTCGTCCAGCTCAAGGCGGACAACCCGGACATCGACTTCCTCGTCCCCGACAGCGGCTACCTCACCTCCAGCGACAACCTGCTGGTCCCCAACAAGGCCCGGCACAAGACCAACGCCGAACGGCTCATCGACTACTTCTACGAGCCCCGGCCGGCGGCCCGGCTCGCCGCGTACATCAACTACGTCTGTCCCGTGGACGGAGTGCGGGACGAACTGGCGAAGATCGACCCCGACGCGGCCCAGAACCCGCTGATCATCCCCGACCGGGCCATGCAGGCCAGGTCCCGTGCCTTCCGTTCGCTCAGTGCGAAGGAAGAGACGGCCTACGAAGCCATATTCGCGAAGCTCACCGGGGCGTGACGACGATGAAGACGACGACAGACGCCGGCGGCGCGACGGACGGCGGCGGGGAGGGCGGAGATGTCAGGCTCACCGGCATCAGCAAGACCTACGGCTCCTTCACCGCCGTGCACCCGCTCGACCTGACCGTCCCGCAGGGCTCCTTCTTCGCCCTGCTCGGCGCCTCCGGCTGCGGCAAGACCACCACCCTGCGCATGATCGCGGGCCTGGAGGAACCCAGTTCGGGCACGGTCCACCTCGGCGACCAGGACGTCACCCGCCTGCCGCCGTACAAGCGGCCGGTGAACACCGTCTTCCAGTCCTACGCCCTCTTCCCGCACCTCGACATCTTCGAGAACGTCGCCTTCGGCCTGCGCCGGCGCGGCATCCGGAGCGTGCGCGGGCAGGTCGAGGAGATGCTCGACCTGGTCCAGCTCGGCGAGCAGGCCCGCAAGAAACCGCACCAGCTCTCCGGCGGCCAGCAGCAGCGCGTCGCGGTCGCCCGCGCCCTGATCAACCACCCCCGGGTGCTCCTCCTGGACGAGCCGCTCGGCGCCCTCGACCTGAAGCTCCGCCGCCGGATGCAGCTCGAACTCAAACGCATCCAGACCGAGGTCGGCATCACCTTCGTCCACGTCACCCACGACCAGGAGGAGGCCATGACCATGGCCGACACGGTCGCGGTGATGAACGCGGGCCGCGTCGAGCAGCTCGGCGCGCCCAGCGACCTCTACGAGAACCCGCGCACCACGTTCGTCGCCAACTTCCTCGGCACCTCCAACTTCATCGAGGCCGAGGTGGACGGCCGGCGCGGCGGGGACCTCGTGCTGAAGGCGGGCGGCGGCGCACTGGTCCTCCCCGAGGGGCGGTGCGGGGCGCCCGCGGCCACCGGCGGCAAGGTGCTGGCCGGTGTCCGCCCGGAGAAGGTCTCCCTCACCCACGCCGACGACGCCGGCTCCGTACCCGACGGCCGCAACCGCCTCACCGGCACCATCGCGGACGCCAGTTTCCTCGGCGTCTCCACGCAGTACGTCGTCGACAGCGCGGTCTGCCCGCGGTTCGCCGTCTACGCCCAGAACGTCGAGCGCGACCCGCGGCTCGTCCCCGGGGCCGAGGTCGTCCTGCACTGGAACCCGGCCCACACCTTCGCCCTGGACGCCGCCCAGTCCGTCTCGGACGGACTGCCCGGGCCGGCCGGAGCGGAAGAGGGCGCCTGATGACGACCCGCACCGAGGCACCCCCGCCGCTCGCCCCGACCGCCCCGCGGCAGCGGCCGCCCCGCAGGCGCGGCCGGTTCACGCCGTACTGGCTGCTGCTGCCCGGCATCCTCTGGCTGGTCGTCTTCTTCGCCGTGCCGATGGTCTACCAGGCGTCCACCTCCGTGCAGACCGGCTCCCTGGAGGAGGGCTACCGGGTCACCTGGCACTTCGCCACCTACTGGGACGCGCTCGCCGCCTACGGGCCGCAGTTCCTGCGCTCGGTCGCCTACGCCGCCGCCGCGACCGTGCTCTGCCTGCTGCTCGGCTATCCGCTGGCCTACCTGATCGCGTTCCGCGCGGGCCGCTGGCGAAACCTGATCATGATCCTGGTGATCGCGCCGTTCTTCACCAGCTTCCTGATCCGCACCCTGGCCTGGAAGACGATCCTGGCCGACGGCGGACCGGTCGTCGGCGCCCTGAACACCCTGCACGTCCTGGACGTCACGAACTGGCTGGACTGGACGACCGGCGACCGCGTGCTGGCCACCCCGCTGGCGGTGGTGTGCGGTCTGACGTACAACTTCCTGCCGTTCATGGTGCTGCCGCTGTACACCTCGCTGGAGCGCATCGACGGGCGGCTGCACGAGGCGGCGGGCGATCTGTACGCCCGGCCCCGCACGACCTTCCGGAAGGTCACCTTCCCGCTGTCGATGCCGGGGGTCGTCTCGGGCACACTGCTCACCTTCATCCCGGCCACCGGCGACTACGTCAACGCCGACCTGCTCGGCTCCACCGACACCCGCATGGTGGGCAATGTCATCCAGACACAGTTCCTGCGGGTGCTGGACTACCCGACGGCCGCGGCGCTCTCCTTCCTCCTGATGGCCGCGATCCTCGTCGTGGTCACCCTCTACATCCGCAGGTCCGGCACGGAGGACTTGGTGTAAATGACCTTCGTCAACTGGCTCAAGCGCCATCTGGTGGTCTTCGCCGGACTGCTGACGCTCGCCTACCTGCTGCTGCCCAACGTCGTCGTCACGGTGTTCTCCTTCAACAAGCCCGTCGGGCGTTTCAACTACGAATGGCAGCGGTTCTCCGCCGACGCCTGGAAGGACCCGTGCGGGGTCGCCGGCCTGTGCGGCTCGCTCTCGCTCAGCCTCCAGATCGCCTTCTGGGCGACGCTGGGCGCCACCGCCCTCGGTACCGCCATCGCCTTCGCCCTGGTCCGCTACCGCTTCCGGGCGCGTTCCGCGGTGAACTCGCTGCTCTTCCTGCCGATGGCGATGCCCGAGGTCGTGATGGCCGCCTCGCTGCTCACCCTGTTCCTCAACATGGGCGCGCGACTCGGCTTCTGGACGGTGCTCATCGCGCACATCATGTTCTGCCTGAGCTTCGTGGTCACGGCCGTCAAGGCACGCGTGATGTCGATGGACCCCCGGCTGGAACAGGCCGCGCAGGACCTGTACGCCGGTCCGTTCCAGACGTTCCTGCGGGTCACGCTGCCGATCGCGGCCCCCGGGATAGCCGCCGGCGCGCTGCTCGCCTTCGCGCTCTCCTTCGACGACTTCATCATCACCAACTTCACCGCGGGGTCGGCCGTCACCTTCCCGATGTTCGTCTGGGGGTCGGCGCAGCGCGGCACGCCCGTACAGATCAATGTCATCGGGACGGCGATGTTCGTCCTCGCCGTCGTGTTCGTCCTGTTCTCCATGGCCGTCGGAAACCGCAGAAAGCGCCGCACACCATGAGCCGCAGCAACGACTGGACCAAGTCCCTCGCCGACGCCCAGCCGGTCCCGTACTGGCTGGACGGCCCCGGCCGGCCCCGCCCCGAGCCCGCCCTCACCGGCGCCGAGACCTGCGATCTGCTGGTCGTCGGCGGCGGCTACAGCGGCCTGTGGACCGCGCTGGTCGCCAAGGAACGCGACCCCGGCCGGAACGTGGTGCTGATCGAGGGCCGCGAGGTGGGCTGGGCCGCCTCGGGCCGCAACGGCGGTTTCTGCTCCGCCTCCCTCACCCACGGCCTGGCCAACGGCCTCGCCCGCTGGCCGGCGGAGATCGACCGGCTCCAGGAGCTGGGCGCCCGCAACCTCGACGCGATCGAGGCGGCCGTCGCCCGGCACGGCCTGGACTGCGACTTCGAGCGCACCGGCGAGATCGACGTGGCGACCGAGCCGTACCAGGCGTCGGAGCTGAAGGACTGGTACGAGGAACTGGGGCGCCGGGGGTTCGCGGACGGCGTCGAGTACCTCGACGCCGAGGCCGTGCGCGAGCACGTCGACTCGCCGACCTTCCGAGCCGGTCTGTACGACCGCCGCAGCGTCGCCCTGCTCGACCCCGGCAAACTCGTCCGCGGTCTGAAGCGGGCCTGCCTGCGCCTCGGCGTCCGCTGCTACGAGCACACCCCCGCGCTCGCCCTGCAGCCGTCCGGCGCGGGCATGGCCGTACGCACCCCGTACGGATCGGTGCGCGCCCGCACGGTCGCGCTCGGCACCAATGTCTTCCCCAGCCTGGTCAGGCGGGTCCGGTCGTACACCGTCCCGGTCTACGACTACGCGCTGATGACCGAGCCGCTCACCGCCGGCCGGCTCGCCTCGATCGGCTGGAAGGGCCGGCAGGGCCTCGCGGACAGCGCCAACCGGTTCCACTACTTCCGGCTCTCCGCCGACAACCGCGTCCTGTGGGGCGGCTACGACGCGGTGTACCCGTACGGGGGCCGGGTCCGCACCGAGCACGACGACCGCCCGGAGACCTACGCCAGGCTCGCCGGGCACTTCTTCACCTGCTTCCCGCAACTGGAGGGCGTCCGCTTCACACACGCCTGGGGCGGCGCGATCGACACCTGCTCCCGGTTCGCGCCGTTCTTCGGCACCGCGCACCAGGGACGGGTCGCCTACGCCGCCGGGTACACCGGCCTCGGCGTCGGCGCGACCCGCTTCGGGGCCGAGGTGATGCTCGACCTGCTCGCGGGGGAGCGCACCGAGCGCACCGCACTGGAGATGGTCCGCAAGAAGCCGCTGCCCTTCCCGCCCGAGCCCTTCGCGTACACCGGGATCGCGCTCACCAAGTGGTCGCTGGCCCGCGCGGACGCGCACGGCGGGCGGCGCAACCTGTGGCTGCGGACCATGGACCGGCTGGGCCTGGGCTTCGACAGTTGAGCCGAGCGGCGCGGGGGCGCGGTGCGCCGCTTCACCCGTACGAGGTGGCGGAAGTCGCGTAATGCCCGCCCGGGACCTCCCTCTCCCTCCGGGCGCACCCCGCGTCCGCGAGCGAGTCGATGGGAGGTCTCCTCATGCCCGGGGCGACGAAGACGGCGGTCGAGTGGTTGGCATCGGTCGCACCTGATCCCGAGTCCTGTCGCCGGGAGTGGCGGCGCGATCCCCTGGGGATCGCGCTGCTGCCCGCCGGCCGGGCCTGGGACGTGCTCATCCTGCCGGGCAGGCTGGGCCGTCCCACCCTCGACGTCCTCACCCGGCTGCCGCACCGGCCCGGTCCGGTCCTCGTCGACTTCGGCGACGCCCGGACGGGGTTCTTCGTGCCACCGGGCACCGCGGCCCGCTGGCTGGGCACCGGCATCCGCGCCGCCGGGCCCGGCACCTGGATAGTCGTGCCGCACCCCGGACGGCCGGCGGCCGGCGGCATCCGCTGGCTGGTCACGCCGGACGGCACCGGCACGCTCACCGACCCCGCCCTGCTCGAACTGGCGATGCACGAGGCGGCGGCCCGGCTCGCGGACCGCAGGAGCGACCGGGAGGGACCGACCGCGGGGCGCTGGCCGGAAGGGACCGGCCGGAAGGGACCGGCCGGAAGGGGCTGACCGGCAGGACTCACTGGCGGGACTGACCGGCAGAAGTGAACGGCAGAAGTGACCGGCAGTACTGGCCTGGTGGTCAACGCCTCCGGCGGCGGACGAGCAGCCGGAGGCAGCCGAGGCCCGGTCCGAACAGGCACCAGCTCGCCACCACGTCCAGCGGCCAGTGATAGCCCCGGCGGACCAGCCCGTAGGAGGTTCCGAGCACGAGGACGGCGCAGGCCAGGACGGACAGGCGGCGGGCGGCGGCGGAACGCGGCAGGGGGAGGAGCAGCAGCGTCGCCGCGCCGTAGGCGACGACGGCGGTGGCGGTGTGGCCGGAGGGGTAGTAACCGGTGGCGGGCGGTACCGCCGGGGTGCCGGGGCGGTCGGTCCACAGCTTCAGCGGGACCACCAGCGCCGGTACCAGCGCCATCAGCGCGGCCCCGGCGACGGGCGGCAGCCACCAGCGGGCGGCTCCCGCGGCCCGGCCGCGCCAGGCGACGAGGCCCAGCGCGACGGCGAGGACGGGCACGGCCACCTGCGTGTTGCCCAGGTCGGAGAGGAGTTCGGAGAACCGGTCCGGACGGACGAGGGCCCGGCTCAGCCGTTCGTCGGCGCGGATCAGGGGGCCGTCGGTGAGGACCTGCCAGGTGATCAGCGCGAAGAGCAGGACGGGCGCCCCGAGCAGGCACATCAGGAAGAGGGGGGTCGGCCGCCCCGGAACAGGGGGGGTGGTTCCGAGGCGGCCGAAAGGACCGGAACGTCGCGCGCCCCGGGGGGTTTGGGGCGAGCGACCGTCCGATCGAGGAGACCCGGAGCCAGTGGCTCCGGTGGTGTGCGCGAGGGCACGACCAGGTCGAAGCTGGGGAGGCCCCGGCCTGGGTTCGCCCACAGTCCCCTGTGGGCGGGGTGTATCTCTCATCTGCGTAGAACCTACGACAGGGGGAGGGCCGAAAACAGGGAGACCGGCGTCCTCCCATCCACCCCGCACACCTTCTTCACACCCTCTGCCGCTTCACCGCTCAGACCTGGGCGAGGGCCTGCTCGATGAGGTCGAGGCCCTCGTGCAGCAGTTCCTCGCCGATCACGAGCGGCGGCAGGAAGCGGAGCACGTTGCCGTAGGTTCCGCAGGTCAGGACCAGCAGACCGGCGGCGTGGCACGCCGTGGCGAGGGCGGCGGTGGCCTCCGGCGCCGGCTCCTTGGTGGCGCGGTCCTTGACCAGCTCGATGGCGATCATGGCGCCGCGGCCGCGGATGTCGCCGATGAGGTCGAACTTCTCGGCCATGGCGGACAGCCGGCCCTTCATGACCTCCTCGATCCGCCTGGCCCTGGCGTTGAGGTCCAGCTCCCGCATCGTCTCGATCGCCCCGAGCGCGCCCGCGCAGGCCACCGGGTTGCCGCCGTAGGTGCCGCCCAGACCGCCCGAGTGGGCGGCGTCCATGATCTCGGCGCGTCCGGTGACGGCGGACAGCGGCAGCCCGCCCGCGATGCCCTTGGCCGTGGTGATCAGGTCCGGGACGATGCCCTCGTCCTCGCAGGCGAACCACTGGCCGGTGCGGCAGAAGCCGGACTGGATCTCGTCCGCGACGAAGACGATGCCGTTGTCCGAGGCGAACTTCCGGATGGCCGGCAGGAAGCCCTTGGCGGGCTCGATGAAGCCGCCCTCGCCGAGCAGCGGCTCGATGACGATCGCGGCCACGTTGTCGGCGCCGACCTGCTTGGAGATCTCGTCGACGGCCTGCGCGGCGGCCTCCGGACCGGCGTTCTCCGCGCCGGTCGGCCAGCGGTAGCCGTAGGCGACCGGGACGCGGTACACCTCGGGCGCGAACGGGCCGAAGCCGTGCTTGTACGGCATGTTCTTCGCGGTCAGCGCCATCGTGAGGTTGGTACGGCCGTGGTAGCCGTGGTCGAAGACGACGACCGCCTGCCGCTTGGTGTAGGCACGGGCGATCTTCACGGCGTTCTCGACGGCCTCGGCGCCGCTGTTGAACAGCGCCGACTTCTTGGCGTGGTCGCCCGGGGTCAGCTCGGCCAGCGCCTCGCAGACCTCGACGTACCCCTCGTACGGCGTGACCATGAAACAGGTGTGGGTGAAGTCGGCGAGCTGCGCGGACGCCCTGCGGACGACGGCCTCGGCCGAGGCGCCGACGCTGGTCACCGCGATGCCCGAGCCGAAGTCGATCAGGCTGTTGCCGTCCACGTCCTCGATGACGCCGCCGCCGGCGCGGGTGACGAAGACCGGCAGCGTGGACCCCACGCCCCGCGCCACCACGGCGGTGCGGCGGGCCTGCAGCTCCCGCGACTTGGGGCCGGGGATGGCGGTGACGACGCGGCGCTCCTGCGGAAGTGCGGTCATGCGGGGCTCCTGGGGGTCTTGCGGGCGGGACGCGCGGGTGTTTTTCTCGTACGTTCTCTTCTCGCAGGCTAGGGCGGTGCGGGAGAGCTGGGCATGCTCCATGTGGGCAGTGTCGCCGGGGCGGGTTGTCCGCCGTGGACAGAGACAGGTGTGCGGTCCGGAGCGGACGCCCGGCCGCGTAAGCGGTGAACTGCCCTGCCGGGGGCGTTAGATTGACTCGCGGACGGTGCATGCGGACGGTGCACGGAACGGCTGGTCGGGCAGGGGGCAGGGCGATGGACAGCGACGGGAACCCGGACGCGCGGGGCACGCACGCGGATCGGGTGCCGCCGGCTCCCGCGCTGCCCCCCTCGGCGGGGTGGGCGCGGCCCGCGGTACCGCCGCCGCCGAACCGGGCACCGGGCACGCCACCCGTGCCGCAGCAGGCCCCGCAGCAGCAGGCCCCGCAGCAGATGGACCGGCAGTGGACGGACCGGCAGCAGATGGACCGGCAGACCGACCGGCAGACGGACCGGCAGGTTCCGCAGCAGGTCCCCCGGTCCGGGTCCGCCGTCGTCGGATGGCTGGACACGCCGAGGCCGGCCGCCCGGCCCGGGATCTGGCGGTACGGCCACCGGCCGCCCGAGCGGGAGGTCACGGAGAAGCTCGCCCCGGTGACGGTGGCGGGCATGCTGATCCCGCTCGCGCTGGCCGTCGTGGTGTGGTCGTTCTGGCACCGCGGGGTCGTCCCGTACCAGTTCGTGCTGTTGCGGATGTTCACGCCGGACGACTGGTGGTGGGGCGGCACGCTGGCCTCGCCCAAGGTGTTCGAGGACCGGGCGCTGCCCGCCCCGGGCGCCGAGGCACTGGTGGTGTACGACGGCGTCTTCTTCGTCCTGCTCGTCCTCGCGGTGGCCGCGCTCGGAAGCTGGCGCGCCATCGTCGGCCACTACGTGGGCCGCCGGACCCAGCCGGCCCGCGCGCTGACCGCCCTGCTCCTCGCCCTGGTCGCGCTCAGCCTGGTCTTCCCCGAGGCATTCCCCGGCGTCGGCTGGTCCGCGGTGCCGGTCGTCGCCCCGCTGCTCTCGCTGACCGCCCTGATCTCGGGCGACTACGAGCCGATGACCTCCCTGCTCTTCACCGACACGCTGTACGCCGTCGTCACCGCCCTCGTGGTGTGGCCCTTCGCCCGGCTCGGCGCCTGGTGGCCGTACCTGCGCGAGCGGCTCGCCGCCCGCCGGGCGGGCGCCGAGCCCACCGCCGTGCCCGACCGCCCCCGCTCCCACTGGCCCGACCTGCGCGACGCCGGCCAGTACGAGGCCGCCGAACTGCTCACCGCCGAGGTGGCCGGCGGCCGGATGAACGACGTCGACTGCGTCCGCGTCGAGCACGCCTTCGCGCTCGCCCGGCGGAGCGCCGGCCTCGACGCCTTCCGGCAGCAGGTGCTGCACCGGGGCGGCGCGGCCTGGACCCACCCCTCCGGCGCCCGGGACCTGCCCCGCCGGGCCGCCCGCCACGACCTGCTCGCCGGTCAGGTACGCATCGGCCGCTGGGCGGCGGCCGAACGCGCCCCCCGGTCGTACGACGGTGCCGAGGCGGCCCTCGACCCCGGTGTGCTCGGCACCTCCCTGCTCGCCGTCGGCCCCCCCGGGTCCGGCAAGACCCGCACCCTCGTCGAACCGGTCACCGAGGCCCTCGCGCTCCAGGCGCTCACCGGCCGCTGTGCCGTCGTCGCCGTCTCCGCCGCCGGCCGCCCGCTCGGCGCGGACGACGCCTTCGACGTGATCGTGCGGATCGGCGACCCGTCCTCCGTGCACGACCTCGACCCGTACGCCGAGTCCGACGACCCGGACGAGGCGGCCGCGGTCCTCGCCGAGGCGCTGGTGGGCGACCTCGACACGGTCGGCGGCCAGGGCGCGGCCACCGCGCTGGCGCAACTCCTCGGCCCGTACCGCGCGGTGCACGGCCGCTTCCCCGCCCTGCCGGAGCTGCGCGAACTGCTGGAGGGCGAGGAGACGGCCCTGACCGCGCTGCGCGAGGCGCTCGCCGCGAACGGCAACGGCGTCATGCTCCGCGAACTCGACGCCCGGCTGCGCCAGACCGGCACGCCGGGCGACGCGGGCCGCGCCCTGGCCGACCGGCTCGGCCTGCTGAACCGGCCGGTGTTCGCGGACTTCTTCGGCGGCGGCGGCCCGAGCCGGCCGTTCTCGCTGCGCGCGCTCGCCCACCACCCCCTGCGGGTCCGCGTCGACCTGCCCGCCCGCGGTCACGAGGAGGCGGGCCGGCTGATCACCCGGCTGGTCCTCGCGCAGTTCACCTCCGTGGTCCGGGACGGCGGCGGCCGGGAGGGCGCCGGACACGAGGCCCGCCGTAGCCACTTCGCCGCCCTGGTCCTGGACGACGCGACCGGCGCCGTCACCGCCCGGTCGGTCCGCGGCATCCAGGCCCTGCGCGGACAGCGGGCGGGCGTGCTGCTCACCCTGCGCACCGTCGCGGACGTCCCCGAGGCGCTGCACGGCCCGCTCTACGGCGCGGTGGGCTGCCGGATGGCCTTCTGCGGCGTCACCACCTGGGACGGCGGCCGGTTCGCGCAGGCCTGGGGCACCGAGTGGGTGGAGACCACGGAGGTCGCCAAGCACACCGTCTTCGCCGACCAGCCGATGACCCGGGCGCTGCACGCGCTGCGCAAACTGGTGACCGGCAAGGCGGTCACCACGGACGCGGTGACCGTGCGCCAGGTCGAGCGCGAACGCTGGTCGGCCTCGGAACTGGCGCACGCCGTGCCGCCCGGCCACGCGGTGCTCTCGCTGACCACCGTCGAGGGGGAACACGCGCCTCCACTTCTGGTGGATCTGCGGGGGTGACGCCCCCGCCGGACGCGCCGGCACCGTACGGTGAGGCAGAATCGGCACAGGTCGTTCATACGTGACGGCCAAATGATCACCGGTTTTGCACACCATCCCGACGCGGAGCTGACGGCCTCATGCCCCCGACCCTCGCCTCGCTCGTCCACCACTCCGCGCTGAAGCTGACCGTGCGGGCGGGCGGGGAGCGTCTCGACGCGCCCGTGCGCTGGGCGCACGCCAGCGAGCTGGCCGACCCCGTCCCCTACATGGAGGGCGGGGAACTGCTGCTGATCACCGCCCTCAAACTGGACGCCGAGGACCCCGAGGCGATGCGCCGCTATGTGAGGCGGCTGGCCGGCGCCGGGGTGGTGGGGCTCGGCTTCGCCGTCGGCGTGCACTACGAGGACATCCCCGCCGCCCTCGTCGACGCCGCCGAGGAAGAGGGGCTGCCGCTCCTGGAGGTGCCGCGCCGCACCCCCTTCCTCGCCATCAGCAAGGCCGTCTCCGCCGCCATCGCCGCCGACCAGTACCGGGCGGTGACCGCCGGGTTCGCCGCCCAGCGGGAACTGACCAAGCAGGCGCTCGGCGAGGGGCCCGAGGGCCTGCTCACCGCGCTGGCCGCGCAGGTCGACGGCTGGGCGGCGCTCTACGACGCCACCGGCGCCGTCGCCGCCGCCGCGCCGGAGTGGGCCGGCCGCCGGGCGGCCCGGCTCACCGCCGACGTCCAGCGGCTGCGCGAGCGGCCCGCGCCCGCCTCCGCGGTGGTCGGCGGCCCCGACCACGAGGACCGCGTCGAACTGCACTCCGTCGGCACCTCCCGCCGGCCCCGCGCCACCCTCGCCGTCGGCACCGCCACCACCCTCGGCACCGCCGAGCGCTACGCCGTCCACTCCGCCGTCGCGCTGCTGACCCTGACCACGGAACGCTCCCGGTCCCTGCACGCCGCCGAACAGCGGATCGGCACGGCCGTACTGCGCATGCTGCTGGCCGGGGAGCCCGACCACGCCCGCGCGGTCGCCGGCGACCTGTACGGGGAACTGCTCGACGCGCCCTTCCGGCTGGTCGTCGCCGAGGCGGCGGTGGCGGGGAGCGGCGACCCGCTCGGCACCCTCGCCGAGGTGGTGGAGGCCGCGGCGGCGCGGGCGGGCGAGGCGGTGCTGGTGGTCCCGCAGGGCGAGCGGCTGGTGGTGCTCGCCGCCGACGGCGGCGCGGCGGTCGCCGCCTGCACCGACTACGCCACGGCCCTGGAGGCGGGCCGGCCGCGGCCGGAACCCGCCACCGGCACCGCCGAGGACGCCTGGGTCGCCGGGCTGTCGGCGCCGTCCGGGCCCATCGCCGCGTCGGCCGCCTACCGGCAGGCCGAGCAGGCGCTGTCGGTGGCGCGGCGGCGCGGCCGGGTCTGCGTGGAGCACGAGCGGCTCGCGGCCGGCTCGGTGCTGCCGCTGCTCGCGGACGACGCGGTACGGGCCTTCGCGGACGGGCTGCTCCGGGCCCTGCGCGACCACGACGCGACCGGCCGCGGTGACCTGGTGGCCTCGCTGCGCGCCTGGCTCTCCCGGCACGGCCAGTGGGACGCGGCGGCCGCCGACCTCGGCGTCCACCGCCACACCCTGCGCTACCGGATGCGCCGCGTGGAGGAGATCCTCGGCCGCTCCCTGGACGATCCGGACGTCCGCATGGAACTGTGGCTGGCCCTGAAGGCGACGGCCCCGGAGGGCGGCTAGCCACCCGGACCACCCGGGCCGCCCGAATCACCCGGGGGAGCCGTACACCATCCGTCGTACGCCATTACGTCGTACTCGCCGCCCCTACTGCTACACGCCGGACAAGCGACCCTCCGCCGCCCCGCCCCTACCGTGGACCCAGCACCCCGTAGCACCCCGTACCCCGTAGCACCCCGTACCCGTCACACCACACCCGCAACGCGGAAAGGCCGGGACTCTTCATGCCCGAAAAAGAAGTGGCAGGGGCCACCCACGCCTTCTGGCTCGCCGGCCGCCAGGCCACCGGTGAGGACACCTTCGACGTCGCCTCGCCCTGGGACGGCCGGGTCGTCGCCGCCGTGAGCGTCCCGACCGACGCGCAGGTAGAGGAGGCCGTGGCCGCCGCGTACGCCGTACGGGACGAGTTCGCCGCCACCCCGGCGCACGTGCGGGCCGCCGCCCTCGACCACGTCGCCCGGCGGCTGGCGGAGCGCACCGAGGAGATCGCGCGGCTCATCTCCGCCGAGAACGGCAAGCCCGTCAAATGGGCCCGGGGCGAGGTCGGCCGCGCGGTCTCCGTGTTCCGGTTCGCCGGCGAGGAGGCCCGCCGGTTCAACGGCGGCGACGCCCAGCGGCTGGACACCGACGCGGGCGGCCAGGGCCGGCTCGCCCTCACCCGCCGCTTCCCCAAGGGCGTCGTGCTCGGCATCGCGCCCTTCAACTTCCCGCTCAACCTCTGCGCCCACAAGATCGCCCCGGCCGTCGCGGCCGGCGCGCCGATCATCCTCAAGCCGGCCCCCGCCACCCCGCTCTCCGCCCTGGTCCTCGGCGAACTGCTCGCCGAGACCGAGCTGCCCGCCGGTTCCTGGAGCGTCCTGCCGGTCGCCAACGACCGCATGCCCGCCCTCGTCCAGGACGAGCGGCTGCCGGTGATCTCCTTCACCGGCTCCGAGAAGGTCGGCTACGCGATCATGGACTCGGTGCCGCGCAAGCACTGCACCCTGGAACTGGGCGGCAACGGCGCGGCCGTCGTACTGGCCGACTGGTCGAGCGACGAGGACCTGGACCGGGCCGCGCAGCGCATCGCGACCTTCTCCAACTACCAGGGCGGCCAGTCCTGCATCTCGGTGCAGCGGGTGATCGCCGACGCCGCCGTGTACGACCGGCTGCTGCCGCGTATCGTCGCCGCCGTCGAGGCCCAGGTCACCGGAGACCCGGACGACGAGGCCACCGACGTCGGCCCGCTGGTCAGCGAGGACGCCGCCCAGCGCGTCGAGCGGTGGGTGGACGAGGCCGTCGCGGCCGGTGCCGTCCTGCACACCGGCGGCGCGCGCGACGGCGCCTCCTACGCGCCGACCGTCCTCACCGACCTGCCCGACGGCACCACCCTGGCCTGCGAAGAGGTCTTCGGCCCGGTGCTCAGCGTGCGGAAGGTGCACGGCGAGGCGGAGGCGTTCGCCGCCGTCAACGACTCCAAGTACGGCCTCCAGGCGGGCGTCTTCACCCACGACCTGCGCACCGCCTTCCGCGCCCACCGGGCCCTGGAGGTCGGCGGCGTGATCGTCGGCGACGTGCCCTCCTACCGCGCCGACCAGATGCCGTACGGCGGCGCCAAGCAGTCCGGCGTGGGCCGCGAGGGCGTGCGGTTCGCGATGGACGACTACACCTACGAGCGGGTCATGGTCCTCACCGGCCTCGCGCTCTGACCCCACCGCACCAAGGCCCGTCCGGCGGCCGGAGGCCCCGCCCGGGGCGCCGGCCGCCGGACCGGCCGGCTGCCCGCGGCCCCGGCCCTCAGCCGGAGAAGCCGGCCCGCGCGAGCCGCACCGGGCCGCGCAGGGTGATCCGCAGGTCGTGGACGCCCTCGGCGACCAGCCCCGTGCGCAGTTCGAGGTAGTCGTACGGCCCCGCGGTGGGCTGCTCCGTCGACAGGACCGCCCGCACCGGGCCGCCGTCCAGGGACAGTTCCACCGTGCCCCCGCCCGCCACCGTCACCGTCACCGCGGTGATGCCGGGGCCGAAGTCGCAGTTTCTGAAGAGCAGTTCGCCCGAGTTCCCGGCGGTGGGCGTCACCGCGTCGCCGGACTCCTTGGTCCGGTCCACGATCTCCGTCCCGCTCTGCTCGTCGAAGTCCGCCGCGTCCAGGCCGCGGGCGCGCACCGGACGCGGCCCGGCCGCCTCCCCGTCGAGCGTGAGCGTCGTCCGCAGCCGGACGTCCTCGCTGGACGCCCCGGCCAGCAGCGCGTACGGCCCCGGCTCCACCCGGTGGCGGCCGTGCGCCACGTCCCAGTACGCGAACGCCGGCACGGGCACCTCGAAGTCGACGGCGGCCGTCCCGCCGGGCGCCAGCGTGAGCCGGCGGTGCGCGAGCAGTTCGCGGCGCGGGCGCGGCACGGAGGGCGCCTCGGCCCGCAGGTAGAGCTGGGCCACCTCGTCGGCGGTGACGTCCCCGGTGTTGGTCACCGTGAAGGAGACCCGCACCACGTCCTCCTCGACGCGGGCGGTGAGACCGTCGTAGGCGAAGGACGCGTACGACAGGCCGTGCCCGAACGGGAAGAGCGGGGTCCCCTCGAAGTACAGATAGGTCTGCCGGGAGCCGATCACGTCGTAGTCCAGCAGGTCGGGCAGGTCCTCGTCGCCCGCGTACCAGGTCTGCGGCAGCCGCCCGGCCGGTGAGACGTCCCCGGCCAGCACGCGGGCCAGCGCGGTGCCGGCGGCCTGGCCGCCGTGCGCGGTCCACAGCACCGCCGGGAGCGGCCCGGTGTCGACGGCGTACGGGTAGGCGCAGACCAGCGCCAGCACGGTGGCCGGGTTGGCCGCACGGGCCGCGCGCAGCAGCCGTTCCTGGTGTTCGGGGAGGCGCAGCGTCGTACGGTCCTCGGTCTCGCGGCCGTTGATGTGCGGGTCGTTGCCCGCCACCACCAGCACCACGTCGGCCCCGGCGGCGGCCCGCGCCACCGCCTCCTCGCCGCGCTCGGTGACGACCGTCCCGAAGACCTCGGCTTCCTCCCCGGCAACCTTCACGCCGTCGGCGGCCACACAGACGTGCCGGCCCGTTCCCAGGTGCCTCAGGAGGTGACCGTCGCCGTGCGGTTCCAGCCGGAACGTCTCCTGCACCACCCAGCCCCCGGGCTGGTCGGCGGCGGCCCGCACATAGCCGTCCTCGGCGACCGAGAGGTAGCGGCCGTCGGGCGCGCGCAGGGTGAGGACGCCCTCGCCCCAGTCGACCAGCGCCAGTTCGGTGCCGGTGGCGTCGGTGGTGAGCGGCGGCAGGTCGGTGCGGCCGGCCAGCAGCGCCGGGTCGAGGGCGCCCTCGGTCCCGGCGGGACCCGCCTCGGCGGGGGCGTCGGGGTCCGCCGCCGGAACGTGCAGGAACGTGCCGGCGGAGGTGCGCAGCCGGATCCGGTCCACCCCCTCGGCGAACTCCACCCGGTCCGCGCCGAACCGCTCGTACACGCCTTCGAGCGGCGTCGAGCGGTGCAGCAGCGAGCCGCTGTACCAGTCGAGTTTGCACTCGTCGGCGAGCAGGCCGACGACGGCGAGGCGGGTGTCGGGGGCCAGCGGCAGCAGGCGGTCGTTCTTCAGCAGCACGATCGCCTGCTCGGCGGCCTCCTGGGCCAGCGCGCGGTGCTCGGGGGTGTCGAAGGCACCGGCCAGGCCCGCCGCTCCGGCCGCGTCCGCCGCACCGGCCAGGCCCGCCGCTCCGGCCAGATCCGCCGCTCCGGCCGCGTCCGCCGCACCGGCCAGATCCGCCGCTCCGGCCGGGTCGAACTCGCCGAGCCGGAGGCGGACCGAGAGCTGCCGGCGCACCGCCGTGTCGATGTCGGCCTCGGTCAGCAGGCCCCGCTCCAGCGCCCCGCGCACCCGGGCGGTGATCAGCGAGGAGTCGGTGCCGTGGTCGGTGAAGCTGTCGACGCCGGCCCTCAGCGCGGCGGCGGTCGCCTCCTCGTGGGTGTCGAAGTAGTGCTCGGACGTGACCAGGTTGGACGGGGCGCCCGCGTCCGAGCAGACCAGCAGTTCCTGGTCGGTCCAGGTGCGCAGGTGGGACCGCAGATAGGGGGAGAGGTGGTTGGGGCGGCCGTTGACCAGGTTGTAGGCCGGCATCACCCCCGCCACCGCGCCCGCCTCGACCGTCTCACGGAAGGCGCGCAGGTCGTACTCGTGCAGGACGCGGGGGCGCACCGACGAGGAGGCGGTGTCCCGGTCGGTCTCGTTGTTGTGGGCCAGCCAGTGCTTCAGGACGGGCGCGGTACGCCAGTAGATCGGATGACTTCCGCGCAGACCGCGGGTGTAGGCGACGGCGATGGCCGAGGTCAGCCGGGGGTCCTCGGAGTAGCCCTCCTCGTTGCGTCCCCACAGCGGGTGGCGGAGCAGATTCACCGTCGGCGACCACACGTTGAGGCCCACCCGGCCGTCGCGTGCGCGCATCGCCCGCACCTCCGCGGCGACCGCCTCGCCGACCCGGCGCACCAGGTCCTCGTGCCAGGTCGCGCCGAGCCCCACGGCCTGCGGGAACACGGTCGCCCCGCCCATCCAGGCGACCCCGTGAAGTGCCTCCTGACCAGTGCGGAAGGCGGCCACACCGAGTCGTTCGACGGCCGGTGCGAACTGGTGCAGGAAGCCGGTCTTCTCGTCGGGCGTCAGCCGCGACAGCAGGTCGTCGACGCGCTCGGCCAGGGGCAGGCCCGGGTCGCGGAACGGCGGCGTGGGCGGCATGGGTGCGGTCACCTGGAGTTCCCCTTGCGATGGTGCGGCGAGGCGCTTTCGAAGCGCTTCGATGCTCAGCCGCGAGGTGCCGGGTGTCAAGACATCGTGGGGCAACCCGTCCGGGTCCGCACTCGCGTCCCGTGTGCCATAGGGGCGATCAAGCAGGTCCATACCTCCGAGGAATCTTGGAAACGACCCTTGTGCACCCCTAGGTGTTCACTTAACCTCGCAGCAACATCGAAGCGCTTCGACTGCGAGTCGCCGCCCGCGGGACCCACCTCCGCGCCCACGCGGTCCTCCGCCGGCCGCTTCAGCTCAGCGAGTTCCGCCCCGGGCGACGCCTGCCGGGTTCCCGCTCGGCTCCCGCCGTGCTTTTCCCCGCTCCACCCGTTCCACCGAAGACACCACAGCCGACGGCCACCGCCGGGTGTCCTGGTGCGCCATGAAGGGTTGACGCAATGACGCCGAACGCCGCCTCCGCCGCCTCCGCACCGAGCCGGAGAAGTTTCCTCGCCTCCACGGCGGTCGCCGCCGCCGCGGTCGCCGGAGGCGTGCCGCTGCTCTCCGCCTGCGGCGGCACGGACAGTGGCTCGCGCGACGGCACCACCTCGGGCAAGGACGCCGCGAAGCTGTTGCCGGCCTACGTGGCCGGCACCGTGGTGACGCCCGACATCCCGGCCAGGAACGGCTCCGCGATCGGCTTCACCGGCGAGCTGGACCTCGCCACCCTCAAGTCCGCGGTGCCGCACAAGCTCGGCAAGGGCGGCCGGGTCACCGTCATGTCGCCGTTCTGGGGCTCCCCGCCGAAGTCCGACAACGCCTACTACCGCGCGATGAACGACCTGATCGGCGTCGACGTCGAGTGGCAGAACCAGGACGGCAACACCTACGAGCAGAAGCTCGGCGCGGTCCTCGCCTCCAGCGACGTACCGGACGTGGTGGTCGTCCCGAGCTGGAACCTGAACGGCAAGATCCCCAGCGCCGTCATCAGCAAGTTCGCCGACCTCGGCCCGTACCTGTCCGGCGACGCGGTCAAGGAGTACCCGAACCTCGCCGCGATCCCCACCGACGCCTGGCGGCGCTCGATCTTCGGCGGCAAGCTGCGCGGCCTGCCCCAGCCCGCCCCCACCGTCACCGGCATCGTGCCCCTCTACCGGCAGGACATCTTCGAGCAGGAGGGGTACGAGGTACCCCGCTCCTGCGACGAGTTCATGGCCCTGGCCAAGGACGCCACCGACGCCAAGGCCAAACGCTGGGCCTGCCTGGACATGAAGTGGACCGCCTTCCAGGCGTTCGGGGTGCTCTCCGGCAACGAGAAGCCGCTGGGCTGGACCGTGATCGACGGCCGGATGACCAACCGCGTGGAGACCGACGGCTACCTCGAAGCCCTGGAGTGGACCCGCAAGCTGTTCGCCGCCGGTGTCGTCCACCCCGACGCCGAACTCGGCAAGAGCCAGGCCACCGACCCCGGCCCGAAGTTCGCCAAGGGCGAGTTCCTGATCTACGCCCAGAACATCAGCCAGTGGTGGAGCCGTACCGGCGAACAGGCGTCCCAGAACCCGGAGTTCAAGATCTGGGGCATGGACATCTTCGGCCACGACGGCGGCGACCCGGTGCTCTGGGCCGAGCAGCCCGCCGGCATCTGGGCCTTCGTGAACAAGAAGGCGTCCAAGGCGGTGATCAAGGACGTGCTGGCGGCGGCCAACGTCACGGCGGCGCCGTACGGCACCAAGGAGTACATGGCCACCAACTACGGCGTCGAGGGCACCCACTACACGGTCAAGGACGGCGTCCCCACCAAGACCGACCAGGGCAACATCGACGTGATGAACGCCTACGTCATGCTGGCGAGCCCGGCCCCGACCGTCGCCCACCCCGACTTCCCCGAGGTCGCCAAGGGCCAGGTGGAGTGGCAGCAGCGGATGGGCGCCTTCACCCGGAAGTCCTCGTTCTACGGCATGCAGATCACCGAGCCCTCCCGCTACACCAACCTCTCCTCCGACTTCGAGCAGATGGAGGACGACTTCGTCCGCGGCCGCAAGAAGATGAGCGAGGTCCAGCAGGCGATCTCCGAATGGCGCAGCAAGGGCGGCGACAAGCTGCGCGACTGGTACCAGAAGCTGCTCGACGACAACGGTTCGGCGGCGAACTGACCGGGACGGGCGAGGCGAGGAGAACGGCCGTGTCGCACAGCACGGTGCCTCGGAGCAGGGCCGAGGCCGAGACGACGGAAGAGACCCCGGTGGCGCCCGGCGACGCCACCGGGACCCCGGACCGGCCCGCCGGGAAACCGAGCCTGCGCCTGCGCTTCCGGCGCGACCGCGTACTGCTGCTGATGACACTGCCGGCGCTGCTGCTCATCCTGGTCTTCCACTACGTGCCGATCCTCGGCAACGTCGTCGCCTTCCAGGACTACGACCCCTACCTCAGCGACAACGGCGTCGTCTCCATGCTGCACAGCCCGTGGGTCGGCGTGGAGAACTTCGAGCGGATCTTCGCCGACTCCGCGTTCTGGAACGCGGTCCAGAACACGCTGATCCTCTTCATCCTCCAGCTCGTGCTCTTCTTCCCGATCCCGATCCTGCTCGCGCTGCTCCTCAACAGCGTGGTCCGGCCCCGGGTGCGGGCGCTCTCCCAGGCCATCCTCTACCTGCCCCACTTCTTCTCGTGGGTCCTGGTCATCGCCGTCTTCCAGCAACTCTTCGGCGGCGCCGGGATCTTCTCCCAGTTGCTGCGCGAGCACGGCTACGACGGCCTGGACTTCATGACCGACCCGGACACCTTCGCGCTGCTGATCACCGCGCAGAGCGTCTGGAAGGACGCCGGCTGGGGGATCATCGTCTTCCTCGCCGCGCTCGCCTCGGTCAGCCCCGACCTGTACGAGGCCGCCGCGATGGACGGCGCGGGCCGCCGGCGCCGCATGTGGCACGTCACCCTGCCGGCGCTCCGCCCGGTGATCGCGCTGCTGCTGGTGCTGCGCGTCGGCGACGCGCTCACCGTCGGCTTCGAACAGATCCTGCTGCAACGCGACATGGTGGGGCCCGGCGCCGCCGAGGTGCTGGACACCTTCGTGTGGTGGAACGGCGTACGCAACCAGGACTTCGGCTACGCGGCGGCCGCCGGACTCGTCAAGGGCGTCATCAGCCTCGGCCTGGTCCTCGCCGCCAACAAGGTCGCCCATCTCATGGGCGAGCAGGGGGTGTACAAGAAGTGACCGCGGTGATCGACCGACCCGAGTCCGGGCAGCCGTCCCGGTGGGGCGCGCCGCCCCGCCCGGCCTGGGAGGAGAGGCCCGCCGCGGCCGGCGTGGCCGGCAAGGGCCTCGTCCTGCTCCTCGCCTGCCTCGCCATCCTCTTCCCGCTGTGGATCGTCGTCGTCACCAGCCTGTCCTCCCGGCAGCGCATCGACGAGGCCGGCGGCCTGGTGATGATCCCCAAGGACGTCACCTTCGTCGCCTACCAGGAACTGCTCGGCGGCGGCCAGGTCACCCGCGCCGCGGTCATCAGCATCCTGGTCACCCTGGTCGGCACGGTGTTCTCCATGACCGTCTCGGTGCTGTGCGCCTACGGCCTGTCCCGCACCGGCTCGCTCGGCCACCGCTGGATACTGATGCTGCTGCTGGCCACCATGTTCTTCAGCGCCGGACTCATCCCGACCTACCTGCTGGTGCAGTCGCTCGGCCTGACCGACACCTACCTCGCGCTGATCCTGCCGAGCGCGCTCAGCGTCTTCAACATCCTGGTGCTGCGCGGCTTCTTCACCGGGATCTCCCAGGAACTGATCGACAGCGCCCGCATCGACGGCGCCGGCGACTTCCGCATCCTGTGGAAAATCGTCATGCCGCTCTCCCGCGCCGTCCTCGCGGTGATCACGCTCTTCTACGCCGTCGGCTACTGGAGCGCCTGGTTCAACGCCTCGCTGTACCTGAACGACCAGGACATGATGCCGCTGCAGAACGTCATGATCCAGCTCGTGCAGAAGCAGGAGGCACCGGTCGGCCTCGGCCAGGCCATCAAGACCGGCGAACTCTCCGGCCTCGCCGTGCAGATGGCCGTGATGGTCATGGCACTGCTCCCGGTCGCCGTCCTGTCGCCCTTCGTCCAGCGCCACTTCAAGAAGGGCATGCTCACCGGCGCCGTCAAGGGCTGACCCGTGCCCCCGCCGCGGCGGCCCCCCCGGCCCGGCCGCCCCCGCCTCCCCCACGCAGAAGGACGGACCGCCAGATGCCCGAGCTGAGCGACGCCACCCGCGGTCGCATCCTCTACGGCGGGGACCACAACCCCGAGCAGTGGCCCGAGGAGACCTGGTACGAGGACGTCCGCCTCATGAAGGAGGCCGGCGTCAACTCCGTCACCCTCGGCGTCTTCTCCTGGTCCCGGCTCGAACCACGCCCGGGGGAGCGGGACTTCGGCTGGCTGGACCGGCTGATGGACCTCATGCACGCGCACGGCGTCGGCGTCGTCCTCGCCACCCCGACCGCCTCGCCCCCGCCCTGGCTCGGCCGCCTGCACCCCGACACCCTGCCCCGCGACGAGGACGGCCGCACCGAGTCCTGGGGCGGCCGCCAGCACTTCTCGCACTCCAGCGCCGTCTACCGCCGCCACGCCGCCGAGATCACCGAGGCGCTCGCCACCCGCTACGCCGGCCACCCGGCCCTCATCCTGTGGCACCTCAACAACGAGTACTGCACCTACGACCACGGCGACGAGGCCGCCGCCCGCTTCCGCGACTGGCTGCGCGTCCGGTACGGCACCCTCGACGCACTCAACACCGCCTGGGGCACCGCCTTCTGGAGCCAGACCTACGGCGACTGGGAGGAGATCCTGCCCGCCCGCCGCACGCACTACCTGAAGAACCCCGCCCAGGTGCTGGACTTCCGCCGCTTCACCTCCGACATGCTCCTGGAGTGCTTCACCGCCGAACGTGACATCGTCCGCCGGCACACCCCGCACATCCCGGTCACCACCAACTTCATGCCGCTCTTCTTCGGCCAGGACGGCTGGCGCTGGGCCGAGGAGGAGGACGTCGTCTCCGTCGACCTCTACCCCGACCCGCGCGACCCGCTCGCCGCCCAGCGCGGCGCCCTCGTCCAGGACCTCACCCGCTCCCAGGCCCGCGGCCCCTGGGCGCTGATGGAACAGGCCACCGGCGCCGTCACCTTCCGGGACGTCAACCACCCCAAGCCGCGCGGCCTCACCCGCCTGTGGTCCCTCCAGGCCGTCGCCCGCGGCGCCGACGCCGTCTGCTACTTCCAGTGGCGCCAGTCCCGGCAGGGCGCGGAGAAGTTCCACTCCGCCATGCTCGGCCACGCCGGACCCGAGGGCCGCGGCTTCCAGGAGGTCAAGCGGCTCGGCGCCGACCTGGCGACGATCGGCCCCGAGACGGCCGGCCGGCCGGTGCGCGCCGACATCGCGGTCCTCCACGACTGGCACGCCTGGTGGGCCTCGGCCCACCAGGCCCGCTCCTCCGCCCGGATCGACCACGCGGACATCCTCACCGCCTGGCACCGCGCCCTGTGGGAAGCCCACCTCACCACCGACTTCGCCCACCCCGCGCACGACCTGACGGCGTACCGCATGGTCGTCGTCCCCCAGCTCCACGCCCTCGACGACACCGCCGTCGACAACCTCCTCGGCTACGTCGCACAGGGCGGCACCCTGGTCTGCGGGTTCCGTACCGGCGTCACCGACCAGGACGACCGGGTACGGCCCGGCGCCATGGACGCCCGGCTGCGCGCCCTGTTCGGCATCCGCACCCTGCACGAGTGGTGGCCGCTGGAGGAAGGGGAGAGCGCGCACTGCGAGGGCTTCGACGGCACCCTGTGGTCGGAGGAGATCGAACCCGACGGCACCGCCGCCGAGACCGTCCCCTACCGGGGCGGCGAACTCGACGGCCTGCCCGCGCTGCTGCGCAAGGGCACCGCCTGGTACTTCTCCACGCTGCCCGCACCGGGGGCGCTGCGCGGCCTCCTCACGCGCATCGCCGCCGGTGCGGGCGTCCGCCCGGTGCTCGCCGGCCTGCCCGCCGAGGTGGAGGCGGTACGCCGGGGCGACCTGCTCTTCCTGCTCCACCACGGCCGCGACCCGGTGACCGTCGAGGTCCCCGGCAGCCACCGCGACCTGTTGACCGGAGTCCTTGTCACCGACCGCGTCACCCTCGGCCGGCACGGCGCGGCGGTACTCGCACCATGACCGCCGCCGCCGCTGCCGGCCGCGCCGCGCCGGGCCCGGTCCACGGCACCTGGGAGCCGTCCCCGGCCGCCCGCTGGGAGGACGCCTTCCTCAGCGGCAACGGCCACCACGGCGCCCTCGTCTTCGGTGACCCGCACGCCGACCGGGTCGTCGTCACCCACCACACCCTGGTCCGCCCCGACGGCGACGAGGCACGCCGGCGGCCGCCCCGGCTCGCCGCCCGGCTGTCCGCGCTCCAGGACCGCATGCTGGCCGGCGACCGCACCGCCGCCGAGGAGTTCACCGACGGCCGCCCCCTCACCTGGGTACGCGCCTTCCACCCCGCCTTCCAACTGCGCCTGGACCGACCGCCGCCAACCGGCCACGGCCGCGGGTACCGCCGTACCGTCGACTTCTCCACCGGCGAGACCACCGCCGCCCACGCCGACTGGGCCGGCCGGGTCTTCGTCTCCCGCGCCGACGACGTGATCGTCCAGCACGTCACCGCCGCGCCCCTCACCCTCGACGTGACGCTCGACCCCCGCCTGCCCGGCGCCCCGCACGGGCTCCGCGTCGGCCACGGCGCCGTCCTCACCGCCGAGGGCGCCCTGCTCAGCCTCACCACCCGCTATCCGGGCGGAGACCTGGCGGTCACCGGCACCACCCTGGTCGTCGTCACCGGCGGCCGGACCGTCCTCGCGCCCCCCGGCGCGCGCGTCGAGGACGCCGCCGAGGTGCTGCTGCTGACCCGGGTGCGCCGGCACACCGGCGAGCCGGACGCGGCGGCCGAGGGCCGCGCCCTGCGGGACCTGGCCGAGGCCGGCTATCAGGACTTGCTCCGCCGCCACCTCGCCCTCCACCGCACCGCCTACCAGCGGGTCACCCTCGACCTCGCCGCCGACCCCGCCGACCGCGCCCTGCCGGGCTCCGCACTGCTCGCCCGCCCCGACAGCGCCGCCCTCCCGGAGCGCCTCTTCGCCGCCGGCCGCTACCACCTGCTCTCCGCCAGCGGCCTCCTCCCGCCCCGGCTCACCGGCCTGTGGACCGGCGACTGGGACACCGCCTGGTCCGGCGCCTTCACCACCAACGCCAACCTCAACCTCCAGACCGCCGCCGCCGCGGCCACCGCCCTCCCCGAGGTCACCGAGGCGCTCGCCCGCCTGGTCCACCGCCAACTGCCCGACTGGCGGGACAACGCCCGCGAGATCTTCGGCGCCCGGGGCGTGGTCGCGCCCTCGCACACCGACGGCGAGTGTGGCCACACGTACCACTTCAGCCGCGAGTACCCCCTGCACCTGTGGACCGCGGGCGCCGACTGGCTGCTCAAGCCGCTCGTCGACCACGACGAGTGCCACGGCGGCCACGACCCGCGCACCACCGCAGCCCTCGCCGAAGTCGCCTTCTTCTACGAGGACTTCCTCACCCGCACGGACACAGCCGGCCGCCTCACCGTCGTACCGTCCTACTCACCGGAGAACCGGCCCGCCGACGCCAGTTGGGGCGCGCTGGACGCCGCCATGGACCTCTCCGCCGCCCGGCACGCCCTGCGCACCGCCGCCGACCGCCACCCGGAGCACGCGGCCCGCTGGCGCGCCCTCGCCGACCGGCTGCCGCCGCACCGGATCAACGCGGACGGCGCGCTGGCCGAGTGGGCCCGCCCGGACCTCGCCGACACCTACGACCACCGCCACCTCAGCCACCTCTACGGCGTCTGGCCACTGGACGAGATCAACCCGTACGACACCCCCGAGCTGGCCGCCGCCGCGCACCGCGCGCTCGCCCTGCGCGGCGCCGAGAACGACTCCGCGCACGGCCACCTCCACCACGCCCTGGTCGCCGCCCGGCTGCGGGACGCCGACCGGGTGGCGCACGCGCTGGCCACCGTCCTCACCGGCGACTTCTTCCACGCCTCCCTGATGAGCGCGCACTACCCCCGCCGCGACGTCTACAACGCGGACGCCGCCCACACCCTCCCGGCGGTGCTCGTCGAGGCGCTCGTCCACTCCACCCCCGACCGCCTGGTCCTGCTGCCCGCCCTCCCCGCCACCTGGCCGACGGGCGCCCTCAAGGGCGTACGCACCCGGTTCGGGGCGGAGCTGGACCTCACCTGGGCGGCGGACGGCACCGCCACGGCCGTCCTGCGCCCCACCCGCAGCCACCGCATCGACCTGAGGACTTCCACCGGCGCCGAGCCGCTCGACCTCGTCGCCGGAGAAGACCGCGCCTTCGGTTTCAAGGCGCGGTGACCCGGCACCACCCCCCACCCATGGAAGGGACACCATGGCAACCCGCACGCTCGGCCGCGTCACCAAGGCACTCCTGGCCCCGGCGCTCGCCCTCGGCGCCACCGCCGGCCTCGCCGCCGCCCCCGCCCAGGCCGCCGTCTGGAACTCCTGCGACCAGTGGGGCAACACCACCCTGAACGGCTACCTCCTCTACAACAACATCTGGGGCTCCGGCGCCGGCAGCCAGTGCGTCTGGGCCAACTCCGGTACGAACTGGGGCGTCTGGGCCGACCACCCGAACACCGGCGGCATCAAGTCCTACCCGAACAGCAAGAAGGTGATCAACAAGGCGATCGGCTCGCTCACCTCGCTGAGCAGCACCTACCACGTCACGGTCCCGTCGGCGGGCGCGTACAACACCTCGTACGACATCTGGGACACCGACTACGACCACGAGATCATGCTCTGGGTCAACTACCACGGCGCCGTGGGACCGCTCGGCACCTCCCAGGGCTCGGTCACCCTCGGCGGCCACACCTGGAACGTCTACAAGGGGAACAACGGCGCCAACGAGGTCTACTCGTTCCTGCGCGCCTCGGACTCCACCTCCGGCACCGTCAACATCCTGCCGATCCTCAAGTGGATCAAGGACACCAAGGGCTGGATGGGCAATGAGACCATCGGTGACGTGCAGTTCGGCTACGAGATCACCTCGTCGGCCGGCGGTCTGGACTTCCGCACCGACAACCTGACGGTCAGCGGCGGCTGAGCCGCCGCCGACCGTCAGGCCGGCCCGGCCACCGGTCCGGCCGTCACGGCCGGGCCGGCACCGGCCCCGAACTCGCCCGGACCGTCAGCTCCGGTGCCAGCAGCACCACCTCGTCGCTGCCGCGCCCGCCGAGCTTGGCGACCAGTTGCTCCACGGCGTGCCGGCCCATCTCCTGCGCGGGGACGGCGACGGACGTCAGCCGCACCGACGCGTGGAGGGCGACCTGCTCCGGACAGACGGCGACCACCGACACGTCCTCGGGCACCGCCCGGCCCTGCTGCCGCAACAGCGCGAGCAGCGGTTCGACGGCCGACTCGTTCTGCACGACGAACCCCGTCGTGCCGGGCCGCTCGTCGAAGATCCGGGCGAGGGTCAGCGCCAGCGCGTCGTACCCGCCCGCGCAGGGCCGGTGCAGCAGCCCCAGGCCCAGTCGGCGGGAGCGGTCCCGCAGCCCCAGCAGGGTGCGCTCGGCGAACCCGGTGTGCCGCTCGTAGACGGCCGGGGCCTCCCCTATGACGGCGATGTCCCGGTGCCCGAGCGCGGCCAGATGCTCCACGCACAGCGCGCCGGTCGCCTCGAAGTCGAGATCGACACAGGTCAGCCCGTCCGTCTCGGCGGGGAGCCCGATCAGTACGGAGGGCTGGTCGGTGGCGCGCAGCAGGGGGAGCCGCTCGTCGTCGAGTTCCACGTCCATCAGGATCATCGCTTCGGCGAGCCCGCTGCCGGTGACCCGGCGCACCGCGTCCGGCCCCTCCTCGCCGGTGAGCAGCAGCACGTCGTACCCGTGGGTGCGGGCGGTGGTGGTGACGGCGATGGCGATCTCCATCATCACCGGCACGTACATGTCCGTGCGCAGCGGGACCATCAGCGCGATGATGTTCGACCTGCTGCTGGCCAGGGCCCGCGCGCCGGCGTGCGGGTGGTACCCGAGCCGCCGGATGCTCTCCTCCACCCGCTGCCGGGTGGCGAGGGAGATGGACCGCTTGCCGCTGAGGACGTAGCTCACCGTGCTCGCGGAGACTCCGGCGTGCCGGGCGACCTCGGCGAGAGTGACCATCCAGCTCTCCATGACTGTGTGAAGCGCTTCGACAGGAAGCGCTTGCGGAACTGGGGGCGACTGAGGGTGGCTAGACAGTAGTCCCGCGCCCGATGGGTGTCCATAGCCGGTCGAAGCGCTTCGACACTCGCCACCGCACCCCCTCCGGCACCCCGACCGAAACCCCTTCGGCGCCTTCTTACGCGCCTTCTTCGGCGCCTCGGCCGAACGGCCGCGCGAAGGGTGGCGGCACCCGTCCGAATCCGGTACATACGATCGAGTAACGCCGATGGGTGACACAGGCCCGCGAACTCCGCCGGAACGATCCTCACGGGCCCTTCCCCCCCGATCCCTATGCGCGGATCCCTATGCGCGGCGAGGTGAGCCTCATGACCGCACCAACCACCCCCTCCTCCCGGCCGGCCGTCACCGAACGCGAGGCCCGCGAGGTCGCCGAGGCGGCCCGGGAACAGCACTGGCGCAAACCCAGCTTCGCCAAGGAACTGTTCCTCGGCCGCTTCCGCCTCGACCTGATCCACCCGCACCCGCTCCCGGCCGCCGAGGACACCCGACGCGGCGAGGAGTTCCTCGCCGCGCTGCGCGTCTTCTGCGAGACGCGGATCGACGGCGCCGTGATCGAACGCGACGCGCGGATCCCCGACGAGGTGATCACCGGCCTGCGGGAACTCGGCGCCTTCGGCATGAAGATCGACACCAGGTACGGCGGCCTCGGCCTGACCCAGGTCTACTACAACAAGGCGCTCGCCCTGGTCGGATCCGCCAATCCGGCGATCGGCGCCCTGCTCTCCGCCCACCAGTCGATCGGCGTGCCACAGCCGCTGAAACAGTTCGGCACCCAGGAGCAGAAGGACACCTTCCTGCCGCGCCTGGCCGACGGCGACATCTCCGCGTTCCTGCTGACCGAACCCGACGTCGG
Source organism: Streptomyces ziwulingensis (assembly GCF_039542605.1). NCBI lineage: Bacteria > Bacillati > Actinomycetota > Actinomycetes > Kitasatosporales > Streptomycetaceae > Streptomyces > Streptomyces ziwulingensis. The sequence goes on from NZ_BAABIG010000041.1 coordinate 118,919, forward strand.
CTCCGACCCGGCCCGGCTGGCCACCACCGCCGTCCCCGACGGCGACGCCTACGTCCTGGACGGCGTCAAACTGTGGACCACCAACGGCGTCGTCGCCGACCTCCTCGTCGTCATGGCCCGGGTACCGAGGTCCGAGGGCCACCAGGGCGGCATCACCGCCTTCGTCGTAGAAGCCGCCGCCCAGGGCGTCACCGTCGAGCACCGCAACGCCTTCATGGGCCTGCGCGGCCTGGAGAACGGCGTCACCCGCTTCCACCGGGTCCGCATCCCCGCGGCCAACCGCATCGGCCCCGAGGGCGCCGGCCTGAAGATCGCCCTGACCACCCTCAACACCGGCCGGCTCTCACTGCCCGCCATGTGCGTCGGGTCCGGCAAGTGGTGTCTGAAAATCGCCCGGGAGTGGTCCGCGGCGCGCGAGCAGTGGGGCCGGCCGGTGGCGCTGCACGAGGCCGTCGGCTCCAAGATCGCCTTCATCGCGGCCACCACCTTCGCCCTCGAAGCCGTCCTCGACCTCTCCTCCCAGATGGCCGACGAGGACCGCAACGACATCCGCATCGAGGCCGCCCTCGCCAAGCTCTACGGCTCCGAGATGGCCTGCCTGATGGCCGACGAACTGGTCCAGATCCGCGGCGGCCGCGGCTTCGAGACCGCCGCCTCGCTCGCCGCCCGCGGCGAGCGCGCGGTGCCCGCCGAGCAGATCCTGCGCGACCTGCGCATCAACCGCATCTTCGAGGGCTCCACCGAGATCATGCACCTGCTGATCGCGCGCGAGGCGGTCGACGCCCACCTGTCGGTGGCCGGCGACCTCATCGACCCGGACAAGACCCTGACCGACAAGGCCAGGGCGGGCGCACAGGCCGGTGTCTTCTACGCCAAGTGGCTCCCGAAACTCGTCGCGGGCCACGGCCAACTGCCCACCTCTTACAGCGAGTTCAAGCACGAGGTCGACCTCTCCGGCCATCTGCGGCACGTCGAGCGCACCGCCCGCAAACTGGCCCGCTCCACCTTCTACGCCATGTCCCGCTGGCAGGGCCGCATGGAGACCAAGCAGGGCTTCCTCGGCCGGATCGTCGACATCGGCGCCGAACTCTTCGCGATGAGCGCCGCCTGCGTCCGCGCCGAGCTGCTGCGCGGCCGGGGCGAGCACGGCCGCGAGGCCTACCAGCTCGCCGACGCCTTCTGCCGCCAGTCCCGCCTCCGGATCGAGGAACTCTTCGGCCGGCTGTGGGCCAACACCGACGACCTCGACCGCAAGGTCGTCCAGGGCGTGCTGTCCGGCACCTACGCCTGGCTGGAGGACGGCATCGTCGACCCGTCCGGCGACGGGCCGTGGATCGCCGACGCCACCCCCGGCCCCACCGCCGAGACGGACAAGCACCGTCCCATCAGGTGAGATGCGGCCGGCGGCGCTCCCCGGGCGGACCACGTGCCGCCCGCCCGGGGGACGCGCTGTCCTGCCGGACGGCCGTTGCGGCAACAATGGGGGGATGAGCGACAGTCCTGCCCCTCTCGCCGACCCGCATCTCGTCTACGACCCGGTGGCCGGCGACGGCCCCAGGGACGTGGTGATCCTCGGTTCGACCGGGTCCATCGGCACCCAGGCCATCGATCTCGTCCTGCGCAACCCGGACCGCTTCCGGGTCACCGCCCTGTCCGCCAACGGCGGCCGGGTCGCCCTCCTCGCCGAGCAGGCGTACCGGCTGCGGGCCGGGACCGTCGCGGTGGCCCGCGAGGACGCCGTCCCCGCCCTGCGCGAGGCCCTGCGCGCCCGGTACGGCACCGGGGAACCGCTCCCCGAGATCCTCGCCGGACCCGGCGCCGCCGCCTCGCTCGCCGCCTCCGACTGCCACACCGTGCTCAACGGCATCACCGGCTCCATCGGCCTCGCGCCGACCCTCGCCGCCCTGGAGGCGGGCCGCACCCTCGCACTCGCCAACAAGGAGTCGCTCATCGTCGGCGGCCCCCTGGTGAAGGCGCTCGCCAAGCCCGGACAGATCATCCCGGTCGACTCCGAGCACGCCGCCCTCTTCCAGGCCCTGGCCGCCGGCACCCGCGCCGACGTGCGCAAACTCGTCGTCACCGCCTCCGGCGGCCCGTTCCGCGGCCGGACCAGGCAACAGCTCGCCGACGTAACGGTCGAGGACGCCCTCGCCCACCCCACCTGGGCCATGGGACCGGTGATCACGATCAACTCCGCGACCCTCGTCAACAAGGGCCTGGAGGTCATCGAGGCACACCTCCTCTACGACATCCCCTTCGACCGCATCGAGGTGGTCGTGCACCCGCAGTCGTACGTCCACTCGATGGTGGAGTTCACGGACGGGTCCACGCTGGCCCAGGCGACGCCCCCCGACATGCGCGGGCCGATCGCCATCGGCCTCGGCTGGCCGGAACGGATTCCCGACGCCGCCCCCGCCTTCGACTGGAACAAGGCGTCCACCTGGGAGTTCCACCCCCTCGACAACGAGGCGTTCCCCTCGGTGAACCTCGCCCGCCGGGTCGGGGAACTCGCGGGGACGGCCCCGGCGGTGTTCAATGCCGCCAACGAGGAGTGCGTGGAGGCGTTCCGCGCCGGCGCGCTGTCGTATCTCGGGATCATGGAGACCGTCACCCGGGTGGTCGGCGAACACGGCACCCCGCCGCCGGGAACTTCCCTGACCGTCGCGGACGTCCTCGAAGCGGAGACCTGGGCCCGCGCCCGGGCCCGGGAACTGACGGCACAGACGGCGGAGGCCCGTGCATGACGACCTTGATGTTCATCCTCGGCATAGTCGTCTTCGCGGTCGGCCTGCTCTTCTCGATCGCCTGGCACGAGCTGGGACACCTCTCCTGGGCCAAGCTCTTCGGCATCCGGGTGCCCCAGTACATGGTCGGCTTCGGCCCGACGCTCTTCTCCCGCAAGAAGGGCGACACCGAGTACGGCGTCAAGGCCATCCCCTTCGGCGGCTACATCCGCATGATCGGCATGTTCCCGCCCGGCCCCGACGGCCGGGTGGAGGCCCGCTCCACCTCGCCGTGGCGCGGAATGATCGAGGACGCCCGCTCGGCCGCCTTCGAGGAACTCCAGCCCGGCGACGACAAGCGCCTGTTCTACACGCGCAAGCCGTGGAAACGGGTCATCGTGATGTTCGCGGGCCCGTTCATGAACCTGATCCTCGCGGTCGTGCTGTTCCTGATCGTCCTCATGGGCTTCGGCATCTCCCAGCAGACCACCACCGTCAGCTCGGTCTCCCAGTGCGTCATCTCCCAGACCGAGAACCGTGACAAGTGCACGGACACCGACGCGCCCTCCCCGGCCGCCGCGGCCGGCCTCAAGGCGGGCGACAAGATCGTCTCCTTCGACGGCGTCCGGACCGACGAGTGGAACGGCCTCTCCGACCTGATCCGCGCCAACCCCGGCAAGGAGATCCCGATCGTCGTCGACCGGGACGGCGCCCAGGTCACCCTGCACGCGAAGATCGCCTCCAACCAGGTCGCGAAGAAGGACGGCAGCGGCCAGTACGTCCAGGGCGAGTACGTCACCGCCGGCTTCCTCGGCTTCAGCGCCGCCACCGGCATCGTGAAGCAGGACTTCGGCTCCTCGGTGACCTGGATGGGGGAGCGGATCGGCGACGCCGTCGACTCCCTCGCCGCCCTGCCCGGCAAGATCCCCGCGCTGTGGGACGCCGCCTTCGGCGACGGACCCCGCGAACCCGACTCCCCGATGGGCGTCGTCGGCGCCGCCCGCGTCGGCGGCGAGATCTTCACCCTGGACATCCCGCCCACCCAGCAGCTCGCCATGGCCCTGATGCTGGTCGCGGGCTTCAACCTCTCCCTGTTCCTCTTCAACATGCTGCCGCTGCTGCCGCTGGACGGCGGCCACATCGCGGGGGCCCTGTGGGAGTCGCTGCGCCGCAACGTGGCGAAGGTCCTGCGCCGGCCGGACCCCGGTCCGTTCGACGTGGCGAAGCTGATGCCGGTGGCCTATGTGGTGGCGGGCGTCTTCGTCTGCTTCACGCTGCTCGTCCTGGTGGCGGACGTCGTCAACCCGGTGCGCATTAGCTGACGGCCCGATCGTCCGATGAAAAGCCCGATCCGGAGAGCATGTCCCTCCGGACCGGGCTTCACGCCCTCGCGCGCCGAGATGGCAGCCAAAGGGTGTATTGCCCGTACGCCTGTGTCCGGTGTTCATGTCGGTGCCGTAATCTCGAATGTCTGAGCCCGCCGCTGACGGGACCGGACCTTGATCCACGACTTGGGGTTGCACAGCAGATGACTGCGATTTCTCTCGGCATGCCGTCCGTTCCGACCAGGCTCGCCGAGCGCCGCAAGAGCCGGCAGATCCAGGTCGGCACCGTGGCGGTGGGCGGGGACGCGCCCGTGTCGGTGCAGTCGATGACCACGACCCGCACCTCGGACATCGGCGCCACGCTCCAGCAGATCGCCGAGCTGACCGCCTCCGGCTGCCAGATCGTGCGCGTGGCCTGTCCCACCCAGGACGACGCCGACGCCCTCGCCGTGATCGCCAGGAAGTCGCAGATCCCGGTCATCGCCGACATCCACTTCCAGCCCAAGTACGTCTTCGCCGCGATCGAGGCGGGCTGCGCGGCGGTCCGCGTGAACCCCGGCAACATCAAGCAGTTCGACGACAAGGTCAGGGAGATCGCCAAGGCCGCCAAGGACCACGGAACCCCGATCCGCATCGGCGTGAACGCGGGCTCCCTGGACCGGCGGCTCCTGCAGAAGTACGGCAAGGCCACCCCCGAGGCGCTCGCCGAGTCCGCCCTGTGGGAGGCGTCCCTCTTCGAGGAGCACGACTTCCGCGACATCAAGATCTCCGTCAAGCACAACGACCCGGTCGTCATGGTCGAGGCGTACCGGCAGCTCGCCGCCCAGTGCGACTACCCCCTCCACCTCGGCGTCACCGAGGCCGGCCCCGCCTTCCAGGGCACGATCAAGTCGGCCGTCGCCTTCGGCGCCCTGCTCTCCCAGGGCATCGGCGACACCATCCGGGTCTCCCTGTCGGCCCCGCCGGTCGAGGAGATCAAGGTCGGCATCCAGATCCTGGAGTCGCTCAACCTCCGCCAGCGCGGCCTGGAGATCGTCTCCTGCCCGTCCTGCGGCCGCGCCCAGGTCGACGTCTACAAGCTGGCCGAAGAGGTCACCGCCGGCCTGACCGGCATGGATGTCCCGCTCCGCGTCGCCGTCATGGGCTGCGTCGTCAACGGCCCCGGCGAGGCCCGCGAGGCCGACCTCGGCGTCGCCTCCGGCAACGGCAAGGGCCAGATCTTCGTCAAGGGCGAGGTCATCAAGACCGTCCCCGAGTCCAAGATCGTCGAGACCCTCATCGAGGAGGCCATGAAGCTGGCCGAGCAGATGGAGGCAGACGGCGTGGCCTCCGGCGAGCCGTCGGTGGCGGTGGCAGGCTGACGGGCTCGTTGTCCGGTGTCGGTGTGTCGGTGTCGGTGGCGGGCTGACGGGCCTGCCGTTGGTGGCGGTGGCGGGCTGAGGCTCATTGTCGGTGTCGGGTTGCCGCGCCTGCTGTTGGTGGCGGTGGCGGGCTGACGCGCCCGCTGCCGCGGGCTGACGCGCCGCACACCCGGAAGCGGGCCGGGATCTCCCAGCCCGTCCGTCGTCCGAGGAGGACGAGGCCCGTCCGGGGTCGACGCGGGGCACGGGGGCAGCGGCCCCCGGAGGGCCTGTGACCCTCAGGTCGGGTGCCCAGCGGCCCGGCTGGGCGGAGGGTCTGGGACGAGGGTGTGGGGCCCGGTGGTCGGACGGCCGTGCGGCCATGCGGCCCGGCGGCCGGACGGTCTGCGGCCCGGCGGCCGGACGGCCATGCGGCCCGGCGGCCGGACGGCCATGCGGCCCGGCGGCCGGACGGCCATGCGGCCCGGCGGCCGGACGGCCATGCGGCCCGGCGGCCGGACGGCCATGCGGCCCGGCGGCCGGACGGCCATGCGGCCCGGCGGCCGGACGGCCATGCGGCCCGGCGGCCGGACGGCCATGCGGCCCGGCGGCCGGACGGCCATGCGGCCCGGCGGCCGGACGGCCATGCGGCCCGGCGGCCGGACGGCCATGCGGCCCGGCGGCCGGACGGCCATGCGGCCCGGCGGCCGGACGGCCATGCGGCCCGGCGGCCGGACGGCCATGCGGCCCGGCGGCCGGACGGCCATGCGGCCCGGCGGCCGGACGGCCATGCGGCCCGGCGGCCGGACGGCCATGCGGCCCGGCGGCCGGACGGCCATGCGGCCCGGCGGCCGGAAGGCCCGCGATCCGGTGGTCGGAAGGCCCGCGATCCGGTGGTCGGACAGTCTGCGGCCCGGCGGCCGGACGGTCCGTGACCCGGTGGCCCGACGGCCGGGCGACCCCGCGGTCACCGGCGGACAAGGGGCGGCCGGAACGCGGGGCGACGCCGCCAAGCATCCGCAGGTACAGTGCGGAGATCAGCAGACCTTAGGGTGAGGCCCCGCACAGTGTTGACCCAGACCACCTCAAGGGTCCTCGAACCGAGCGACCTGGACGCCGCGCTCGCCGTCCTCGACCGCGAGCCGGTCGTCAACGCCTTCGTGACCTCCCGGGTGCAGATCGCCGGCCTCGACCCCTGGCGGCTCGGCGGCGAGATGTGGGGCTGGTACGAATCCGGCATGCTGACCTCCCTGTGCTACGCGGGCGCCAACCTCGTCCCCATCTGCGCCACCCCGCGCGCCGTGCGCGCCTTCGCCGACCGCGCCCGCCGGGCCGGCCGGCGCTGCTCCTCCATCGTCGGCCCCGCCGACGCCACCACCCAGCTCTGGCGGCTCCTCGAACCCACCTGGGGCCCGGCCCGCGAGGTCCGCGGCCGGCAGCCCCTCATGGTCACCGACCGCATGCCCGCCCGCATCGCCCCGGACCCGCACGTCCGCCGTGTCCGCAAGGACGAACTGGAGGCGGTCCTGCCGGCCTGCGTGGCGATGTTCACCGAGGAGGTCGGCATCTCCCCGCTGGCCGGCGACGGCGGCCTGCTCTACCAGGCCCGGGTCGCCGAACTCGTCGGCACCGGCCGCTCCTTCGCCCGCTTCGGCACCGACGGCCGGGTCGTCTTCAAGGCCGAGATCGGCGCCGCCACCGACCGCGCCTGCCAGATCCAGGGCGTCTGGGTCGCCCCCGAGTACCGCGGCCAGGGCCTGGCCGCCCCCGCCATGGCCGCGGTCCTGCGCTACGCCCTCACCGACATAGCCCCCGTCGCCAGCCTCTACGTGAACGACTTCAACACCCCCGCGCGACGCACCTACCAGCGCGTCGGCTTCCAGGAGACCGGCGCCCTCATGAGCGTGCTCTTCTGATCCGGCCCCCCTGTAGGCTCCCCGCCATGGATCTGGTGATCGGCCCACTCGACCTCTCCGCCCACGTGGACGAGGCCCTGGCCGTGCAGGCCGCCGCATTCGGCCTCGGCCCCGACGAGGTGGCCGTCCGCCGCCAGATCGTCCTGCGCCACATGACCCAGCCGGGCGCCCGGGCCCTCGGCGCCACCGACACCGACGGGCGGCTCACCGGCTTCGTCTACGGCATGCCCAACGACCGTACCCACTGGTGGTCCACGGTCGTGGAGCCCTACCTGCGCGCCCAGGGCAACGACGGCTGGCTCGACGGCTCCTTCGTCATCACCGAACTGCACGTCCACCCGGCCCGGCAGAGCCGCGGCGTGGGCCGCGCCCTGATCACCACGATCACCGACGCCGCCACCGAGCCCCGCTCGATCCTCTCCGCGATCGACACCGACAGCCCCGCCCGCGGCCTCTACCGCTCCCTCGGCTACCAGGACCTCGCCCGCCGGGTCCTCTTCCCCAGCGCCCCCAAGCCGTACGCCGTGATGGGCGCCCCGCTGCCGCTGCACCGGCCGTAACCGATTACCGCGACCAGGGACCGCCCGGCTAACCTCGTTCGTCAGTACCCCCAGCAGCAGGAGACACGAGAACCATGGCGAACGCACCGGTCCAGCGCATGTCGAAGTTGTTGGCGAAGACGCTGCGCGACGACCCGGCCGACGCCGAGGTCCTCAGCCACAAACTGCTGGTCCGCGCCGGCTACGTCCGCCGCACCGCCGCCGGCCTGTGGAGCTGGCTGCCGCTCGGCAAGAAGGTCCTCGCCAACGTGGAACGGATCGTCCGCGAGGAGATGGACGCCATCGGCGCCCAGGAAGTGACGCTCCCCGCCCTGCTGCCCCGCGAGCCCTACGAGGCGACCGGCCGCTGGGACGAGTACGGCCCCGAACTGTTCCGCCTCCAGGACCGCAAGGGCGGCGACTACCTGCTCGGCCCCACCCACGAGGAGATCTTCACCCTGCTGGTGAAGGACCAGGCGTCCTCCTACAAGGACCTGCCGGTCATCCTCTACCAGATCCAGAACAAGTACCGCGACGAGGCCCGCCCCCGGGCCGGTATCCTGCGCGGCCGCGAGTTCCTGATGAAGGACTCCTACTCCTTCGACACCGCCGACGAGGGCCTCGCCGAGTCCTACGCCCTGCACCGCGCGGCCTACCAGCGCGTCTTCGAGCGCCTCGGCCTCGACTACCGCATCTGCGCGGCCACCGCCGGCGCGATGGGCGGCTCCAAGTCCGAGGAGTTCCTCGCCCCCGCCGAGGCCGGCGAGGACACCTTCGCCGACTGCCCGAACTGCGACTTCGCCGCCAACACCGAGGCGATCACGTACGAGCTGAAGCCGGTGGACGCGGCCGGGGTGCCCGCCGCCGAGGAGATCCCCACCCCGGACACCCCCACCATCGAGACCCTCGCCGCCTCCCTCGGCGTCCCGGCCTCCGCCACCCTGAAGAACCTCCTCGTCAAGGTCGACGGCGAGATCGTCGCCGTGGGCGTGCCCGGCGACCGCGAGGTCGACCTGGACAAGGTCGAGGCGCACTTCGCCCCGGCCGCCGTCGAACTCGTCACCGCCGAGGACTTCACCGGCCGCCCCGACCTCGTCCGCGGCTACGTCGGCCCCCAGGGCCTGGCGAAGGTCACCTACCTCGCCGACCCGCGCGTGGCCCCCGGCACCGCCTGGATCACCGGCGCCAACAAGGACGGCACCCACGCGAAGAACGTCGTCGCCGGCCGCGACTTCCAGGTCGACGCCTACGTCGACGTCGTCGTGGTCCAGGACGGCGACCCCTGCCCCAAGTGCGGCACCGGCCTCACGCTGGACCGCGCCATCGAGATCGGCCACATCTTCCAGCTCGGCCGCAAGTACGCCGACGCCCTCAAGCTCGACGTCCTCGGCCAGAACGGCAAGCCGGTCCGCGTCACCATGGGCTCCTACGGCATCGGCGTCTCCCGCGCGGTGGCCGCCCTCGCCGAGCAGCACGCCGACGACAAGGGCCTGGTCTGGAACAAGGAGGTCGCCCCGGCCGACGTGCACGTGGTCGCCGCCGGCAAGGCCCTCCAGACCGAACTGGCCCTCGACGTCTCGGAGAAGCTGGCCGCCGCCGGCGTCCGCGTCCTGGTCGACGACCGCGCCGGGGTCTCCCCGGGCGTGAAGTTCACCGACGCCGAACTGATCGGCGTCCCCCAGATCCTGGTCGCCGGCCGCCGCTCCGCCGAGGGCGTCGTCGAACTCAAGGACCGCCGCACCGGCGAACGCGAGGAGCTGACGGTGGACGAGGCCCTCGCCCGCCTGACGGCCTGACGCCACCGGGGTCCGTCCGGCACGAGCCGCCGGACGGACCCCGCGGGCGGTCCCTACAGCCAGCCCGCGAACTCCAGCAGCAGTTCCGCGTCCCGGGGGCGGCCGACGCGGGCCGCCCGGACGCCCGACTCCACCGCCCGGAACAGGGTCCAGCCGCGCAGCCGGTCCCGGTCGACCTCCAGCGACTCCGCGAGCCGCTTGATCCGCCGCCGGGTCGTCGCCGCCCCCGAGGGCTGGGCGATCAGGTCCTCCACCCGGTCCCGTACCAGCCGGGCCAGATCGAACGCCGGTTCCCCGACCACCGGGTCCGGCCCCACCGCCAGCCACGGCATCCGGTCCCCGGCCAGCACCTTGCTCTGCCGGAACGTGCCGTGCAGCAGCCGCTCCTCCGGCGGCGCGGCGAGCAGTTCCTCGCGGGCCAGCAGAGCCGCGTCCACCAGCGGCGCCACCTCCGGATGCGCCTCGGCGCCCGCCCGCATCCCCGCGGCCTGCCGCCCGGTCCGCCCGGCCACCGTCTCGAAGGGATGGTCCGCGGGCGGCTGGACCCACAGCCGCCGCAGCGTCCCCGCCGCCTCCAGCAGCGCCCTCGACTCCGCCAGCGACCGCACCGACACGTCCGGGTGCAGCCGCTCCAGCAGCAGTACGCCCTCGGCGGCCCGCGGCTCCAGCAGTTCCACGGCGCCCCGGCCGCCCCAGTGCGCCAGCGCGGTCCGCTCCGCCTCCGGACGGGCCCGGGGCGGCGCCAGCTTCAGCACCGCGGGCCTCCCGTCGGCGGCCGACACCAGCACGACCAGGCTGCCGCGCCCGCCGGGCACCTGCACCCGTTCGACGGTCAACCCGCGTAGATCCACGGCCTGCCGGAGCGCCTCGGGCAGCCGCTCCAGCCAGTCGTCACCCTCCGGTGCCGTCTCACCGAGCGCCCTGACCAGACGCCGCGGCGGTTCGAAAGCCATACGCGAGCCGTTCCCTTCCCGTACGGGCCCTGCCGTACGCGTTACGCCGCCGGGTCCGCCGGGGCCGACGCGGTGCCGGCCCGCTCGGCGAGCCCAGGGAAGGCTACGCTCCCGCCGCGCCAGCGCACCGCACGCACCGCCGCCTCCCGCAGCGCCTCGGCCGCCGCGGCCCGCCGGCCGCCCCCGGCCGCCCGGACCAGGTCCGAGTAGACCCCGGCCACCCGCTCCTCCAGCTCGGCCGCCAATCGCGCCGCCGCGGCCGCGTCCGGCACCGCGAAGGGCAGCGCGTACCCGGCGGCCGAGGCGACCGGCGTACCGCCCAGACCGCTCACCTCGCGCTCCAGCGCGTCCCGCCGCGCCCGGTGCGCGTCGTACGCCGCCCGCGCCTCCGTGCGCCGGGCCTCGCCGACCCGGCCGCCGACCACCCCGTAGCCGTAGACCGCCGCGTGCTCGGCGGCCAGCGCCGCCTGCAGAGCCGTCAGCTCCCGCTTCCGCGTCTCGCCGCTCACCCGTCACCCTCCGTCAGCAGAAACACGTGCGCCGCCCCGGCCGCGGCGACCGAGGCGAGCAGCCGGGCCAGCTCGCCCGGCACGTCCAGCAGCGCCTCGGACCGCCGGGCGGCGAGCTTCCGCTCGGCGGCGGCGAGCCCGGCCAGCGCGTCCTTCTCGGTCGCCGGTACGGCGGGCGGCTCGGCGGCGGTCGGCCCGGCGGCCCGCGCCGACCCGGAGGGGGCGGGCGAGGCCGCCCGCGCCCCGCCGAACGCCACCGCGTGCCGGGCGACCTCCGCCCGCAGCGGGCCCAGCCGCCCGGCCAGGGCCGGATGCGCGGCGATCACCGCGTCGTACCGCCCGGCCAGCGCCGCGCTGTCCCGCGCGGCCCGCGCGCGGGCCCGGTCGGCGACCGTCGGGGAGCCGCCGCCCCCGGGGCCGTCGCCGTCACCGGTGCAGCCGGTCAGCAGCGCCGCCCCGGCGGCGGTGACCAGCAGGCTCCTTCTGCGCGGCCCCGCGAGCGGGCGCGGCGATGGGGGGAACAGCACGGCAGACGTCCTCGGCAGGCTCGTACGGAAAGCGGCGGAAAGCGGAGGTAAGGAAGAGGAAGCGAGGAAAGGGAAGTGAGGAAGGGGAAGTGAGGAAGGGGAAGCGGGACGGGGCCGCCGTCGCGACGGGCTCCGGAAAAGGCGTGTCCTTGATCACCGTACCCGGGCGGCCGCGCGCCGTCGCTCAGCGGCGCCGGGGCACCCAGGTGGACGTCAACACCCTCTGCGACCGGATACGCTTTGACCAGACACGCGACCCATCCCACAACAGCACACGCGGCCGAGGAGTCACCCGGATGAGCACCACCCAGAGCGAGAGGCTGCGAGAGCTACTGGAACCGCTGGTCAGCTCCCAGGGACTCGATCTCGAGGAGATCGCGGTGGACTCGGTCGGACGCAAACGGCTGCTGCGTGTCGTCGTCGACTCCGACACCGGTGCGGACCTGGACCGGATCGCCGATGTGAGCCGCGCGCTCTCGGCGAAGCTCGACGAGAGCGACGCGATGGGCGACGAGGAATACACCCTTGAGGTCGGCACCCCCGGCGCGGAGCGCCTCCTGACGGAGCACCGCCACTACGTGCGCGCCACCGGACGGCTGGTCGCCTTCCAGCTCGCCGAGGGCGACGAGGTGACGGCCCGGATCCTGGACGTGGACGCCGACGGAGTCGCTGTCGAGGTGCCCGGCGTGAAGGGGCGCAAGCCCACCGCGCGCAGACTCGCCTTCGCGGACGTGACCCGGGCGCGGGTCCAGGTCGAGTTCAACCGCAAGGACAAGCAGGACGTGCAGGACGTGCAGGACCAGAAGAACGTGACGGAAACGGAAGAGGAGGAGGCGTAGCCATGGACATCGACATGAGTGCCCTGCGGGGCTTGGTGCGGGAGAAGGAGATCTCCTTCGACCTGCTGGTCGGGGCGATCGAGTCGGCCCTCCTCATCGCCTACCACCGCACCGAGGGAAGCCGCCGCCACGCGCGCGTGAAGCTCGACCGGGAGACCGGTCATGTGACCGTGTGGGCGAAGGAGGACCCGGACGACCTGGAGGACGGGCAGGAGGCCCGCGACTTCGACGACACCCCGTCGGACTTCGGCCGGATCGCCGCCACCACCGCCAAGCAGGTCATCCTGCAGCGGCTGCGCGACGCCGAGGACGACGCGACGCTCGGCGAGTACGCCGGCCGCGAGGGCGACATCGTCACCGGTGTGGTCCAGCAGGGCCGCGACCCGAGGAACGTGCTCGTGGACATCGGCAGGCTGGAGGCCATCCTGCCGGTGCAGGAGCAGGTGCCCGGTGAGAGCTATCCGCACGGCACCCGCCTGCGGTCCTACGTCGTGCGGGTGGCCAAGGGGGTGCGCGGTCCGTCGGTGACCCTCTCGCGCACCCACCCCAATCTGGTGAAGAAGCTCTTCGCGCTGGAGGTGCCGGAGATCGCCGACGGGTCCGTCGAGATCTCCGCCATCGCCCGCGAGGCAGGCCACCGCACCAAGATCGCCGTCCGCTCCACCCGCTCGGGCCTGAACGCCAAGGGCGCCTGCATCGGCCCCATGGGCGGCCGGGTCCGCAACGTGATGGGCGAGCTGAACGGCGAGAAGATCGACATCGTCGACTGGTCGGACGACCCGGCCCAGATGGTGGCCAACGCGCTCTCGCCGGCCCGCGTCTCCAAGGTGGAGGTCGTGGACATGCAGGCCCGCTCCGCGCGGGTGACGGTGCCCGACTACCAGCTCTCGCTGGCCATCGGCAAGGAGGGCCAGAACGCCCGCCTCGCCGCGCGGCTGACCGGCTGGCGCATCGACATCCGCCCGGACACCGAGCAGCCGTCGGAGCAGCCGTCCAGGTGATGCGGAGGTCCCCGGTCCCGAGCGGGCCCGGGGAACAGATCCAAGCCGCCCGTCGCTGAGATCACGACAGTCTCGTGGCGGCAAGTGTTCGATCCTTGCCCCGAAGGGGTGGGGTCGTCGCGGGGAGGTAGACTACAGAGTGTCTGGCCGGACACGCGATCGTGCATGCCCAGAGCGCACCTGTGTGGGGTGCCGGGAGCGAGCGGCCAAGACCGGGCTGCTGCGCATCGTGGCGGTCGAGGGCGAATGCGCCCCCGATCCTCGCGGTACGCTGCCCGGCCGGGGTGCGTACGTTCACCCCACCGAGGTCTGCCTCGACCAGGCGGTTCGCCGCCGGGCGTTCCCGAGGGCACTGCGCGTCCCGGGACCGCTCGACGTAAAGGCGTTGCGCCGACACGTCGAGCAGACACAGGGTTGCCGATCGGTCGCCGATGGCGGGCGACCGGGCAAGTAAGACGTGCCGCACGGAACCCCGTGCGGCTTGGTACCTCGCGAGTCGAAAGCAGGTCGAGATTGCGATGAGCACTCGATGAGTACGCGATGAGTACGCCCATGAACTAGCGACGGTCCGGACGCAACCCGGACCTCAAAGGAGCGAAGTGGCTAAGGTCCGGGTCTACGAACTCGCCAAGGAGTTCGGTGTCGAGAGCAAGGCTGTCATGGCCAAGCTCCAGGAACTCGGTGAATTCGTCCGTTCGGCGTCTTCGACGATCGAAGCGCCTGTCGTACGCAAACTGACTGACGCCTTCCAGGGCGGTGGCAACGGCAAGTCCGCCGGCAAGCCCGCCCCTCGGAAGGCCGCCCCCCGTCCCGCCGGCCCCTCTCCGGCGCAGACGGCCCGTCCGGCCGCCCCGCGGCCGGCCGCACCCAAGCCTCCGGCGGCAGAGCCCGCCGCGGCCCAGCCTCCGGCGGCGCAGGCCCCGGCGGCTCCCTCCGCGCCCGCGCAGGCCAACGGCCCGCGTCCGGGTCCCAGGCCCGCGCCGCGTCCGGCTCCGGCCGCCCCTGAGTTCACCGCGCCTCCGGCGGCCCCCGAGGCCCCCGCGGCCCCGGCCGCGTCGGCTCCGGCCGCCTCGGCCCCGTCGGCTCCGGCCGGTCCGCGGCCCGGCGCGCGTCCCGGTGCCCCGAAGCCCGGCGGCCGGCCCTCCGGTCCCGGTCAGGGCCAGCAGCGCGACCAGCGCGACCAGCGTGACCCGCGTGACCAGGGCCGCTCCGGCGGCGCTCGTCCCGGTGGCCAGGCGCCCCGTCCGGGCGCCCGCCCGTCCGGTCCGCGTCCGGGCAACAACCCCTTCACCTCCGGTGCGAACGCCGGAATGGCCCGTCCGCAGTCGCCCCGTCCGCAGGGTGGCGCGCGTCCCGGTCCCGGCGGTCCCGCCGCCGGTGGCGGTCCGCGTCCGCAGGCGGCCGGCGGCCAGGGCGGTCCCCGTCCCCAGGCGCCGGGCGGCAACCGTCCGAGCCCGGGCGGGATGCCCCGTCCGCAGGGCGGCGGCGCAGGTCCCCGTCCCGGCGGCGGTCCGCGTCCGAACCCCGGCATGATGCCGCAGCGTCCCGCTGCCGGTCCCCGTCCCGGCGGTGGCCCCGGCGGTGGCGGCGGGCGCGGCCCGGCCGGTGCCGGTCGTCCCGGCGGCGGCGGTCGTCCGGGCGGCGGCGGCTTCGCCGGTCGTCCGGCCGGTCCCGGTGGCGGCGGCGGTGCCGGTCGTCCCGGTGGCGGCGGCGGTTTCGCCGGTCGTCCCGGTGGCGGCGGCGGCTTCGGCGGTGGCGGCGGTGGCCGTCCCGGCTTCGGCGGCCGTCCCGGCGGTCCCGGTGGCCGCGGTGGCACGCAGGGCGCCTTCGGTCGTCCCGGCGGTCCCGCGCGTCGCGGTCGCAAGTCGAAGCGGCAGAGGCGCCAGGAGTACGAGGCCATGCAGGCCCCGTCGGTCGGCGGCGTGATGCTGCCTCGCGGCAACGGCGAAGCCATTCGCCTGTCGCGCGGTGCCTCGCTCACCGACTTCGCGGAGAAGATCAACGCCAACCCGGCGTCGCTCGTCGCGGTCATGATGAACCTCGGCGAGATGGTCACCGCGACCCAGTCCGTCTCCGACGAGACCCTGCACCTCCTCGCCGGCGAGATGAACTACACGGTTCAGATCGTCAGCCCGGAGGAGGAGGACCGCGAGCTGCTCGAGTCCTTCGACATCGAGTTCGGCGAGGACGAGGGCTCCGAGGAGGACCTCGTGGTCCGTCCTCCGGTGGTCACCGTCATGGGTCACGTCGACCACGGAAAGACCCGACTGCTCGACGCGATCCGCAAGACGAACGTCATCGCGGGCGAGGCCGGCGGCATCACCCAGCACATCGGTGCCTACCAGGTCGCGACCGAGGTCAACGAAGAAGAGCGCAAGATCACCTTCATCGACACCCCGGGTCACGAGGCGTTCACCGCCATGCGTGCCCGTGGTGCGCGCTCGACCGACATCGCGATCCTGGTCGTCGCGGCCAACGACGGCGTCATGCCGCAGACGGTCGAGGCGCTCAACCACGCGAAGGCGGCCGACGTGCCGATCGTCGTCGCGGTCAACAAGATCGACGTCGAGGGTGCCGACCCGACCAAGGTCCGCGGTCAGCTCACCGAATACGGGCTGGTGGCCGAGGAGTACGGCGGCGACACCATGTTCGTCGACATCTCCGCCAAGCAGGGTCTGCACATCGACTCGCTGCTGGAGGCCGTGGTCCTCACGGCCGACGCCTCGCTCGACCTGCGTGCCAACCCGCACCAGGACGCGCAGGGCATCTCGATCGAGTCCCGCCTCGACCGCGGTCGCGGTGCGGTCTCGACCGTCCTCGTCCAGCGAGGCACCCTGCGGGTCGGCGACACGATGGTGGTGGGCGACGCCTACGGCCGCGTCCGCGCCATGCTCGACGACAACGGCAACAACGTCGCCGAGGCGGGTCCGTCGACTCCGGTCCAGGTGTTGGGTCTCACCAACGTCCCGGGTGCGGGCGACAACTTCCTGGTGGTCGACGAGGACCGTACGGCCCGTCAGATCGCCGAGAAGCGCGCCGCCCGCGAGCGCAACGCCGCGTTCGCCAAGCGCACGCGCCGCGTGTCGCTGGAGGACCTGGACAAGGTGCTCAAGGCCGGCGAGATCCAGCAGCTCAACCTGATCATCAAGGGTGACGCTTCCGGATCCGTCGAGGCCCTGGAGTCCTCGCTGCTCCAGCTCGACGTCGGCGAAGAGGTCGACATCCGGGTCCTGCACCGCGGTGTCGGTGCGGTCACGGAGTCCGACATCGACCTGGCGATGGGCTCCGACGCCATCGTGATCGGCTTCAACGTGCGCGCCGCCGGGCGTGCCGCGCAGATGGCCGAGCGCGAAGGGGTGGACGTCCGGTACTACTCGGTCATCTACCAGGCGATCGAAGAGATCGAGGCGGCCCTCAAGGGCATGCTCAAGCCGGAGTACGAAGAGGTCGAGCTGGGCACGGCGGAGATCCGCGAGGTCTTCCGCTCGTCCAAGCTGGGCAACATCGCGGGTGTGCTCATCCGTTCCGGCGAGGTCAAGCGCAACACCAAGGCGCGCCTCCTGCGCGATGGCAAGGTCATCGCGGAGAGCCTCAACATCGAGGGTCTGCGTCGCTTCAAGGACGACGTCACCGAGATCCGGGAAGGCTTCGAGGGCGGTATCAACCTCGGAAACTTCAACGACATCAAGGTCGACGACGTCATCGCGACGTACGAGATGCGCGAGAAGCCGCGGGTGTGACACCCGGCGCTTCCAGGCCGGCCGACGGGATTCGTCCCGTCGGCCGGCCGACGGCTGTCCGCACCCCTGCGGGCGCCGGCCGCGGGCCGCGAAACCCCGTCGAGCGATCGGCGGGTTCGCGGTACCGTTCTTGATGTCCCTGTCCGCCGGAGCGGGCAGGACCATCGATCCCGTACCGGCGGGCAACCCGGACACACATGTACGTGGGGACCCTGTCCTTCGACCTGCTTCTCGGCGACGTCCACTCGCTGAAGGAGAAGCGCTCCGTCGTCCGCCCGATCGTCGCCGAGCTCCAGCGCAAGTACGCGGTGAGCGCGGCCGAGGTGGACCACATGGACCTCCACCGGCGGGCCGTCATCGGGCTCGCCGTGGTCTCCGGTGACGCGACGCACCTGACCGACGTACTGGACCGGTGCGAACGGCTGGTCGCCGGCCGGCCCGAGGTGGAGCTGCTGTCCGTCCGACGGCGCTTCCACGGCGAAGACGACGACTAGACCGCACCCAGAGACACACCCAGAGACACACACCCAGAGACACACACCCCGAGACACTCACTCACAGACGCACCCTCGAAAACGCACACCAAGAACCGTACGCAGAAGAGCAAGAAAGAACGGGAGACGGACCAGTGGCCGACAACGCGCGGGCCAAGAGGCTGGCGGACCTCATCCGGGAAGTGGTGGCCCAGAAGCTGCAGCGTGGGATCAAGGACCCGCGGCTCGGCACGCACGTCACCATCACGGACACCCGGGTCACGGGTGATCTGCGGGAGGCGACCGTCTTCTACACGGTCTACGGCGACGACGAGGAACGGCAGGCCGCCGCGGCGGGCCTGGAGAGCGCCAAGGGCGTTCTGCGCTCCGAGGTCGGCCGGGCGGCGGGCGTGAAGTTCACGCCGACCCTGACCTTCATCATGGACGCCCTCCCGGACACCGCCAAGAACATCGAGGACCTCCTCGACCGGGCGCGCCAGTCCGACGCGGCGGTGCGCGAGGCGGCCGCGGGCGCCGGGTACGCCGGCGAGGCCGACCCGTACCGCAAGCCGGGCGACGACGACGAGACCGCCGACACCGACGACGACACCGACGACGGGGCCGACGAGACGGACGACACCGCTAAATGAGCGACAAGCACACCACGCCCGACGGCCTCGTCATCGTCGACAAGCCGTCGGGCTTCACCTCGCACGACGTCGTCGCCAAGATGCGGGGCATCGCCCGCACGCGGCGCGTCGGGCACGCCGGCACCCTGGACCCCATGGCGACCGGGGTCCTGGTCCTCGGGGTGGAGCGGGCCACCAAGCTCCTCGGGCACCTCGCCCTCACCGAGAAGGAGTACGTGGGCACCGTCAGGCTCGGCCAGACGACCCTGACCGACGACGCCGAGGGCGAGGTCACGAGGTCGGTCGACGCCTCGAAGGTCACCCGGGAGGCCGTCGAGGCGGGCGTCGCCGAACTGAGCGGCGACATCATGCAGGTGCCGTCCAGGGTCAGCGCCATCAAGATCGACGGCGTGCGCTCCTACAAGCGGGCGCGCGAGGGCCAGGAGTTCGACATCCCCGCCCGGCCGGTCACCGTCTCCTCCTTCGCGGTGTACGACGTCCGGGAAGCCGTCGCGGACGACGGCACCCCCGTGCTCGACCTGGTGGTGTCGGTGGTCTGCTCCTCCGGCACCTACATCCGCGCCCTCGCCCGCGACCTCGGCGCCGGCCTCGGGGTCGGCGGACACCTGACCGCGCTGCGCCGCACCCGGGTCGGCCCGTACAAACTGGACACGGCGAGGACGCTGGACCAGCTCCAGCAGGAGCTGCAGGTGATGCCGATCGCCGAGGCGGCCGGTACGGCCTTCCCGCGCTGGGACGTGGACGAACGGCGTGCCCGGCTGCTCACCAACGGGGTGCGGCTGGAGATGCCCGAGGAGTACGCGGGCGTGGGCGCCGTGGGCGTCTTCGACGCCGCGGGACGCTTCCTCGCACTGGTCGAGGAACAGCGGGGCAAGGCCAGGAGCCTGGCCGTCTTCGTTTGAGCACAGCCCTGGGGCCGAGCCCCCGGAGTCCCCGGAGGACCTGGAGCGTTGGGGCCGGGACTCCCGGGGCCGGGTGTCGTCCGGCCCCGGGACCACCCGTGGAGCGGCGGCCACGGGACGTCCTCGCCGCCGCTCCAGGGTCCCCCCTCGGTTCCCCCACCTAGGTCTGTCCAGCAGACCCGCTCCGGTCACCCGTCCGGGCGGGCGCTCGGAGTGAACCGGGGGAGCGGAAGGGGGCGCGTTCGCCGCGCGAGGTGTCCCGCCGATCATCGCCCGCCTACCGTCGAGCACAGCGCACGGTGCACGGCGGGGAGGTCCACGATGGCGTCGCGCAACCGGTCTCAAGACACCCCCGCCCCCGGCGGCGGCACACCGCCGGACCCGGACCCCGTCCACCCCGGCGGACCCGCCGCCGGTCCCACGCTGGTCCGCGTGCACGACCTCGCCGGACGCCTGCGCGGCACCGGTTTCCTCGCCGACCACCACGGCACGGTCGTCACCAGCCACGAAGCCGTCGACGGACTGCCCCGGCTGGTCCTGCACGGCGCCGGGGACCGCCGCTGCGCCGTGACCGCCGACGCCGTCGTCCCGCTCCCCGCCCTGGGACTCGCCCTCGTGCGCACCGCGGGCCTCTGCCTCGCCCCGCTGCCCTTCGCCGCGCGCGAGGAGACCGAGCCCGGCAGGTACGTGCGGATCGCCGCCGGCGGCTGGCGCGAGGCACGCGTGCTGGGCGCCACCGACGTGACGTACACCGCCACGGACGGCTTCCACTGTCTGGGCGACGCCCTGGAACTGGCGGTCGGCACGGCGGGCCGGGACGCGCTCCGGCTGGGCGGCGGAGCGGCCGGCGGCCCGGTGCTCGACGCCGCGACCGGCGCCGTGCTCGGCGTCCTCGGCACCGCCCTCAGCTCCGGCCACGGCGACATCGGCTTCGCCGTGCCGCTGCGCCCCGCCCCGGGCCCGCTCGCCGACCTGGTCGCCGAGAACGCGGCCACGGTCCCCGCCCACGGGGCCGACCTCAACCTGGCCGGGGTGCTCGAACTGACCGGCGTCTCGGTCGGGCAGGACGGGCCGGCGGGGGCCTCGGCGGGCAGGACCGGAACCGGCGGTGCGGGGCGTGCGGGGCGAGTCGTCGAACGGGAGGCGGTCGCCAGGGAACTGGCCGCCTTCACCGGCGGTCCCGCCCGGGTCCTCGCGCTGGTCGGCGCCCCCGGCAGCGGTCGTACGACCGAACTGGCCGCCCTCGCCCGCCGGCACGCCGGCGGCGCGCGGCCGGCGCCCACGCTGTGGCTGCGCGGCGCCGGCCTCGGGGCGGACGACGTCTCGGTGGCGGACGCGGCGGGCCGCGCCCTGGGCCGGGCCGCCCGCGCCCTGGCGGCGGGCGCCGGACGGGCCGGGGGGAGGGGCAGGGGACCCGGTGGTTCGGAGTCCGGGGGGTGCGGGCCCGGCGGCTCCGAGGTCGTCGGCTACCAGGTCGGCGGCTACGAGGTCGGCGGCGCCGGGCTCGGGGACGTCGGGCCGGGACGGGTGGCCCAGGTGGCCCGTACCGCCGGCCGGCCACTGCTGATCCTGCTCGACGCGCCGGAGGAGATGCCGTCGGCACTGGCCCACCGGCTCGCCGAGTGGACCGGGGGCACGACCGCCTGGCTGCGTGAGACGGGCGCCCGGCTGGTGATCGGATGCCGGGCGGAGTACTGGGAGCGGGCGGGGGCGGCCTTTCCGCGGGAGGTGCTGCACGGAGCGGGGGCTGGGGCCCGGAGGATGGTGGACGCGGTGGCGGGGGCGGGGACCGGAGGCTCGGGTGGCGGGCGGTGGGGGAGCGGCGCCGGGGTGTCCGCCCTGCGGGCCGGCGCGCTGCCGCCCTGTGTGTGGCTGGGGGACCTGTCGGAGCGGGAGGCGCGGGCGGCCCGGGCGCGGCTCGGTCTGCCGGACGGGGCGGTGGCGGAGGCCGACGCCCGGCACCCGCTCACTCTGCGGCTCTGCTCCGAGGTCCGGACCGCGCTCGGCGACCCCGACGGGGTGCCCGGCGGGATGCCCAGCGGGATGCCCGGCGGGCTGGGCCGCGCCGAGATCCTCGCGGCGTACCTGGACCTGATGTGCCTGCGGGTCGCGGCCAGGCTGGCCGACGGCGACTCCCTGTGGGGCAACGCGGAGTGCCGGCTCGCGGTGAAGGTCGCCGGGCAGGTCCACGAGGCCGCCCGGCGCAGCCTCGGCCGGGAACAGGGCGAGCTGGACCGGGAGTCGTTCGAGGCCGTGTTCCCTCGGGGCCGGGCACCGGCCCGCCTCGGCGGCGGCACCGGCTGGGCCGCGGCCGTCCTCGCCGAGGGCCTCCTCGTCCCCGCCGGCCAGGGGTACCGCTTCGCCCACGAGGAACTCGCCGACTGGCTCCAGGGCACCCACCTGGACCTGGACGAGGCCCTGCGCGCCCTGGTGTACCGGCGCCGCCCCCCGGACACGGCGCCGCCCCTGCCGTACCACCGCATCGGCCCCGTCGTGGAGGCCCTGCTCCTGCTCGACCGCCGGCCCGACGGCCACCGGCTCGCCGCCCGCCTGGAGGAACTGACCCACGCCCTGGACGCCGAGCCGTGCCCCTGGTGGCCGGCCCGGCTCCTCGCCGAAACCCTGCTCAGGGTGCCCGACCCGGCGCCGTACACCGGGGTGCTGCGTACGCTCGCCGACGCCGTCGCGGCCCGGCGCGACGAAGGGCGGCCGGTGCCGGGGGAGTTCGGGCCCGGCTTCTGGGCCGCTCTGCCGCTGCCGGTGGACACCCGGCTGGACCTGCTGCGCCGGCTCGTACGCGCGGACGGGCCGCCGCCCGTGCCCCGGTCCGGGCCCGTGCCCCGATCCGGGCCCGTGCCCGCGTCCGGGTCCGCGCCCGAGCCCGAAGCCGAGCCCGAGCCCGCGTCCGGACCCGGCTCGCGCCACCTCGACACGGTCGCCGCGGCCCTCGCCGCCGACCCCCGTGCCGTACAACCGCTCCTCGTCCGCTGGTTCGACGACGAACGGCCGCTGCCCGCCGCGCCGCACGCGACCGTGGCCACGGCCGCGCAGGCACTGCTGCACACCCACCGCCACCGCGCCCCCGACAACCTCGTCGAGGTGCTCGTCGACCGCGCGCACCGCCGGGCCGGCGAACTGCTCGGCGTCCTCGCCGAGGACGAGGCCGCCGTGCTGTGCCGCGCCGCCGACCGATGGGCGCGCGACGAACGGCCCGAGCGGCGCGCCGCCGCGGCGACGTACGGGCTGCGCGCCGCCCCGCACGCCCGCACCGACACCGACCGTGCGCTGCTGCGCCGGGCCGCCCTCGCCCTGCTGGCCCGCGACGCCGACAGCCCCCTGCACGGTGCCGCGCTCGCCGTGCTGATCGGGGACCCCGGCAGCCGCGACCGCCACCTGGAGCGGGCGTTGCGCCACTTCGCGCAGGGCGACCCCCACCTCCCGCCGAGCGCCGTCGCCGCCGACCGCGAGGCGGCGCGGTGAGGGCCGTAGGTTCCACCGAGTTCGGTGGCCGCGAGGTCGTGCGGGTGCTGGAGCTGCCGGAACCGCACGCGGGACCAGGCCGAGTCCGGTGTCCTCACGCTCCGCGTCGCGCGGACCTACCCGCTTGAACAGGTCGCCGAAGCGCATCGGCTCATCGAGGAGGGCGGGGTGCGGGGCCGGCCCGTGCTGGTGTTCTGAAGAGGTCGCGCGGGTGGTCATGGTGTTCGGCGCGACGGGAGTCCCAGCGGTGGGTGGGCCAGGCTTCGCGGCCTCGGGCGGCGGTCCAGATGCTCGCCAAGGTGCACGAGAGGCCGCGCCCGACGCCGAGGTGATCACGGTCGGCTGCCTCACGGTCGGCTACCCGGCCGTCCTGCCGGAGGAGGGCAGCGACTGCAATCGCCTTGCCGCCCTCACCGAGCCGAGCTGGGTTCGATGGACTACTGGCCGGCCAGGCTCCCCGGCACCCTGCTGGACCGCGCTCCCATCAACAAGCGCGTCACCCCCGGTCCACCCCGACGCCGCAGGACACGGAAACACCGCCTTCCACGCCGAAGGAGTCCTCCGCATCGCCCTCCTCGGACGCTGACCAGCAGGCTGACCCGGTCGTCGGCCCGGACACCGGCCGGACACTCGAATCCCTGGCCGGCGAAGGGGTCACCGCGTGAACCCGGTCGGTGCGAGCGGCGCGCACCGGGAGCCGCGGGCCGAGGTGAGCGCCGGGAGCCTCCATGCCGATGCGAGCGGCGGGCGGGCGGCATGGCACCCTTAGACCTGCGATGAGGCATCCCCGGAAACCACCCGGGACGACCATGGACACCACCACGGAAACCACGGACACCACCACGGAAACCACGGACACGGGTTCCGCTTCGACGGCTTCGACGACTTCGACGAGTTTGCGACAAGGAGCAGACACAGTGCAGCGCTGGCGTGGCTTGGAGGACATCCCCGAGGACTGGGGACGCAGCGTCGTCACCATCGGCTCCTACGACGGTGTCCACCGCGGGCACCAGCTCATCATCAGGCACGCCGTGGACCGGGCCCGGGAACTGGGCGTGCCGGCCGTCGTCGTCACCTTCGACCCGCACCCCAGCGAGGTGGTCCGCCCCGGCAGCCACCCGCCGCTGCTCGCCCCGCACCACCGGCGCGCCGAACTCTGCGCCGACCTCGGTGTGGACGCGGTCCTGATCCTCCCGTTCACCAAGGAGTTCTCGAAGCTCTCCCCGGCCGACTTCGTGGTCAAGGTGCTGGTGGACAAGTTGCACGCGCGGGCGGTCGTCGAGGGCCCCAACTTCCGCTTCGGCCACAAGGCCGCCGGCGACGTGGAGTTCCTCACCGACCAGGGCCGGGTCTACGACTTCGACGTCGAGGTGGTCGACCTGTACGAGTCCGGTGCGGCCGGCGGCGGCGAACCGTTCTCCTCGACCCTGACCCGGCGGCTGGTCGCCGAGGGCGAGGTGCTGGGCGCCGCCGAGATCCTCGGCCGCCCGCACCGCGTCGAGGGCGTCGTCGTCCGAGGCGCCCAGCGCGGCCGCGAGATGGGCTTCCCCACCGCCAACGTCGAGACGCTCCCGCACACCGCGATCCCCGCCGACGGCGTCTACGCCGGCTGGCTGCACGCGCAGGGCGAGGCGATGCCGGCCGCCATCTCGGTCGGCACCAACCCGCAGTTCGAGGGCACCGAGCGCACGGTGGAGGCGTACGCGATCGACCGCGTCGGGCTCGACCTGTACGGCCTGCACGTCTGCGTCGACTTCCTCGCCTTCGTCCGCGGCCAGGCCACGTTCGACACGCTGGACGCGCTGCTGGAACAGATCGCACGGGACGTCGCGCGCTGCCGCGAGCTGGTCGCCGGGGCGGAGCAGCGGAAGGCATAACCCCGGGACGGGGTGGGGATGCGGCGGGGGCCGGCACCACATGGTGCCGGCCCCCGCCGCATCCCCACCCCGTCCGGGTCCGCTACTGCTGGGTCCAGCCGGGCGGTACGCCGCCGCCCTGCGGGTCNCGCCGCATCCCCACCCCGTCCGGGTCCGCTACTGCTGGGTCCAGCCGGGCGGTACGCCGCCGCCCTGCGGGTCCTGCGGCGGTGGCGGCTGCTGCTGCCAGCCCTGGCCCGGCGCGGGCTGCTGCCGCGGGGGCTGCTGCCAGCCCTGCCCCGGCTGCGGGGCGCCGCCGGGCGGGCCGTAGGGCTGCTGCTGCGGGTGCGCGTACCCCTGCGGCGGCTCCGCGTAGCCCTGCTGGGGCTGCTGCGGGTACTGCATGTTCGGGTTGCCGAAGCCTTGCTGGGTACGGGTCATGTCCTCGGCGACCATGGCGGCGAGGTCGAAGTACGCCTCGCGTGTCTTGGGCCGCATCATGTCGAGGTCGACCTCGGCACCCGCCGCGAGATGCTCGTCGAACGGCACCACGACGACACCGCGGCAGCGGGTCTCGAAGTGCGCCACGATGTCCTCCACCTTGATCATCTTGCCGGTCTCGCGGACACCGGAGATCACCGTGAGCGACCGCTGGACGAGGTCGGCGAAGCCGTTCGCCGAGAGCCAGTCGAGCGTGGTCGAGGCGCTGCTCGCACCGTCCACCGACGGGGTGGAGATGATGATCAACTGGTCGGCGAGGTCCAGTACCCCGCGCATCGCGCTGTAGAGCAGACCGGTGCCGGAGTCCGTGAGGATGATCGGGTACTGCCGCCCCAGCATGTCCAGCGCGGCCCGGTAGTCCTGGTCGTTGAAGGTGGTGGAGACCGCCGGGTCCACGTCGTTGGCGATGATCTCCAGCCCCGAAGGCGCCTGCGAGGTGAAGCGCCGGATGTCCATGTAGCTGTTGAGCTGCGGGATCGCCTGGACGAGGTCGCGGATGGTGGCGCCGGTCTCCCGCCGGACCCGCCGCCCGAGGGTGCCGGCGTCCGGGTTGGCGTCGATGGCGAGGATCTTGTCCTGCCGCTCGCTGGCGAGCGTGGCGCCGAGCGCCATGGTCGTCGTGGTCTTGCCGACGCCGCCCTTGAGGCTGATCACCGCGATCCGGTAGCAGGACATCACCGGCGTACGGATCAGCCCCAGCTTCCGCTGCCGCTCGGCCTCCTCCTTCTTGGCGCCGAACTTGAAACGGGACGGAGCGGTGTTGTTCTTGCGCGCCTTGGGCTGGTTGCGCAGCAGCCGGTCGGAGGTCAGCTCCACGGCCGCGTTGTAACCGAGCGGGGTGCCGGGCGACGCCTGCTGCTGGGGAACACCGGGCCCCCCGGGCTGCGGCCCGGGCGGGGCGGTCCAGTTGCCCGGACCGCCGTAGGCGCCGGGCTGCTGTCCCTGTCCCTGCGGTGGTCCCTGAGATGGTCCCTGTGGGTGCGTCTGTGGGTGCGTCTGTGGGTGCGCCTGCGGCGGCTGTTGCTGGTAGGGCTGGGGCTGCGCCGGCGGCTGCTGGTGGGGCTGCGGTTGCGGCTGGGCCGCCTGTGGCTGGTGCGGCTGGTGCGGCTGCTGCGGCTGCTGCGGGGCGCCCGGCTCGCCGGTCTCCTGCTGGGCCGGGCTCGGGTAGCCGTAACCCGCCTGCTGGGGCGGGAAACCGTAACCGGCCGGTCCCGGCTGCGGGGCGGCCTGCTGGGGCGGCTGCTGCGGGTAGCCGTAACCGGGGGCGGGCGGCTGCGCGCCGTACGGCTGCGCAGGCTGGGGCGTCTGCCGGGGGTCGGCCGCGGCGGGCTGCTGACCGGGATAACCCGGGTGGGGCTGCCGGCCGGGCTGCTCGCCGGGACCCACCGGCTGGGGCGGGCCGAACGCGCCCTGCGGGGCGGGCTGGTGACCGGAGTGACCGGGGTGACCCGGCTGCTGCTGGGCGGGCGGCTGGGGGTAGCCGTATCCGGCGCCGGGCCCGGTTTCCTGCCCGGCTTCGGGCCCGGCCTCGGGCCCGGCCTCGGGGTGGGGCGCGGTGGGATTGACGCCGGGGGCCTGCTGAGGCTGGTGGAACTGCGGGGCCTGCTGCGGCTGGTGGGGCTGGTGTGTCTGATATGCCTGGTGCGGCTGGTGGAGCTGCTGGGCCGGGTGCTCGGGCTGCTGCGGGACGGGCTGTGCCGGTACGAACCCCTGCGGCAGCGGCGGGAGGCCCTGGCCGCCGGTCTGGTGCTGTGCCGGGGGCTGCTGTCCCTGTGCTCCGGGCAGGGGATCGGACGCCGGGGGAGCGGGTTCGGCGGCAGCGGGGGCACCCGGGGCGACGGGGACGCCGTGGGCCGGTTCGGGCGTGGGTCCGGAGGCGGCGGCCGCCCCCGGACCGGCCTGCGCGTCGGGGTCCGGCACCGCGTCCGGGGCCTGCGCGGCGTGCGGCGTCTGCGAGGTCTGCGAGGCGTCCGTCCCGGCGGGCGTCGAAGGGGCACCGGTGGAGGTCTGGACGCCGGGGTTCGCGGGCTCGTCGCCCTGGGCACCGGAGTAGGGCGTACCGGGGTCGGGGGCGCCGGGGCCGGGTCCGGCGAAGTGACCGGACTCCGCCTCCTCGCCCCCGGCCCCGGCCCCGTCCGACGCAGTGTCCCGCGTGCCTGCCGCCGTGTCGCGCGAGCCTGCCGTGCCCGCCGTGCCCGCCGGTTCAGGATCGTCGTCCCCGCCGCCGAAGAGGCGGGCCGCCTCGGCGTCGGCGGCGGCGTGGTCGACCACGACCTGAGACCCGGGCAACGGCTGCTCGGGTGCGGGCCGCTCGGGTGCGGGCCGCTCGGGTGCGGGCCGCTCGGGCTCCGCAGCCGCCGGTGCGGAGCCCTGGACGTCCTCGTCGAGCGGGCGCAGCACCGGGAAACCGGGCGCGGCCGGCGGCTGGGCGGGCTGCTGAGGCGACCGAACCGGCGTGTGTGGCTGCTGGGACTGCTGTGGCTGCTGTGGCTGCTGGGGGTAGCCGTATCCGCCGGGCGTCGCGGGGACGGTGCCCTGCTGGGGCGGCGGGAAGCCGTAACCGCCCGGAGCGGCACCTTGAGGGGCGCCGACGGGCCCGCCCTGCCCCGACGGAGGCGGCACCGGCGGCCCGGCCTGCTGCGGCACACCCTGCGGAGCCTGCTGCGCCGGTCCGGGCACCGGAGCTGCGGGCACCTGCGGTCCCGGGACCGGCGGTCCGGGCACCTGTGGTCCCGGGACCGGCGGCGCGGTGTGCGGTGCCGCGGGTACGCCGGGAGGCCGTGCCGGCGTCATGCCGGGCGGACCCGTGGGCGTACCGGAAGGCGGTCCGACCGCCGCCGGTGGCGGCGGTGTCGGACCGGCGTCGGAGCCACCTTGTGTGCTTTGGGCATACCAGGCGGGAGGCGTGTAGACGATCTCGAACTCCCCGGTGAGATCGACCTCGTGATCGTCCCCGTCCGAGGAAGGGCTGCCGCCGTTGTACTCGGACCGATCCCTGTTCACTGCTTGCCTCCTGGTCAGCGACTGCTGCTGAGCTGGTCGTCATCGCGGTCGGGCGGACCCGGTGGCGAGTCCCCGTACGACTGCGATCGTCACCGCACCGACAGAAGCCTAATCACTCGCATGGCGGGACGGAAAAGCCCCCGTGCGAGGACCGGAGGGCCCGGCGGTCCGGCCGCCTCGGCGCTTCCCGGAGACGACGGCCCGTCAGTCCATGCGGCGGGCCACGCCGAGCAGTCCCGTCTCCGCGTCGGTGGGTTCGGTCATCACGAACTTGTGGTGCTTGCGAGTGCACCACAGGGCGACGCCGTCGTGAAGGGTCGGAAGATGCTGGAGATGCTCGCCCGGAATGCCCAGGGTGTCCCGGACCACCTCGGTCTCGTACGGCGAGATGCGCTGGACGCCCACCAGATCGGCCTGGGCCAGCCAGCGCGGCGCGTGCTCGCTGACGAACGGCAGCACCGTCACCACCGACTGCCACGGCACCGAGGTCACCCGGCCGCGCGGCGGGCGGATGCCGCAGTCCCGGAACAGCACGACCGGGCTCGACACCGAGGGGCCCTGCGCGGGCACCCGGCCCACCGGATAGACCGTCACGCACTGCTGGCCGCCGCCGGCCGCCTGGGCCAACTGCTGCCAGGCCTGCGGACGGCCGGTCTCGACGCCCACGCGCGCGCCCGTCGCGGCCGCCCGCAACGCCATCACCTGGGCCAGCCACAGCCCACCCACGAGCACGACCTCGAAGGTGGTCGGGCGGGCCAGGCCGAGCACGGCCGGCCGGCCCTGCTGGTCGGCGCCGATCAGTACGCCGTCGTCACCGATCGGCATGCTGATCGCGGCCAGTTCGTCGGCGCTGACGACGTGCCGGTTGCGGCGCGGACCGCGCAGTCCGAACCCCGCGCTCAGGATCCGCCGGGGCCGCTGCGGCGCCTGCGGCTGCCGCACGATCGGGATCATGCCGGTGTCGGTGGGCGAGGCCACGTGCGCGGGCGTGCGCCCTTGGGCGTTCTGGCCCTGTGCGTTCTGACCCTGCTGTCCCGGGGGCACGGTCGGGGCGGGCTGGGACATCAGTACGTACCTCCGAGCGGCAGAGTGGCGAGGGCACCGGGGACCTGTTCCCGGTCCAGGCGGACCAGGCCGACCTTCGCGGCACTCGCGGCCCGCTCCAACTCGCGCCCGACCTCAGCCAGTTCGCTGTCGCCGCGCGCGGTGACCCGGACGTGCCCGGTGAGGCAGACCCCCCGCTTGCCGGCCCTGCTCAGGGTCATGCTGAAGGTGGTGGCGAGCACGGGCAGCGAGGTGAACCGCGTGACCAGCTCCGGCAACGCCACCCC
Source organism: Streptomyces ziwulingensis (assembly GCF_039542605.1). NCBI lineage: Bacteria > Bacillati > Actinomycetota > Actinomycetes > Kitasatosporales > Streptomycetaceae > Streptomyces > Streptomyces ziwulingensis. The sequence goes on from NZ_BAABIG010000041.1 coordinate 148,323, forward strand.
GCCGCTGCCCAACTGCGGCCAGCGCGAGACCCAGTACGTCGTGTGGTAGCGGTCGTCGACCCGCCAGTTCCGTACCGACTCGACCGTACGGCGCTGGGGCGCGCGCCCCTCCTGGGAGTGCTGCGCGTTGGCGCGTGGGTTGAGGCAGGCGGAGGTCGCGAGCGCCTGGACCAGTTCGGTCTCGTCCAGGATGGTCGCCTGGAAACCGGCGCCGGCCAGCCGGCTCGCGAGCTGGTCCGCCACCCGCAGCAGCGCCCGCTGCGCGCCGGGGACGCCGTCCCCGCGGGCCTGGACCGCCTCCGAGGACAGTTCCGGGTCGAGCTTGAGGGCGACCCAGGTGAGCCGCAGCGCGGGCGCGCCCGACTGCGCCTGGAGCGGTCCGTACGACCGCGCGGCGAGCGACTGCGGCGGCAGGTGCGGCGCGGGCGCCGGCTGGGTGTGCTGCACGACCTGGGCGGAGGCGAGCCGGATGCCGTCCACCTCCAGGGTGTCCTGGATCAGCCGCAGCGGCAGTTGCCGCCCGGCGGCCTCCGGGCGCAGCGGCTGGTCGCCGGGTTGCACGAAGAGCACCGCGGTCAGGAAGGTCCCGTCGCCGATCATGCCGATCGAGCGGTTGTCACGGGAGACGAAGGGGTACGTCCGCAGCGCGGGGTCGCACTCCACCGCCGCGGCCAGCATCGGGTCGGTGCCGGGTGGGACGGGGTCCTTGGCCTCGCGCCGGCGGCGGCGCAGCGCCCGCGTCGTCTCGTACCACTCGGGCAGCGGCCGGCTGCCCCGGCGCAGGACGGCCAGGAGCAGCAGCAGCGCCGCGACGGCGCCGGCCGGGGCCAGCAGCCAGGAGACGTCGGCGACCCAGGCGGCCAGCACGACCGCCGCCGCGAGTTCCACGAGGATGAGCTGTTGCAGCCGTACCGGGCCCAGACCGCCGGGGCGGGGCAGGGTGCGCGGCGACGCGGCGGCGGAGGCGGCCGGAGCGGGCGGCGTGCGGGTGCCGCCCGGTTCTCCCGGTGGCTGCTGTGCGCGGCGTCCGCGCCGAGTGCTCGTAGCGCTGGTCATCCCCCGGACATCCCTTTCGCGAAGTAGCGGCCGTGCGTCGGGCGGTCCCTGGCGTACGAGGTCCCGGCGACGGGCCAGGGGCACCGAAGGCCCACATCATCCATGCGAGTGGCTCACGGTACCCGCTGCGGTCCGCGAGGCGACACAGGGGACACCGGCCCCAGGTGGCCAGGGTGGCACGGAGGGGCCCCGGGTGGTGGAGGGCCGCAGTGAAGCTCTGTGAAGATGCCGGGGCGGCCGGCCACCTGCGGGACGGCCGCTCGGGGCGCAGGGCATAGTAGGTGCCTGAGTGGCCGAAGCGCCGGTCGGACACGGCCGATTCGCGTGGGACGCGGATTCGCGCGTGACGCGGATCAGCGCGTGATGCCGCGCGCGCATGCATGATGGGGCCGGGGCCGGGGCGGGGCCGCTCGGATGGGGTGGCGCCGGGCAGCGCGGGGAAGGGCGGCGCAGGGCGGCGCAGCGTGAGGCAGCGCAGGGCAGTCCGCCACGCCGTCGAGCGGGAACAGCGGGAACAGCGGGAACAGTCGAGCGGGAACAAACGGGAGATACGGGGACCATGGCACAGCAGCGTCGGGACGAGCTAGCCGCCTACACGTTCGCTCGCAAGCGCACCGTCGCGGCGTTCCTCGCGCCGTCGCCGGGCGGCTCGGAGGAGGGCGCGCCGCGTCCCGTCCGTACGGTCATGCCCAGCCTGGCGGTCGGCCTCGTCCTGGTGGTCGGATTCATCGCCTGGGGCGTCATCAAGCCGACCGCGCCCGAGGGTTGGGACACCCCAGGCGAGCACATCATCGTCGACAGCGACTCCACCACGCGCTACGTCGTCCTGCCCGACGAGACGTCGAACGGCAAGAAGACCCCGACGCTGCACCCCGTCCTCAACTACGCCTCCGCCAAGCTCCTCCTCGACAAGGGCAAGGGCACCGTCGTCGAGGTCCCGGGCAAGGAGATCGACAAGAGCGGCATCCCGCACGGCTCGACCCTCGGCATCCCGTACGCCCCCGACCGCCTCCCCTCCGAGACGGACGCGAAGGAGCCCAAGACCTGGGCGGTGTGCGAGCGCCCGGCCCCCGGGTCGGCCGCCGCGATCGACCGTGCCGTCTTCGTCCTGGACGAGGCCGACGCCAAGTCCCTGGACGGTGCGGGCAAGGTCGACCCCCGCGAGGCCCTGTACGTCATCGACTCCAAGACCTCCCTGGAGTACCTGGTCGACGGCAAGGGCAACCGCTTCCTGCTGGGCGGCGAGTCGGGCCTGGACTCCACCACCATGGAGCAGTTGCGCGCCGCGGTGATCGGCACCAAGCTCACGCCGCAGCCGGTGAGCCAGGAATGGCTGAACACCCTCAACGAGGGCGGGGCCATCGCCTTCCCGGAGGTCCCCTCCATCGGCGCGCCGACCTCGGTCCAGGGGCTCCCCGCCGAGGCGAGCACGGTCGGGCGGGTGCTGAAGGCCAAGGACGCGCAGGGCGAGCAGTACTACGTCGTCCTCAAGGACGAGGTCGCCGCCATCACCCCCTTCGTCGCCGCGCTGCTCCAGCAGTCGCCCGACGCCGGGAAGGCGTACGGGACGGACGGCATCAGCCCCGTCCAGGCCGACACCCAGGCCATCATCGTGGCCAACGGCGGCCGAGCGGCCGGCTTCTACGCCGACAAGGGCTGGCCCCAGGCCGTCCCGCGGCAGGCCAACCCCGCGGCCACCGCGACCGGCGCGGCCCTCACCACCTCGTGCAGCGTCTACGACGGCACCATCGGCCAGGACAAGAAGCCGCAGCTCGCCGCGTGGGCCGGAGCGACGTACCCCGAGAAGGCGATCGCCGACTCGCTGAGCGCCTCCGTCTCCTCCGGCTCGGGCCTCCTCTTCCAGGAGGTCACCGGCGCGGCGGCGGGCGGCGGCGCGACATACCTGCTGACGGACACCGGCCTGAGGTACTCGCTGCCCACGAACAACGACAGCGCGGCGGCGGCGAGCGGCGGCGAGGCGTCCTCGTCGCAGAGCGGCGCGTCGGGCGAGGCGGGCGCGTCGGGCGAGGCGAGCGAGACGGACAAGGCGCGCACGCGGCTCGGCTACGAGAACGTCTCCGATCCCGCGATCGTCCCGCAGAGCTGGGCGACCTTCATCCCGAAGGGGCCCACGCTGGACACGGGGGGCGCGCGGCAGCCGCAAAGCCAGTGATCGGAATTTCAACAACCCTGCTACGAGCCCTGATTGATGCCTCGCTTGAGGTTTCGCTCGACGGTAAACGACGCAGGGATCACGAATTGATCGCTCGCGTGTGTGAGCCCTGTAACTGATTGGTCTTGCCTGTCGTCCAGTGACAGGCTGACGATAGAGTGTTTGCAGCGCTCAGGCGTGTGAACTTCTCCGGGCGCCGGTGCAGGGCCCGGGGCAACAACGACATGGGGGAAGGTTCATCATGGCCGGCCAGTTCCGGGTAACAGAGGACGAACTCACCAAGCTCTCCGGTGACATCACCAACGTCAACGGTCAGCTTCAGGGCGAGATCCGCCGCCTCAACGGAGTGATCGAGCAGATCGCCGGCGGTTGGCAGGGCCAGGCGGCCAAGTCGTACCACCAGCTCCAGGAGCGCTGGAACACGGACGCGAAGAAGATGAGCGACATCCTCACCGACATCAAGGAAGCCGTGGACTCCACGCGGAGCAACTACTCCGCGTCGGAAGAGCAGCAGAACTCCGAGATCAGCAAGATCATGTCCGACTTCGGCTGACCAGCCGGCAGGTCCCTCGGCTGATCAGGTCAGGCGACCCTTCGGCCGATCAAGCCAAGCGCGGGTCCTTCGGCTGATCAGGCCAAGCGGGTCCTTCGGCTGATCAGGCCAAGCGGATCACGGCTGTTCTTTCGGTTTCGGCCTCGGTCTCGGCCTCGACCGATCTCCACTGACTCTCCACGACTCACCACGACTTTCCTGAAAGGGAACGACGATGTCGATCCTCGTCAATTACGCGACCATCACCAACGCCTCCACGGACGTGAAGACGACCGCCGGCCGTATCAAGCAGCAGCTCGACGACCTCGAGGCCGCGGTCAAGCGCGTCGCCAGCACCTGGGAAGGCGAGGCGCAGGAGGGCTACCAGCGCAAGCAGCGTGAGTGGGACAAGACCGCTCAGGACCTGCACGCCACCCTGCTGAAGATCTCCACGGCCCTGCAGAGCGCCGCCGACAACTACCAGGCCACCGAGAAGAGCAACGCCTCGACCTGGGGCTGAGCCCGTCGGCGACCCACGGGGGATGTGAGATGGACAGATGCGGCCCAGCCGACGCCATGGCGTCCGCTGGGCCGTCCTCTGCTTCACACCCGGTGGCTCGGCGCTGGCAGGCGAGGAACCCTGGGGACACGACATGGAGGACCTGAAGGTGGAGGGCAGCACGCGCCGCTCGCCCGGCCGAACGGGCACCGGCGCCCGCGTGGGTGCCGATGCCGGTATCGGTACCGGCATCGGCATCGGCATCGGCATCGGCATCGGTGGAAGCCGCGCCCTGCGGCGGACCTTCGGCGTGCTCGCGGTCACCGGCATCTGTCTCGCCGGGGCACCGGTGGCGGTGGCGGACACGATGGAGCCCGTGCGCGTCACGGGAGAGTCCCCTTCCGCCCCCGCCCCCGCCCCCGCCCCCGCCTCGGGTTCGGGTTCGGGCTCGGGCAACGTGGACTTCGGCCTCTCCGCCACCACGGAGTGCGTCTTCGGCGGTGACGTCATCAAGTCCACGCCGTGGTCCCTCCAGCGGATCCTCCTGGACGAGTTGTGGGAGGAGACGAAGGGCGCGGGCGTCACCGTCGCGGTGATCGACACGGGCGTGGACGACTCCAACACCCAGTTGCGCGGCGCGATGGCCTCCGGGGGCAAGGACTACGTCGGTTCCACGGACGGCACCCAGGACATCGAGGGCCACGGCACCCGGGTCGCGGGCATCATCGCCGCCCGCCCGCTGAAGGGCGGCCGCTCCGGCTTCGTGGGCCTGGCCCCCGAGGCCAAGATCCTCTCCTACCGCTACACCGGCGGGGAGGAGAAGCAGGGCGACTCGGGAACCATGTCGAAGGCGATCCGGGACGCCGTCGCCAAGGGCGCGAAGATCATCAACATCTCCTCGGACACCGAGAACAAGGAAGACAACACCGGGCTACGCAAAGCCGTGGCGGACGCCGTGGACGCGGGCGCCCTGATCATCGCGGCGGCCGGCAACGACGGCGCCGAGGGCACCCCCGCCGAGACCTACCCGGCCTCGTACCCGGGCGTCCTGGCCGTCGCCGCCTCCGACCGTAACGACGAACGCGCCTTCTTCTCACAGACGGGCGACTTCGTCGACGTAGCGGCACCCGGGGTCGGCATGGTCTCCACCGTCCCCGAGGACGGCCAGTGCACCGCCGACGGTACGAGCTTCGCCGCCCCGTACGTCGCGGGTGTCGCCGCCCTGCTGAAGAGCAAATACCCGGACTGGGACGCGGCCCAGATCGCCACCCGCATCGAGGAGACCGCCCAGCGCCCGGGCCGCGAACCCAACCAGTACGTAGGTTGGGGAGTCGTCGACCCGGTCGCCGCTCTCTCGGAGGAATCCACCCCGGGCACCACCCCGAAGCCGGACCCCGCGGTCGCGGCCGGCTCCGGCGGCGTCGTCCCCATGGAAGTCACCATGGGGGAGAGCGAGGAGGAACGGGAACGCCGAGCGGCGATCTACGTCCTGGGCACGGCAATGGTCCTGGTCCTGGTGATAGCGGGCAGCGGCGTAGCCGTACGGGACTGGCGCACCAGGCACGCGACCCGCCCCGGGCGAGCCACCCGATGACCGGGTCACCGAGCAGCGCCGAAAATCTGAAAAACAGGGGAGAGGACAACGGGGTATGAGCAACGGAATGCGGGTTGATCTGAGCGCGCTGGATGAGGTCATCCGGAAGCTCAACGGCCTTCTCTCGGACATGGACAAGGCGAACACCAAGGCCAAGTACGAGACGGATATTCCGAACAGCGCGTTCGGTAGTGCCAAGTTCCTGGAGTCCAACGAACTTCACGAAGCTCACCAGAAGCAGAAGGCTCGGATCGAGAACATCATCAGGTCCCTGCACACGCTGGTCGATGATTTCGGCTCGAGCACCTCGAAGGTCAGGGACAAGTACAGCAACCAGGAGCAGGCGAACGCCCAAGGCGTGAGCGCTGCTCCCAAGGGTGCGGCCAACTAGCGGTTCAGCGACCGGTCACTGACGACGAGGGGGACCTTCGAAGATGTACGGCTACGGCTACCAGAGTCCTGAGATGATCAAGGCTCAGCAAGAGGCGCAAGAGCAGCGGATCCAGGACAAGCACGACGAGAAGCTCGATGACCTCCCCGACGGAGGTATGGGCGGCCCGGACCGCAGCCAGCTCGACACGCCTTTCATGCAGATGAGCATCCCTGAGCTGCGATCCATGATTCTGGATGCGGATCCCGGTCGGATCTACGAGGTCAGCCAGCACTGGAAGTCCGTCCACAACATCCTTTCCGGCGGCGACGGCGACGGGAAGAGCGGCGGTGTGGACCAGGTCTCATCCAAGGACAGTGTTGCGGGCATGCTGCAGAGCGCTGTGGAGAACGTCCTCGAACACTGGGAGGGCGACGCCGCCGAGGCATTCCGCAAAAAGGCCAACGAAATCATGCAGAACGTCCGCAACGGAGCTGCATGGGCCAACCACTACGGCGAGATCACGCACGCCGTCCAGAACGACCTGCGGAACTCCATCGCCAAGATGCGGGAGGTCGAAGAGCCTTCTGGCTGGTCGAGAGCCTGGGACAAGCTCACGGATGACGAGCGCAGCGACGAGCAACTTCTGGAAGACATCAACAAGGGAGTAAGCACCGACGCCGCCCGCCAGGCAAACGCGGACTCCTTGTCAGCGGGTAAAGAGGCCCAGCTTCAGGGGGTGGCGATCATGGAGCAGTTGGGGGTCAATTACAAGGCGTATGCGAAGCGTGGTGGAGAATTTGACGACGGCGGAGACCCCTTCCTGCCTCCGAACCCCGAAACGCCGATGCCTACCCCCATCTCCATGCCACCATCAGGTGGTAAGGGGCCAAGCAACGCCAGCGGCTCTACCAAGCCGTGGAGCGCTGGCCCAACAAACACCGTGAAGCCAGCCCCCACAGTGTCCCGAACCCCGGGTATCACGGGAGGATCGCAGCTCCCGACAACCGGTACGAAGGTGGACGGTATCTCTCCGGGCCTGACCGGAACTGGACCTGGTATCAGCGCTGCTACGGGTGGCGGAGGTGGCGGTGCTATCGGCACTGCAGGGGCTCAAGGGCCGGGCATCGTGACGCCCGGTGCCGTTCCGGGTGTCGGCCGCGGTGGCACTGCAGGACGCGGTGGCATCGGTGTGGCCGGTGGTCGAGGCGGACTGGCTGGAGGCGGTGCGGCGGCGGGACGCGGTGCTGGTGGGCGAGCCGGCATGGGAGGCATGGGCTCTGGCGCCGGCGCCGCAGGCCGCGGTGCTGCCGGTGCGGGTGGCCGCGGAGCTCTTGCGAAGTCTCGCGGTGGCGTCGTCGGTGCGGCAAAGGGCATCACGGGGAAGGGTGCAGGCGGTGGTGCAGGCCTCCACGGCAGCCGGGGAGGCACCCAGCGCGGCGCCATGGCTGGTGGTGGGGCTGGCGCCCTGGGCGGCCGCAAGGGTCGCCGGCCGGAGGACGAGAACAGCACGGGAGACCGTCCCGACTACCTTGTCGAGGACGAAGAGACCTGGATCTCGGAAGAGGACCGCAACCGTAATGTGCCGCGCACTATCGAGTAGTTGAACGGATGAGCCGCACGCGCGAAGCGTGCGGCTCGCCTTGTGAATGACTGGTAAAGCCAGTCGAAGTTGAGTGAGGAGCAAGCAGGTGGGTGTCAAACGAGTCTGGTCCACGACAGGAGTTGTGGCGTTGACGGGAGCCTTGCTCCTCACTTCAGCCTCGACGGCGTCGGCAGATTATGTCCGCGACGGACAATGGCCGCTAACGGTGTACGACGCGGAGAAGGTTTGGGAGACGTCTCGAGGTGCAGATGTCACTGTCGCTGTGGTCGACTCAGGTGTCGACGCCAGCCATGTGGATCTTACCGGGCAGGTACTTCCTGGTAAGGACTTCACCGGGTCTGACAACCCTCAGCAGGATAATGCCGGACATGGCACTGGAATGGCCAGCCTCATCGCCGGTCACGGACATGGGGCAAATGGTGCCGCTGGTGTAATGGGTCTTGCCCCGGAATCAAAGATTCTCCCCGTGAGGGTAGACACCAGTGAGAACAATGTTGACACCGCAGCCCTGACGGCCGGAATTCGCTATGCGGTCGACCAGGGTGCATCTGTCATAAATCTCTCCATCGGTGATAGTAGTGCCTATCCCGGATCGAAGGCTGCCGAGGCCATCGCTTACGCCCAAGATCACGATGTCGTAGTAGTGGCTGCTACAGGAAATGACGCTGGCACTGTTAGCTATCCTGCGGCACTGCCGGGGGTTGTGGCCGTATCTGCTGTGGATCAAAGTCTCGGATTTTGGGGCAAGTCAAACACCGGGAATGTAACCGTCGCTGCCCCAGGTGTTCAGACACCTCAAGCTGACCCCACAAGCCCTAGCGGGTACGTGAAAGCAGATGGAACTTCCGGCTCTGCCGCTTATGTATCGGCGATCGTCGCTCTTCTCCGCTCCGAGTACCCAAACCTGAGCGCAGGGCAGACCATTAACCGTCTTATCAAGGCAGCTTCGTTCCTGGAGAACAAGGGAAAGAAGGCGCCCGATAGCCAACTGGGCTACGGCATCGCCCGCCCAGGCTCCGCGCTGACCATGGACATCCCCGCAGGGCCCAAGGAGGGCCCCCTCGCCAAGGCCTCCACGTCCACGAATTCCGGCGCCGCCTCCGACGGCGATGACAGCAAGACGCAGGCGAAGAAGAAGAGCAAGTCCTCCTCGGGCGGCATCCTGGTCATTGCTGGGATCGCAGCCGTCGTAGTCGTCATCGCCATCCTCTTCGCGGTGATCCGTAGTCGCCGTAACCGCGGCAATCGCGGTGGCGGCCCCGGTTCCGGCGGAGGAACGCCCGGGTATCCCGTGGGATACCCGCAACAGCCTCCGACGGGCCAGCAGCCGTATCCGTATCCCCCCGACGCCGGCCAGAGTCAGGGGTATCCGACGCCTCCAGGGCAGCCGCCTCGCCACGGTCAGTGAGAGGCGAGCAGAGACGGTGGTACGAGAGGCGGTCTACGCCCAACCCGGGGCGCACCGAGACAGTCGTGCCCGTGGGCGCCATCGTCCTCACGGTGGCCCGTGGTCGCCGTAACCGCGGCCAGGGAAGTGGACCGGGCCCTGATGGCGGGCTGCCTTCATGCAAGGGGAGTTGTCCGATATCACTGGACCGAGTGAGCAGCCGTCGTTCTCAGGGAAGTCTGGAGCGGCGACGGACAGGGTGTGTGAGGACTTCGGCTGATGCTCCCTGCGGCATGGACGCGTACATCGACCGGAGCCGCGCCCAAGATCGGAGCATGGTGCGCGGGTATCGGGTCGGTGTCGGTGTCGTCCGTACTCGCGCTGTGGCTGCTCTGCGACAACCCGCCGCTGCGGCGGCTGCTGATTCTTCTGCGCCTCGGCTGTGTGACGGCATGCCTGGGAGTGATCGCTGCGCTGCGGCGATACGCCTGGGGCCCCCGTCCCTTCGCAGAGGTCGCCGAGGACTTGTGTGCCGAAGCGGCCGAAGGCGCGAGAGCCGACGATGAGGTGTCCCGGCGCTCCTCGTCGTCCTGGCCCTCGTTGCCGTGCCGCCTTCCGTCGAGGCGGGTGAAACAGATCCGATTGGCCGCCGGGGTGTTCGGACTCGCCACAGCGGTCATCGCGACGCTTGCCCTGACCGCAGGCAGACCCGAGCGGGGCGATCTGACCGAGCGCCTGCACGCCGCCGTAGCCGAGTTCGGTGTCGCACGGGCGGAGAAGGTCGGTGAGGTGCGACAGAAGCCGACCTCCAAGGGGAAAGATCCATACGCGGCCACGGTGGTCGTCCAGCTCCCCGTTCGCGTCGACGGCGCCGGTGACGACGAGGGTCAGGTCGACGACTTTCGAGCGGCCACGTCCCGGCGATCCGGTGCCCGTCCTGTACGCGCCCACCGCACCCGAGTTGGGCGCCCTGGCCGGCGACGAACGCGGTCTCGGCTGGCGGGTGTGGGGCGAGACGCTGCTCGCGTCCGCTTGGTGGTTCGTGCTGGCCGCGGCGCTCCTCGCCGGCCTGGGAGCCGTCCACCACGCATGGGGGCGGCACGGTTCTCGCGCGTTCTCGCTGTCGGACGGGAGGGACAAGGCCCTGTGCGGCCGTTACACCCGCGTCGGCGGGCCGGGTACGTTCGTCGGCTCCGTGGAGTCCCACGGCAATACCTACCTTGAGGTGGAAACCGATGCGGGCCGGGTGTGTTTCCGGTCGGATCTAGGCAAGCGGGGACTGCCCGCCGTGCTGGAACGGCAGGAACTGTCGTTGTGCTGGGACGCTCGCCGCGGAGCGCGCGGGTGGCGGGTGTCTCCGAAGAAGACGCCCGCTGTCCTGGTGTTCGACACGGGCCTGGTCGTGCACGGGATGTTGAGTGTCGAGCAGGATCGGGCGTTGAACGACAGGGGTGCGACCGTCGAGGAGCAAGCCCCGACTGGTGATATGCGGCGGGCATTCTCGGTGTTCTCAGTGCGTTCGCGGCCGGCGGGGATACTTAAGCGGGGGCACCGCCAAGTCGTCCCCGCCGCGCGGTCGTCCGGGCGGTTCAGCAGCGACCTGAATGTTGAATTTCAACCCCTACACGCAGCAACCCCCGTATCAGGGCCAGTAGACCAGGGCACAGCGGCGGCCCTCTACGTGCCCGGCCGGCCCCGATCGGCCGGGGTGGGTAAGTGAGTAGCCGAGACTTTGAGGAGCCAGCTCATGGGGGAACATTCAAGACGGATGTCGATCAATTGGGGGCGGTTCCTCAAAACCCTTGAAGATTGAGTGAAGTATCTGGGTGGCGCGCGATCAGGCCTGGCGCATGTGCGGGCCGAACAGATCGGCACGCAGCGGCTGGACGAGGTCTGCGACTGATTTCAGGAGCGCTGGAAATACGGTTCTGAACAGACCAAGGAAATGGTCGAGGCCGTCAGCGAGGGCGTGAAATCCAACAAAGAACCTGGCGGACCCGGAGCGGCGTGGACATGTTTGCCGCTTGGGTCTCCATCGCCGGAGACACCGTCGAAATGATTCCCGGCGGAGAGGCGCTCGGTTTGACGGCGAGGGAGGTCGCCGACGGAGTGAGTACGGCCGGCAGGACGGGGGTGGCCGTGTCCCACACGGAGAAGGCCGGTGCCTTCGTGAAGGAGATCGTCCCTGCCTTCTCGAAGAGCGCCGCGGACGAAGTCGCCGATACATGGCGCCTCGCCGGGGAGAGCGCGGGGGCCTCGGGCAAATTGATGGCGTCCATCAGCGCCAACGGCCCGAATGTCGCGGCGAATCTTGTGTCCTCCACGGAGAGCCTGGGGCTGGTGTCCTAGGACGGCTCCGCACACAATTCGGCGGAGAGTACGAAGGCCGCGGCCACTCTCCACGCTGTCGCGGAGATGGCAGGATGGGCGTGACGAAGAGGGCAGATGTGACAGACATGGGGGCAGCGGAAAGGCGAACAGCGGCGTGACGGGCGTGACGGGCGTGACCGGCGTGGACACGGAGGCAGAGAGCCGTGCGAAACTCCTTTTCTCATACGGACTGCCGCACGGTTACCTACGGCTGGACCTGAATCCTCCGGTCGAGAAAGTCATCGAACTCGTCGAGCAGGTACTCAGCCTTCCAGCCGAATTGCGGGAGCGGGCGGAAAGCGTCACACGCTTCTACGCCGGCGTCGCGGGCCTGCTGAACGCGCAGGACGTCCTCGGGTGCGCCCTGGGTCCGCACCCGGACGGGGCCGGAGGTTTCACCTCCTCCGTTCTCATGGTCTGCGCCGTCCCGGCGTCCGGAGCCGACGCCAGGCTCGTGCTCGCGAGCCTGGCGGGGACCGCTTCGGACCGGCCGGACGAGGGCATGCGACCACTCGACTCGACTCGACTCGACTCGACCTGCCGGGCGGGACGGGATTCCTCGTCACGGGTGCGGACACGCGTGGCATCGCCGTACTGCAACTGGTGACGTTCGCTGTGGAACTGGCCGACACGCACCATGACTTCGGGTGAACCGAAGCGGTACACGGACGGAGATGAGATGCCGGAGAGCCCCCATGCCGCGGCGGCCTCAGCGGCCACGGACGTCGCCAAGGTGATGAGAGACAACTACGTCATCCTGGCGAGACTTCTCGCCGCACGGCTGGCCTGTGTGGTGGTCCTGGTCGGCGTACCCGTGGCGGTGAACAGGGCAGGCGCGGAGGCGTCGTTCCTTCTGACACTGCCCTTGGTCGTGGCCGCGTTCGTGTGTGTACTCACGGCCTACCGCCTGTGGGCCGGCGTCCGCCTGACGCAGTGCCGCAAGTCCTGCGTCACTACCCTACCCTCTGCGATTCCACAGCCGGGTGGTCAGAAAGGGCTCGCGCTGGACCGAGTACAGCACCGTCTTCGAGGTCAAGGTGTCCCACCGCGGTGAGCACGGAGCTTGGCTGATGAAGGCGATCAACGCTTCCGGACCCCGGCGTTGGCCGGGGGCTCTGTCTCTGGTACGCGCGCGGCACCGGCAGCAAACGGGTGGTGTACTGACGTTGCCGGGCGCCGGTGACCTGCTGTCGGTGACCTGCTGTCGGTGACCCCGCGGCCCGGCAGCCACTGATCCGACCGTCGGACCGCATCATGCTGATCCCGCCGCGGGCAAGGAACGAAGGGTCACCCCGTCCTTGAGGGTGGGCGAGGCTTCCCCTGCGAAGGCGTGGGCGGACGCGAGTCGCCGCAGGACGCTGAGCGGGACGCCCCGGTATTCGCGGGGATGCAGCGTGATGAGGTATACCCACCCCTCGGGCTGTACTTGCCGTGTGACGTGGTGGAACACCCGGCTGCGCCGGCTGAAACGGTGCCGGCCGGCTTCCTCGGCGAGGCGGGCGAGTTCGCGGGCCAGGTGCGCCTCGTGCCTCGTGACGTCGTGCGACATCCGTCGCAGGAGTGCCACTGGGGACATGAACCGGGACAGCGGTTCGAGAAGGCGCGGCAGCATGTCCTGCGTTCCGTCCCCGAAGAACGAAGAACACCGTGAGCAGCCAGAGCGTCCGCAGGATGAGATCGAGCGGGACGACGATCCACTGTGCGACGAACCAGGCAAGGAGGCACAGCCGCGAGGGATGCGTGAGCGTCGGATCACCGGACGACCGAAGACGTGGTGCCGCAGCCACGTCCGCTCTCCCATCATGCTGTCGAGGAAGCCGACCGGTTGTGGGGCCTGAGTGATGAGGCCTGAGTGATGAGGCCTGAGAGGTGGGCCTGAAAGGTGGGCCTGAGTGGTGGGATCTGCTACGAGAACGAGCGTCGGGACACAGGTTATAGGGCGGACGTAGTCCCTCCACAAGCTTGATCCGGTGAGTGAGACGTCGGTTAGGGTGAACGTCTCGAACTCATGAGTGGGTCGTAGCAACGGGGGTTGCCTCATGTCTGTGTGTGCGGGTCCGCCATGCCCTGAGGGCCGTGCGGGCCGACCGGGTGGGAGCCGACATGGCTTCTGACTTCACCCGGCTGATGAAGCAGGACTTCTCCGATCTCGAAGCCGCCGCCAAGTCCTGGCGTGCACTGTCGACGACCATGGACTTGCTCACCGACCGCCACCGCAGACAGGTCACCGGGCCTTTGCACCAGGCATGGAAGGGTGACGACGCCGACGCGGCCCTCTTCTACCTGGAGGACGTCGAGTCGCGGATCGGCATCGTCGAAACGGAGGCCATGGCCGTCGCGTCGGTACTGGAGACCACCGGGTTCTGGATGGAGGCCGCCCAGACCAAGCTGCGCAACGCGGTCCGGCGAGCGGAGCAAGACGGCTTCGAGGTGGACGCTGACGGATGGGTCAGCGACCCGACGACGGACGATCTGCCCCGCCAGGACCCCGACGTCCAAGCGATCATCGCGGACCGCAACTCGCTGCTCGGCGAGTACCGCGCCCGGATCGACGAGGCGCTGACCGAGGCGCGGAAGGCGAGTGGCGACGGCAGCACGGCCCTCGGTGAACTGAGCGGTGACATCCTCACCGACCCGCTCAACAACGACTCGGCGGCTGAATCCGCCCTGGACGTCAAGAACGCGATGAAGGCCGTGGGCGTAACCGCCCCCCAGATACCCGGCGACGATCCGAAGGCGGCCGCCGACTGGTGGAAGGCGCTCAGCCCGGCTGACCGCCAGACGTACACCACGCTCTATCCGAAGGAGATCGGGGCGACGGACGGACTGCCGACCGACGTACGCGACGACGCCAACCGTACGTCCGTGACGCAGGAATTGAACGCTCTGCAATACGGCAACTACGCGGAGCACTTTCCGGGCGAGAGCACGGAGACCGTCAACAGGCGGCTCAACAACCTCACGCTGCTCAATGACCGCATCGAGGCGTCGGACAGCGCACCGAAGGGCAAAGAGCTGTACCTGCTCGGCTACGACTCCAAGGACGACGGCCGGGCCATCATCGCCATGGGCAATCCGGACACCGCCGCGCACACGGGGATCCTGGTGCCGGGGACCAACACGAACATGGAGGCCGTGCCGGGCCAGGTCGAGCGCATCGGCAAGTTGCGGTCTTCGGCGGAAGAACAGTCCAACGGCGAGAGCGTGGCAATGGTCACCTGGCTCGGCTATGACGCCCCCGAAGCTTCCCTGACCGACTTCAACAGTGTCGGCGGAACCGGCCGGGCCGAGGACGCCGCGCCGGATCTGCGGCAGTTCGTGGCGGGTACGCAGGCGGCCCACGACGGGTCGCCGAGTCACACCACCGTACTGGGCCACAGTTACGGGTCCACCGTGGTGGGGGCCGCCGCCGCCGGAGGAGCGGGCCTGGGCGCCGACGACGTCCTCGTGGTGGGCAGTCCTGGCATGACGGTGGACGAGGCGCAGGACCTCCAGATGGACCCGGAGCATGTATGGATCGGCGGTGCCGAGGACGACGCCGTCAGCAACCACGCCTCCGACCTCACTCTCGGCCGTGACCCGATGCTCGGAGGCTTTGGTGGCAACAATTTCGGAGTGGACACCCACGGCCACAGTGGATATTGGGACACGGGCAGCGAATCCCTCGCCAACCAGGGTGCCGTCATCGCGGGACGGCAGCCCACACAGGTGCCGAAGGAGGGCACGGAGCTGCCGCCGGAGGCGTACATCGTCCCCGGTCTGTGACTCGTTCTTCCGTACGGTCATCGCCCTCGTGGTGGCCTTGCTCTCGACTGGAGGCTGCATGTCCCCGAGTGAAGACGACCCGAACGCCCCGCTGCCCCGCATGGGGAAGGACGCTGCGGTGAAATGGGCCGAGGACTACACGGCGTACATGGCCCGTCTCACCGATGTCGAGCTGACTCCCGCGACGGCCAAGGTGAACTTCGAGGCGTGCGTCGGAGGTGACGACGAGGTCGCTGAGGACGGCCGGTACAGCCTCTTCTACTACGTCTACTCCGAGGCTCCCGTCACGGAGCACACGCGCGTCGTGCGGACCCTCCGCCGGGAGCTCCCGCAGCAGGGATACGAGGTCACGGGATACAGGGAGTTCAAGGACGCTTACACCTCCGCGGTGTTCCGCGCCCGCAGTACAGAGAACTCCTATCTGGTCACGGCCACGACTGTCGGATCGGGCAAGACGGAGCCCCAAGCCCTCTCCTTCGCCGTCCGCACCCCCTGCATGCTCCCGCCCGGCGCGACCCAGCAGCAGTTCTGACCGCCCGAACCGAACGTGTGAGAGGAACCGGACGTGTCGAGGACCACCGATGTCGAACCGGCCGAGCTGCGTGCCTCCGCCGGCGCGTGCGACGGCATAGCCCGTGACATGAAGAGCCCCGCCGACAAGGCGGTGAAGGAGGCCGGCACCGCGGGCGGCTCGCTCACCGGCTGGTCGGTCGGGCCCGCCCTGACGGAGATCGCGAACAGTTGGAAGCCCGCGCTCGACGGCCTGCACGCCCGGGTCCGGGCCGGCGGGGACAACCTCCGCTCCTCCGCGGACGGTCACGAGTGGAACGACAAGCGGACCTCCCAGGACTTCGAGCGGACGGACGGTGACACCGCGGTCCAGGCCACCCCCGGCGCGATGCCGGCGGTACTGCGCCCGAGCCCGGGCACACAGCACCCCGTCGGGCACCCGAGCGGCCGTCCCGTCGGTCACGGGACCGGCACCGCCCCGGACCCGCGCGCCTCGTACGGCACCAACATGCCGACGTACGACGAAACCATCGGCACCCGCCCCACGCCGGGCACGAACGACTTCGGCTGAGGCTGAGGAGGAGACGTAGGCGCAGACGCAGACGCAGGCGGAGGCGGAGCGGAACGGTGACGGAGGCCGACTAGGCCCGGGGCAGCCGTGTGCTGGCGGGTCTGCGGCAGTCCCTGGAGCATCTCGACTCGGCCCCGGTCAGCCCGGTTCTGGCGTTCCTCCTCGTGGACGAGGGCGGGCACTTCGGCATCGGCACCGCCCGGAGAGCGCGTGACATGAGTGTGCGGCCGGTCCCTCGCGGGCGTCAGCGCCGGCCGCGGCTCCTGCCGATGGCGTAGGCGAGACCCCAGGCGACGACCGCGGCGATCACGAGGCCGAGCGGGGAGACCCAGTCGACGCCGCCGTTGATCTCGTCGTTCCACCACGCCTTGGCCGGGATGAGGGGGTCGACCTGCATCATGTCGCCGATGGCCGCGGGCGACTGGCTCTCGGCGAGGATGAGGGGCACGGCGTTGGTGAACCCGAAGAAGGCAGCGAGCGCGGCGACCACGGCACCGCCGAGGGGAGCGCCGGTACTGCGGTGGCCCATCAGGCCGACCAGCGCGCCGACGATCGCCGCGTTGACGACGGCGTGGACCAGGTAGAGGGTCTGGGACGCGGCGAGCGACTGCTCCTTGTAGGTGAGCACGATCAGTCCGCTGTACAGCAGCGACACGACGACCGACACGCACAGCCCGACGAAGACCGCGCCGACGGGATGACCACTGCGCGCACGCGGCGGCTGTCCGTACGGCGCCCGGTACGGCGGTACCGGCTGCGCCGGGTACATCGGCTGTCCCGGCACCTGCGCCGGCGCCCCGTAATACATCGGGGGCTGGCCGGGGACGGCGGGCGGCGCCGGCGGAGGTCCGAACCCGGGCGGCGGCTGCTGCTGGTGGTGGGGCGGCGGGGCGGGCGAGTTCTGCGGGGGGCGCGGAGGCTGTGCCGGCGGCGGTGGCGGCTGGAACGGCGGCGGCTGACTCATGGTCTCCCCACGGAGTGAACTGGCGGAAGCAGCAAGTTATCAGTGACCCGTGGACGACGCGTCAGCGTCTCGGCACCCTCTGTTCACACGCCTGCCCCGCCCTCCTCGTCCGCCGTGTACAGGGGTGGGCGGGGTTGCCCGTTGCCTCTGCTTCCTCACTCGTTGTACAGCGGGTGCGTCCAAGCACCGGCACCGGCCGTGGAACCTTGGTCGTCGAGGTCCCGGACGCGGCATCGACGATGTGCTGGCGCAGGAGGTTGCTCTCCTCCCGGTGCCGTCGAGTCGGCCCTCGTCGGGTCTGTGAGGGACGCGCGGCCGATGAGGCCGAGCATCCGACGGAAGACGTCCGCGGCCATGCCAGTCCCGTCCGGGAGGGGGCTACCGGCGTTCCCGACTCTGCCGGCGTCCGTCGTCCCGATTCCGAAGATCCCCGCGGGCCGCCAGCTCGACCAGACGGTTCGCCAGGGGAGTTCCACTCCCGCGTTCAGGAACTGGTCGGCCAACTCCGTACGTTTCGAGGCGAACCGTAGGGACACCGTCGGGATAGGCCACCCGCAGGGTCTCGTACAGCCCGTTCGGTGCGCAGATGGCGAGCACCGAGCCGTTCTCCAGCACGCTGCCGGGCAGGACGCCCGCGTGAGCGGCGTGCAGCGGCAGAGCCCGAGCGGCGTAACGCGCCACCGGCCCGTTACCGCGCCGCCCACCCTCGTGCTCGGCACCGAGGGAGAGGAGAAGTGCCTCGACCCATCTTGCCTGGGCCGCCGGACAAGGCCGTGCGCGCCGCAAGGCGTGCACGAGCCCGTCGGAGGTGAACCCCACCGCCGGATCACCGGACGGATCCTCCGACAGAGAGAGGTCCGTCCGGCGGCGGGCCAGGGCCTGCGGTTCCTCGACGCTGGCGGGTGCTTCAGCGGCGTGGCACAGCAGCCCCCAGAAGGCCACGGACACCTGCCTGGTCTCGGCAGCGGCCAGGGCGTGCAGCCATGGGGCCCCTTGCTCCTCGGCGATGCCACCGTCGAGGGGGGACGACGGCGCGGATGGCAGGGCGATCTCGTACTCGTGATTCGGGGGTACGGGCAGGGCCCCGGGTCGAGTCCTGTTCGTCCGACTTGATCATGTGTCGGCGCGGCCCGAGCCGGACCGGAATCAAAGTTCGGTTGGCGGCAGGCCGAGGTGGTCGTGCCATGCCGCGCATCCTGCGGGTGTCACGAGCAGGGCGCGGGTAGTGCCGATGCGCGTCATCCATCCGGTGGTGAGTGCGTGGGTGCACAGGGCGGCGCCCACGGCGCCGGCCAGGTGGGGACGGCGCTCGGTCCAGTCAAGACATGCGCGTACTGGTGGGCGGCGTGAACCGGTGGGCACCGTGATGCCGATCTCGACGAGCCAGAGGGTGCCCTTGTTGGTCAGGCCCGGATCGGATCCCCACTCCAGCAGTCCGCGCTCGACCATCGCGTCGGTGATCGCCAGTGCGACGGTTCCGGCCAGGTGGTCGTAGCACAGCCGGGCGCGGGCCAGTGCGTGCTGTCGGCCGGAGGCCGACAGTGAACGTGGCCGGGCTTTGTCCTGCGGGGCCAGCGCGGCAAGGCTTTCGATCAGTTCGACCACCCTGCGGTCGGCTACCCGTACATAGCGGTGGCGTCCGTGTCGCTCCTCGACAAGGAGTCCGCCGTTCACGAGCAGGTTCAGGTGTGAGGTTGCGGTGGACGGTGCGATGCCGGCGTGACGCGCGAGCTCAGTTGCCGTCCACGCCCGGCCGTCGAGCAGCGCGAGGCAGAAAGCGGCCCGGGTGCCGTCGGCCAGTAGTTTGGCCACCCCTGCCAGGTCCACCCCCACGTCCTGACCTGCGCGCTGAAAGTCCACGGTGTCCATTGTCGCCGACGTCTCTTCGACGGCTGTCGAAGCGTCCGCGTCCTAGCGTCGGCACGTGCGCAGGGCTCGCCAGCCCCGCATCCGCCCGCGAGGCCGCGCCGCCTCTGCTCACGTACTGGAGCAACCATGACTTCGTCCGACATCGCCGTCACAGGCTCCCACCAGCCTGAATCCCGGACGTACTTCGTACTCACGGACACCCCCGCCCCGGCGGACATCGCGGCGATCTCCGACGCGCTGGACCGCTTCAACGTCGAGCACACGGGGATCGCCGACCGCAGACCTCTGGCCGTCCTGGTCCGTGATCCCGCAACGCGCCAGGTGGTCGGCGGGCTGACCGGGCGTACCTCGCTCGGGCTGTTCTTCCTCGACCTCTTCTACCTGCCACCCCGGTTGCGGGGCAGCAGGCTGGGAACACAGATCCTCCGGAAGGCCGAGGACGAGGCCCGTGCCCGTGGCTGCCGCACGGCCGTGCTCTACACGATCACCTTCCAGGCTCCCGGCTTCTACCAGAAGTACGGGTGGAAGCTGCTGGGAGAGGTGCCCTGCGATCCACCGGGTACCAGCCGCGTCTTCATGACCAAGGACCTCACCGCACCAAGCGGCGAATCAGTTCGGTCCCGGTAAGGTCGCCGTGCTCGTTGCACCATCATCCTTCCCGTGCTCCGCTCCTGCCACAGGCCGCGTCCCGAGTGTCACGGAGCGAGGCGGTGCTGCCGTCCGGGCTGCTCGACGCGCTGGCCCGGGTGCCCGATCCTCGCAATCCGCGCGGCGTACGGTTCCGGCTGGCGACGTTGCTCGCGGTCGGAGTGTGTGCTCTCACCAGCGCCGGCCACAACTCCCGGACCGCTGTCGCCGAGTGGGTACGCCGCTGCGACCAGGATGTCCTGGCTCGACTGGGCTGCCCTCCGGCCAGGGACCGGCGAGTTCCTCCCCCGTCGCGGCGTCCCACACCCGGTACCGCTCGTCCCGGCCGCCGCGCGCGACGACCGCTGTCCGGCCGGCGCGGTAGTCGTCGCCGGCGACGGCCAACTGGTGCAGGGGTCCGGGACGCACGGACCTGACATCCATCGCCCCCGGTGATCGCCAGCGCGCCCAGCGGACCTTCCAGGGAAGGTCGAGCCCACAGGCGGCGATCTCGGCGGCGGTCTCCCGGTCACCGCGTGCGGTGCTCGTGAGATGCAGCCAGGAGGCCCATTCGCCCTGGGACAGTGAATCGACGCCGGACGTCCACAGGTTGACGGCATCACCGGCGGGGGAGTCGAACCGTACGGGATGAGCGTCGTCGCACTGGGCCGCGTCGATCAGGGCGACCTGGTCGGGATGCGCGGCCAGCCGCCCTCGACGTTGTACGGAGTCGAACTCATCCGCCTGCACGACGTGCATGGCCAGGCCCTGCACGAGATATCGGCCGGTCGTGCCGGTGACGGGCTGGGCCCCGAGCCACTCGACGACGTCACGGTTCACGTCGCGTACGAGTCCTGGCTCGGTGGTGCGACGGAGTGCTTCCGCGACGCGTTCGTCCCGGAAGGACACACAGTCGTCGGCATCCACCTCGATCATCGCGCGCGTGGACCGCAGTAGGGCGGTGACGTCGACGGGCCGCCCCGCCCTCCTCCCCAGAGCCTGGGCGAGCGCACTCCAGACGGCATACGGAGTACGGCGCACCTCGGCCAGGGCGAGCGCCCGCAACGCGTCGGTGCCCGCGTCTCCCGGATCCTCCGCAGCCGGATGTTCCGCAGCCGACTCCGGCTGCCCGACGGGCTGGAGCGTCATCACCTTGTTTCCGTGCCACTTCCTGGTGTCGGCCAGGTTCCTTTCCAGGACCACCTCGCAGCGGCCGGCCACGGCGAGCTGGACCGCGAAGCGATGCACCATCCGGTCGGGTTCCGCCGAGCGACGAGTGCGGCCTGCCCGCTGGGTGTTGGCGATGACGACCAGGCCACCCCTGACAGCGGAGTCCGCCAGCACGCCGGCCCAGTCGGAACGGCGCGCCGGAAGGGTTCGCCCGGTTCTCTCGACAAGCTGGAGGATGAGGTCCTCGCAGGTCAGTCCGGTGGCGTCCAGGAACACCGAGTCGGGGACGCACTCGTGCAGCCGCAGAAGTGTCCGGGTCCGTCCGGAGTCAGGCGGCCCCGTCACTTCCGCCAACAGACGTGTGTCGGTGTCGGCAAGACCGAGCGGCAGGGCGTGCTCCGGGACCCGCTTGGGTGAGGAGGGCCCCAGACGCTCTCGAACCACTCGGCGGGAGCGTTATGTGCCTCATCGGGGAAGTCGGCGGCACCCAGCCTGGTGTCCGTACGCAGCATCCTCTTGAGGAGGCCCGGTCGCGCCGCATTCCGGTCAGCCGGTCGGAGGGCGATATCCGGAATCGTAGGTGCGTCGTCGCCGGGATCGTCGGCGGGTTCGCCGCTGTCGAGATGCCACGCCGAACGGCCGCCCCGGCCGGTCGTGGCAACGGCCAGGGTGTCCGACCGGGCGGGTACGAGGTCCAGGCGGCGTACGGTCGGGCGCCTGATCAGGTGCTCCGTCGTGGCGACACCGGGCCCGGTGCCATGGGACCACAGGGTGTGCCAGGGCAGAGTGGACCGGTGGGCCGCGGCGAGGAGCCCTTCGGCCAAGGTCTTGCCGGACCGGCCGCGGCCGAGAAGCGAATGGTGCAGAAGAGCCAGCCACTCTCCGTGTGAGGAGGGCCAGATTCCGCGTTCGGCTAGGTAGTACAGGTTGGCAAGTGGGACGGAAGGGGACTCCGCCATCGCTAGGCCGCGCAAGGCGGTCACGTGGGCTGGGTTCTCGGCACCGGTCGGGTCCGCGGCGTACTCACCCGAGCCGCGCAATGTCAGCTCGCGCCCCCGGAGAGCGGCCACCAGCAGCCCACCATGGGCGCGGTGTGCGCCACCTCGATCAAGGGCCGCATCCGCACCCTGCGTTCATGGTTCCCGATGAGGGTCCGCACCACCTGCTCGATGGCCCGTTCCGGCTCACGCGTGGTGCGCAGGGAGCCTGCCCACTGCGTGTTCACCAGCAGCACCACCGGCCCCGCCGTGACACCGGTCACCACCTTCGAGAAGTCCGCGTCGTACGTGCCGGGCGCGGCCACGCCGAGGGCGTCCGTCAGTTCGCGCGCGACCTCCTCGGAGTGCAGGCCCGCGCAGTCGAGGTGGAGCGCGTCGGAACGCCGTTCGGCGATCTCCCGGAACAGCCCGGTCTTGCCGGCCCCTTCCCCGCCTCCGGTCCACAGCCACGCAGTGCTGTCGCGGGGCCTGTCGATCCAGCGCAACGCACTGGCGGGGGCGAGGCCGGGTGAGACTTCGGCGGGTCTGGGGCGGATGCACCCGCTCTCACTGCCCTCGACGGTGGCAGCGGTGTGAAGGTCGGTCGGGGCGTCCGCTGGGGTGTGGGGGAGCAACTTGGTCATGTCGAAGGCGGAAGATGCCCCAGGAGGGGTGGGGCAGGAGAGGGGCCCCTCCCGCGCTGCCTTTGGCGGGCGGTGTCAAAGGGGCAGGGCTCCCTTGAAGTGCAGGTTCGACAGGTCGGGGTGTGTGGTGGCAAGCCAGCCGTGCCCCCTCGTGTCACGTGGGAGCACAGACCCGGGCTCGATGGAAAGGTTATCGGCTGCCGTCAGCGCATAGGGGACGCCCTGCGCGTATTCTTCTGCCTCTTCCTCGTCAACCGCGTCCTGCCTGTACTCGATTTCGAACGGCAACGGATCGCCCGAGAATTGGGGGAAGGCATGAGTGCTGAAGCCGCGTACCGGGTGTCCGTTACGAGAGACGTACCAGTTTTCCGCAGAATTGTAGGGATCGGTCAGGTAGAAGTGGGCTTCGCCGCATCGCTCACTCACTCTGTCGGCCAGGGTGAAACCATCCCGCTCGTCCAGGTAGGAGTTTCCCCACAACAGGCGCCAGGTGGTGAACCTGGGTGTCGATACGTTGTCGTCTTCGGGGTCGAGTGCCGCGCGCCAACTGGTGATTTCTGGGGTGATGTACACGCGGTAGACGGTCTGCGTCTCTGCTTGCGCGTCCTCGACTTTCAGGGCGTCGGTGAATTCGGTGGCTGCGGCGATACCGGCCGTGCTGGTGATCGCCTGAAGGTCGTGCAGGCCGAGGGTGGACACGACGGTATCGAGCCGGTCGGCCGGAAATGCCAGCCAGCGGCCGGCCTCTGACGGGAGCTTGACCGGGTGCTGGTCCTTGAGCTTGATCCGCAACAGGCGTTCCACAGCGTGTCGGTCCGCAATGCCGAGTGCCGCGGCACCACCCGCGTCGACCAGGACCTTCAGTGCCAGGGACCGCAATTCCCCGGGGCCCTCCTGCCGGATCTGTCGCAAACGGGGTACCGCATCGACATCTATACGTTTCAGGACGGCCTCAACTCGCCTTCTCAGAGGAGTCGGGGCGTTGTCGCCAGCATGAAGGAGTAGGCGGTCGATCGCCTGTCCACCGAGCGTGACCAGAGAGTTCTCCGCAGCTCTCCGCAGCTCCCGGTCGCCTTCTGACAGGTCTCTCAGCAGAGCGTCGATGTTGTCTGACATGGCCACACCTTACTAGGGGCTTTTCTGAGATCTCCAGTGCGGGCTCATCAGCATGCTACCGGCGACGACAGTAACGAAAGCAGGGAGTTCGAAGCGGCTGGCTCATCGATTTCGCTGGGCACATCAGAAAACGCGCCACCGGCGAACGTAGAGTCAACCGGGTCCCAGAAGGGGCGATGTCACAGGCCCTCAGTCGAGTAGCTGGCCTCGCAGAGTGGACCAGGTTCCTGCGAGTGCGTCCATGTGCCGGTTGAATTCTTCTCCGATGGCATCCTCTTCGTCGGTTCTGGTCTCCTTGCGCTGGGCGTCCAGTTCCTTCGCGATGGCGTTGATAAGGCTTGCGCCGCTCTCACCCTCGATCCTCTTGAAGGCTCTGTTGAGGCGCTTTTCGTCGTCTTTGAAACGCTCACTCCATTCATCTTGCATGCGCTGCCGGATGTCTTGGTCCGACATCCCTGTCAAACTCGCAAGAGTGCTGCGCTTGTCTTTTGCCATTTGCTCACGACTGTTCACGCCTATCGGATCGTCTCGGTACGTGGTGCTGTAGTGGATGGGGACGTTCTCAAGCAGTGAGTCCTGAAGGGCGACCGAGCATTTGGCGTGTCCTTGGCCTTGGCCGCAGGGCTCGCGCTCGGTGTAGAGCCCGAGGGGCTTGTACTTGGTGCCGTCCGGGTCCATACGCTTGACCCAGTCCAACAGGTGCCTCTCTGAATGGCGCGGCTGAACTCCTGGCAGCTTCTGGTTGGCGGGAACGGAGGAATCCACAATGTACTCGACTTCATGGTCCGGTGGAGGACCCTGTACCTCCAGAACCGCGTAGTTCTTGCCGCTGAAGTCGGGCCCTTGTCGCCGCAGAGTGCTCACTTCATCGGGAAGGAGATTTTTGAACTCCGCTTTCTTGAACATTGCGTTCATCGCCATGCGGTGCAGCCGCACGCCGAGTGACTCTCTGGACAGTTTGGCGCCTCGGTCGGCGGTGCCGGGAGCGGGGTCGCCTTCGTTCTCGTTCCGGTAGGGGTGGTCGATGCGCTCTGGGCTGCGTCCCACACTGTGCTGCTGGTGGAAGGCGAGGCTGAGCCTGGCGAGAGAGGCGACCACGGCCTGCTGCTCGCCCCTGGACAGCCGATCGAAGCCCGGCAGGCTGCTGGTGAGCTGGTCTCGGGTGAACCTGTGTGGCCCCTCGGGAGCCGGATGCGGGCCGTCACCGGATGTGGCCCGCAGGACGCGGGTGAGATCCCCGGATTCCGCCCAGTGATCGAGCCTGGCGTGGACTCGGTCGAGTTCGACCCGGAACACGTCGCGCCTGTCTCGCAGATCTTGCTGCAGGTCGTCGGGCTCCAGCCCGTACTCCCTTGATGTTTCGGTTTCCGGTGTCGCGTGCGTGCGCGAAACATCGCTGTCCGGACCGTTCTCGGTGACGCGGCGGCTCTCGTCAGAGGTGTCGCTCTCGCCGCGGTCATGAGGATCGGTGTACTTGGCTTCATCCCCCTGGCCGTGCCCCGGCTGCTCAGGGGTGTCAGTCCCGGTCGGTTGTGCCGGCCGGTCAGGTATCGCACCGGCCGACGGAGCCTCCCGCCCTCGCTCGCTTCCGTCCACCTCTCCTGGCATGTGCCGGAGACCGGCGTCGCGGGATACGGACGGCTTAGTGGGGTCGCCGCTCTCCTCCCGGTGGGTGCCGTCACGGAGGGGCGGGGCGCCACCGGTCCCGTCGGCGTCGGCCGGGGTCGCGTCCCTGTTCTTGTCCCGCTTGCTCGTCGCATCCGTGGCGCCCGCGTCAGCGCGCTTCGGGGCTTCGCCCGGGACTCCGTTGTGCGGCGTCCCGTCGTTACCCGGGGTTGTCGATCCGGGGGTGCCCTGCGTGTGCTGCCCCGAGGACTGGGAGCCCTGCTGGTTGGTGGAGGTGGAGGTGGAGGTGGAGGTGGAGGTGGCGGGCTGTGTGGTGTCTATGGGGTTGCGGTCGGCGTCGAGTGGGATGTGCCAGACGTGGGCGGCTTGGTCGATGTGCAGGGGCTGGTGGCTGACCTGGCCGCTCTGGGTGTCGATCCAGATGATGTCGCCGTTGTGGTTGACGGCGTTGTAGGCGTGGCCGCCTCCGCCGGGCCAGTCGACCTGGACGATGGCGGCTGAGCCGGGGCCGGCTTGGCGGAGGGTGTCGGCGATGGTGTCGGCGGTGGCGGGGTCGCCGCCGGGGCCCGCGTAGGTGTGGGAGGCGCCGGTCCAGCGGATCTGGTTGTCGTTGGCGTTGCTCTCGGGGGACCAGGGGTCGGGGTTGCCCTGGGCGTCGGTGTCGGGTGTACGCGGGGCGGAGACCTGGGGGTTGCCGTACCAGGTTTCGAGGAAGCTGCGGGAGCAGTCGGCGCAGTTGTTGCTGCGTCCGGGGACTTGGTTGCCGCCGTCGTTCTGGAGTTGGGTCCAGGGGCCGAAGGGGTCGGGGAAGCGTTGGGGTGTGCCGTCGGGACTGTGGGGGACAGCGTCGGTGAGGGCTTGTTGGTCGGTGGGGTCGGGTGGGGTGAGCCCGCCGGGGTGGTGGTCGAGGTCGGCGCGGATGTCTTCGAGGCTGTCCTGGTGGGGGTGGTTCTGGTGCTGGGCGCTGCCGGGGTCGGGGGTGGGTGAGCCCGGGGGCTGGGGGGTGGTGGGGTCCGCGGCCGGGGGGTGCGGGGAGGTGTTCG
>NZ_BAABIG010000042.1:0-4013 GCF_039542605.1 Streptomyces ziwulingensis
CGCGATGCGCGACGAGCGCGGCGAGGCACAGACGCTCCTCCTCTCCGTCGCGGAGTTGTTCGTGCGGGGCGCGAAGGTCGACTGGGCGGCCGTGCTCCCCGAGGGCGCCACCAACGCCCACGTGGACCTGCCGACGTACGCCTTCGACCACCGTCACTACTGGCTGCGGACCGCCCCCGCCACCGACGCCGCCGCCCTCGGCCAGAGCACGGCGAACCACCCGCTGCTCGGCGCGGTGGTGCCATTGCCGCAGTCGGACGGGTTGGTCTTCACCTCCCGGCTGTCCCTGCGCACCCACCCCTGGCTGGCCGACCACACCGTCGGCGGAGCGTTCGCCGTGCCCGGCGCCGGGCTGGTCGAGCTGGCCGTACGGGCCGGTGACGAGGTCGGCCGCAGTGCGGTGGAGGAACTGGTGATCGACACTCCGCTCATCGTGCCCGAGCAGGGCGGTGTGCGGGTGCAGATCACGGTCGAGGCACCTGACGCCGAGGGCCGTCGCCCGCTGGCAGTCCACTCCGTACGAGAGGACGCCGTCGGCGAGATCGGCGCCGCCGGCTGGACCCGGCACGCCACCGGCAGCCTCGGCGATACCGGCACCGCGCCTACCGTCACCGCGACCGATGCCTTCGATTTCACCGCCTGGCCGCCGCCCGGCGCGCAGGCGGAGGACCTGACCGGCGTGGACGAGCGGCTGCTCCGGCACGGCTACGAGTACGGCCCGGCCTTCCAGGGCCTGCGAGCGGTGTGGCGGCGCGGCGACGAACTGTTCGCCGAGGTGACCCTGCCGGACGGACAGCGGGACGCGGCGGCCCGGTTCGGCATCCACCCGGCACTGCTGGAAACCGCCCTGCAGCCGGCACTCCTGGATGCGTCGGCGACCGACGACACCCAGGTCTGGCAGCCGCTGGAATGGAGTCGGCTGATGCTGCACGCGGAGGGCGCCACGACATTGCGCGTGCGCCTGGCACGGTCCGCCTCCGGTGCCCTGGCGGTCCAGGCCGCCGACGAGGCCGGTGGCCCGGTCGTCACGGCGGAGGCCGTCACGCTACGACCGGTCCCGGCCGAGCAACTGTCGAACGCTCCCGCCACCGGTGCCGACGACGCGCTGTTCCGGGTGGAGTGGAGTCAACTGCCCTCCGTGCCGGGGGCGCTGCGCGTGCCCGAACCCGGCTCCGGTGTCGCCGCGGGGGTGCGGACGGTCGAGGCCCGCACCGGCGGGGACGACGACACGCCTGTGGTGCTGGTGGGCCGGGTACTGGCGGCCGTACAGGAGTGGCTGGCGGACGAGGATGCCGAGGACGGCCGACTGGTCGTGCTGACCCGGGGAGCAGTGCCCGCCGGTGGTGAGCAGGAGGTCACCGACCCCGGTGGCGCTGCCGTCTGGGGCTTGGTACGGGCCGCGCAGGCGGAGAACCCCGACCGGATCGTCCTCGTCGACACCGACACCGATGCCGATGCCGATGCAGGTATCGGCACCGGTGTCACCATGGACCGGGCCGCCCTCGATGCCGTACTGGCGACCGGTGAGCCGCAGGTCGCCCTGCGGGGCGGGGCGCTGTACGTGCCCCGTCTCGCCCGTCTGGCCCCGGCCGGCTCCGCCGAACCGGTACTGGACCCCGAGGGCACGGTCCTGATCACCGGCGGTACCGGAACGCTCGGTGCCGAGGTCGCCCGGCACCTGGTCGAGCGGCACGGCGTACGCCGTCTCGTGCTGGCCGGCCGACGCGGTCCCGACGCCGAGGGCGCGGCCGGGCTCGTCACCGAACTCGAGGAACGGGGTGCCGCCGTGTCGGTCGTCGCGTGCGACGTCACCGACCGCGACGCGGTCGCCGCGCTCCTCGCCGCCGTACCGGACGCGCATCCGCTGACCGGTGTCGTCCACGCGGCACGTGTCTTCGACGCCGGGATGATCGGCGAGATGGACCAGGACCGGCTGGCCCGGGTCTTCGCCCCGAAGGTGACGGCCGTGAGGCACCTGGACGAACTGACCCGTGAACTCGCGCCGAACCTGGCCGCTTTCATCATGCTGTCGTCCGCCTCCTCGGTCTTCCTGGGCGCGGGCACCGGCGGCTACGCGGCGGCCAACGCCTGGCTCGACGCGGTCGCCCACCGGCGCCGGGCGGCCGGTCTGCCCGCCGTCTCACTGGCCTGGGGCCCGTGGGAGGCGGCGACCGGCCAGGACCCGGCCACCGGGGAGGCGGTACCGAACCGGACCGCCCGGCGCGGCGGAGTGGTACCGCTCACGCCCGCGGAGGGGATGGAACTGCTCGACGCGGCGCTGCCGACCGGCGAGGCCCTGGTGGTGCCCGTCCGCCTCGACCTGCGGGCACTGCGCGCCGACGCCGCACTGGGCGCGGGTGTCGCACCTCTGCTCCGGGGCCTGGTACGAGCCGGCCGGCGGGCCGCCCGGACCGGTGCCGGGGACTCCGGAGGACTCGCCCGCAAGCTGGCCACGCTGTCCCCGGCCGAGCGGGATGCCCTGCTGCTGGGGCTGGTGCAGGGCCAGGTGGCGACCGTGCTCGGCCACACCGGGGCGGACCAGGTCAGGGCGGAGACGGCGTTCAAGGACGCCGGCTTCGACTCCCTCACCTCCGTCGAACTGCGCAACCGGCTCCGCGAGGCCACCGGCCTCAACCTGCCCGCCACCGCCGTCTTCGACTACCCGTCCCCGCTCGCCCTCGCCCGCTATCTGCACGACCGGCTGGCCCCGGGCGACGGCCAGGACACTCCGGCCACGCACCCCCTGCTCGCCGAACTCAGCAAACTGGAAGCACTGTTGGCCGACACGGTCGCCGACGAAGCCGGCCGCGCCCAGGTCGGCACCCGGCTCCAGGGCCTCCTGACCACCTGGTCCACGGCGGCCGTCACCGAGCAGGACGCCGAGGCCAACGAGGACTTCGAATCCGCCTCCGACGACGAACTGTTCGAACTCATCGACACCGAGTTCGGCCACTGACCCACCGACCCACCAACTCAATGGCCCACCAGTCACACCAGTCACACCAGCCACCTGACGCTTTAGCCCCACTAGGAGCTGACCCGCAATGGCGGATGAGAGCAAGCTTCGCGACTACCTCAAGCGCGTACTCGCCGACGCGCGCCGCTCCCAGCAGCGCGTCCGTGAACTTGAGGCCGAGAAGGCGGAGCCGATCGCGATCGTGGGCATGGCGTGCCGGCTGCCTGGCGGGGTGACCGGCCCCGACGACCTGTGGCGGCTCGTCCGCGAACGCGGCGACGGCGTCTCGGAGTTCCCGACCGACCGGGGCTGGGACCTGGAGGCACTGTTCGACACCGATCCTGACAAGACCGGCAAGTCCTACGTCGACCAGGGCGGCTTCCTGCACGAGGCGGCCCTGTTCGACGCGGGCCTGTTCGGCATCGCCCCGCGTGAGGCGGTGGCGATGGACCCGCAGCAGCGGCTCCTCCTCGAAATGTCCTGGGAGGCGCTGGAGCGGGCCGGCCTCGACGCGCTGACGCTCAAGGGCTCCGACGTCGGTGTCTTCGTGGGCGTCATCAACGAGGGCTACGCGACCGGCGGCCCGGTCCCGCCGGAGCTGGAGGGCTTCACCGGCACCGGTACCACCGGAAGCGTCGCCTCGGGCCGCATCTCGTACGTCCTCGGCCTCGAAGGCCCCGCGGTGACCGTGGACACCGCCTGCTCGTCCTCCCTGGTCGCCATGCACCTGGCGGCCCAGGCGCTGCGGCGCGGGGAGTGCTCCATGGCACTGGCCGGCGGCGCGACCGTCATGGCAGGACCCGGCATGTTCATGCAGTTCTCGCGGCAGCGGGCACTGGCCGCCGACGGGCGCTGCAAGTCGTACGCCGACGCGGCCGACGGGACGAGCTGGGCCGAGGGCGCGGGTGTGGTCGTCCTGGAGCGGCTGTCCGACGCCCGCCGCAACGGCCACCGGGTGCTGGCCGTCGTCCGCGCGTCCGCCGTCAACCAGGACGGCGCCTCCAACGGCCTGACCGCGCCGAACGGCCCTTCCCAGCAGCGCGTGATCCGCAAGGCG
>NZ_BAABIG010000043.1:0-172908 GCF_039542605.1 Streptomyces ziwulingensis
ATCACCCCCTTCACCGAGGTCCGCGCCGAGCTGGTGCCGTCGACCGTGAAGGGCCGGTTCCGGGGCAAGCCCCGGCTCGCCGTCGACAACCTGGGCAACACCAAGGTGACGGCGTCGGTCGCCGGCAGTGACACGGGTGACCGGCTCGGCTACGAACTGCGCCCCGCCAACGTGCAGGTGGAGCCGGGGCGGGCGGTGTTCGTCGACGCGGTGCTGCGGCCCCGGCAGACCATCTGGTTCGGGTCGAAGGAGGAGCACCCGTACAAGCTGGCCGTGCAGCGCTCGGGTGTCGCGCCGCTCGACGTCGAGGGCACCTTCGTGCAGCGCGGGTTCCTGCCCCGCTGGCTCGCCACCTTCCTCAGCGTCTCGCTCGCCCTGGCGATCGCGTTCGTGATGATCTGGATCGCCTACAAGCCGCAGGTGCGCACCGCCGCCACCGAGCAGGTGGAGGAGGCGGGCACCGCGCTCGTCCCCAGCCCGAGCCCCTCGGCCCCCGCCACCGTGCCCAGTGCCGAGGAGTCACCGGTCGAGGCCGTCGCGCCGCCGGTGACCGAGCCGTCTGCCGAGGCCGGCGGGGGCGAGGGCGGGGACGAGGCGTCGCCGTCTCCGCCGGTGAAGAAGAAGCCGCCGGCGGTCGTGCCCGCCCAGAACATCCTGCTGCGCAACACCACCACCAAGAAGTGCGCCGACCTGCCGGGCAAGGACAAGGCCGAACGCAACGGTCCGGTGCAGCAGTTCACCTGCGACCAGAACCCGGCCGACAACCAGCTCTGGAACCTGGAGGTCAAGTACCCCGGGGACGGCCCCGGCGGGACCGCGCTGTTCCAGATCCGCAACGTCAAGTCGCAGTTCTGTGTCGACCTGCCGGGCTGGGGGGCGCAGCCCGTGCGGACCGACATCATCCAGGCGCTCTGTGCCGGCACCAAGACCGACAACCAGCTCTGGTGGGTGGAGAAGCAGAAGAGCGGCGCCTACTGGATCCGCAACTACTCCTCCAACAACAAGTGCCTGGACGTGTCCGGCTGGAGCACCGGTGTGGACGAGACCAAGCTGACCCTCTTCGACTGCCTCAACACCGACGACCAGGAGTGGGAGATCATCCAGCCGAACCAGGAGTGAGCCCCGGGGTCCCGCCCGCGAGGGGCGGGGCCTACCAGGCTCCTTCGCCCGGCACCAGGCGCCCGGCCTTGCGGTACTCGCGGCGGGCGCCCTCCAGCAGACCGGCCGCCGTCACCTCGCCGCCGCGCCCGGCCGCGAGGTAGGCGGCGGTGACCACCGCGCTGCGGATGGAGCCGCCCGCCAGCTCGAACTCCTTGGCCAGCGGCGCCAGGTCGATGTCCGGCTCGGCCGGTACGTGGGTCAGTCCGTGCCGCCACAGGGCGAGCCGCTGCTCGGCGTCCGGGAACGGGAAGTCGACCACCAGGTCCAGGCGGCGGGTGAACGCCTCGTCGATGTTGGCGCGCAGGTTGGTGGTGAGCAACGCGATCCCGTCGAACGCCTCAAGGCGCTGGAGCAGGTAGGCGCTCTCCATGTTGGCGTACTTGTCGTGCGCGTCCTTCACCTCGGAGCGCTTGCCGAAGACGGCGTCGGCCTCGTCGAAGAGGAGTACGGCGTCGGTGCGGTCGGCCTCGGAGAAGATCCGTTCCAGGTTCTTCTCGGTCTCGCCGACGTACTTGTCCACGATCGAGGAGAGCTGCACCACGTAGAGGTCGAGGCCGAGGTCGGCGGCGACGACCTCCGCCGACAGGGTCTTGCCGGTGCCGGACTCGCCGGCGAACAGACCGAGCACGCCCCGGCCGCGTCCGCCGCCGGCGCTGAGCCGCCAGTCGCCGAGGACCTGGTCGCGGTGGCGGGCGCGCAGGGCGAGTTCGCGCAGCTCGGTGAGGGGTCCTTCGGGCAGGACCAGGTCCCGCCAGTCCACCGCGGGGCGGATCCGCCGGGCGTGCTGCTCCAGGCCGGAGGCGGACTGCTGGCGGGCGGCGAGCCGCAGGTGGGCGGCGGTGACCGCGGTGCCCTCGAAGCCGGCCAGGGCGCGGGCGGCGTGGGCGGCGCGGACGATGCGCTCGCCGCCGAGGTGGTAGGGGGCGACCGTGGCCGCCAGGTCGAGACCCGGGTCGATACCGGGACCGGGGTCGGGACCGGGCGCCGAGGCGCGGTCGGAGGCGCGGTTGGAGGAGGGGCCGGAGGCGTGGTCGGAAGCATGTGAGGTGGCGTGGGAGGTGGCGTGGGAGGTGGCGTGGGCGGGGTCCGGGCCGAGCGCCGCCGCCCAGGCGTCCACCGACCCGGCGGCCCGGGCGGGTGCCTCCAGGACGAGCGGGTCCCGCAGGCACCACTGCGGGTCGTACGGTCCCGGTGACGTGATCAGCACCCGCACGTCGTCCGCGCCGGTCAGCGCCCGCACCAGGTCGGCCGGTTTGTCCGGCAGGCCGGTGACCACGATCGCCCGGCCGGTCAGCCGGGCCTCGCGCAGCAGTTCCGGGACCCGGTCCTCGGCGCCGGTGAAGTGCAGGGCGTCCAGGCGGGCGGAGTGCAGCGCGGCCGTCACACCGGCCAGGGCGTCGCCCTCGCGGCGTTCCCGGACGTAGGCGGTGACCGGGCCGGCGGCGAGCAGCGCGGCGAGCCGGGGGACGAAGCGGACGGACTCCTCGTCGGCGCCGTGGTCCGGCACGAGCGGGACGACGGGGGCCGGCAGGGCACGGACGTGCGCGGCGAGCCCGGCGTCCGGGGTGTCGTCGCCGAGCAGATGCGCCAGCACCCGGTCGGGGACGCGCAGGGCCCGGCCCAGGAAGGGGCGTTCGTGGTCCTCCAGGGTCAGCAGGCCGAGCGCGGTCAGCGGGGCCGACGGGTGGAAGACCGCCCGGGACGCCGCCGAGTGCACGGGCAGACCGCACAGGTCCAGGGCGAGGCCCACGGTGGCCCGGCGCCTGCTGACGTCGTCGTTGAGATAGCCGTACAGCGCCTCGAAGCCGCGGTCCAGGTCCGGGGCGAGGGCGACCAGCAGTACGGCGGCGTCCGCGTCGGTCAGCCGGAGCCGCTCGGCCAGCACGGCCAGCGGGTCGTCGGCCGAGTCCGCGCCGGGCACCGAGGAACCGCCGGACGCGCCCGCCTCGGGCCGCGCCAGCACCTGGCGTACGGCCTCCTCGGAGAGGTAGAGGCCGCGCAGCGGGTCGGTGGCCGTCGGGTCGGCCGCCGAGCGGTGCTCGACCAGCGCGGCGACCCGCTCGCGCAGGTGCGCCAGCCGGTCCAGGAGGGTGGCGGGGCCGGACTGCGGTGCCGCGTCGGGGAAGTTCATCGCGGGCCGCCGTCACGGGGGGCGATCCGGCGGGCGGTGCGGCGCGCCCGGTTCCGCTCGGCCGCCGCCACCTGCCGGGGCCGGTGGGCGCGTTCGTCCACGGCCTGCTCGGTGCGCTCCTCCCACGGGGTCTCCGGGTCGCCCGCCGTGCCGTCGAAGGACCGGACCCGGACGCCGAGGCCCTCGGTGACCGGCGGCCCGGCGTCGTACTCGGGGAAGGCGGGGAAGGGCGCGGTGACCACGACGTCCAGGGACGGCTTGAGTTCGCCGCCGAGCGCGGACCAGATCTCGGCGAGGGAACGGGCCTCGGTCTGGATGCTCGCCACCGTCAGCGGCACCGACAGGCCCAGCGCGCGCAGCGAGGGCGGCAGTTGGGCGGGCGGCAGCAGTTCGCGCGGCAGCAGCGTCGCGAGGATCGCGGAGAGCAGCCGGTGTTCGTCCTGCGGCTGCTTGGTCCAGGCGGTGACCAGGTACGACAGCCGGAACCAGCGGGGCGGCTGGCGGCGCTTGATCACGATGTCCCGCTCGTCGTGCACGGGCAGGTGGCCGCGCTGGCGCCGGGCGACGTCCTCACGGATGTCGTAGAGGTAGGCGTTGAGGACCGGCCCGTTGCGCCGGGCGGACCATTCGCGGGTCGGGGCCTCCAGGGAGACGTCGATGCCGGAACCGGCCAGCACGCCGCCGCCGAGCAGTTCCTTGAGGACCTCGTCCACCTCGTGGATCACCGTCGTGCTCCCGCCTTGCCGTGTCGCCGGGCATCCGCCCGTGCCGCCGCGCGTACGGGGCTCTCGTCGCCGCCCGTACCGCACCGCCCTGTCGCCCGTACCGCCGTGCGTACCGTCGCCCGGTCTCGATCGTGCCTCGCGGGGTACCCGGGTCCGCAGCGCGCCGGGGACGGCGGCCGGGCAGTCGTCCTGCCCGCGGGGGCATGTTCGATTGCCCGTTCGGTCAGATGTAGCCTTCGCGGAGGGCATAGGCCACGGCGTGCGCCCTGTTGCGCAGGTGCAGACGGGTGGTCAGCCCGTGCATGACGTTCTTGACGGTGCGTTCGGAGTAGGACAACTTGCTCGCTATCTCTCCGGTGTCGAGGCCCTCGGCCACCAGCCGCAGGACGTCCACCTCGCGGGCGGCCATCCCCAGCGAGGGGGAGCCGGGCCGGCCGGCCGCGCCCCGGTGCAGGGTGCCCACCTGGCTGATCAGCCGTCCGAGCAGGTCGGCGGGGAGATCGCCGTCGCCTCGGGAGGCGGCGAGGACCGCCTGCACCAGCCGGTGGGCGGTGGCCTCCCGGCGCCAGACGATGGCCCCCACGCCGCACTCGATGACGTCCAGCAGTTCGTTCTCGCGGATCGTGCCGACGACGAGCACGGCACGGGCGCCCTCACTGCGCACGACCCGGCGCAGCCGGGTCAGCCCGGCCTCGTCGAGCGCGTCCTCGATGAGCAGGGCGACGGTGCCGGGGCCGGTCTCCTCACGCAGTTCGATCTCCGGGTGCCGGCGCAACTGGCTGACCGCGCCCTCGCGGCTGATCGGGTCGGGGGCGGTGACGGAGACGGGTGTACGACGCGTCGGACCGGCCGGATGGTGTGTCTCCGCGGTCCGGGGTGAGTTGAGCAACCGTTTCCCCCATGTTCACGAGTCCGCCGTCCGGTGAGGGCCAGAGACGGATGGGCTTGTTCCACACTTCTGGGACTGTCGCGGCATCCGCAATCGTGGAGCACCACGAGGCACACCACGAGACCAGCCGCGACGCTCGCGCGAAAGGCCCGGTCAGCGAGTTCCGGAGCAGGTCAGGAAAGGGCCGCGGGAGGTGGGACGGCCGCGACGGGACCGGCCGCCCGCCATCGTGAGCCTCACCACAGCGAGTTGCCGCGGCCGGTACCCCCGCGTCCTGCCGGCCGGGACGCATTCTCCAGCACGGGAGGCAGGCATGTTCCGACCGCTGCGCGAACGTGACGACGCGCACGCGCTGCTGGCCGCCGAGACCGAGCGCGCCCGCGCCGGCGCCGGCCGGCTCGTGCTGCTGCGCGGCGCCACCGGCACCGGCCGCACCGCCGTGCTGGAGGCCGCCGCCGCGTACGCCGAGGCCCGCGGCCTGAAAGTGCTGCGGGCCCGCTGTTCCGCCGACGACACGGAGGTGCCGCTCGCCACGGCACGTCAGCTCCTGGGCGCCGTACCCGAGTTCGCGGACTCCGCCCCGGGCGACGATCAGCGGGGCAGCGCCGCCCGGCTGTGGCGGCTGCTGCGCGCGTACGCCGCCCAGACTCCGCTGCTCGTCGCCGTGGACGACGTCCACCTCGCAGACGGGGCGTCCCGCCGCTGGCTCGTCGAGGCGGCCCGGCGGATCGACCGGTTACCGGTACTGCTGGTCGTCACCGAGCGCAGCCAGTACGACATCGACCCGCCCGCCGCCGGGCTCGTCCACGCCCTCTCCCCGTCCCTCGTCCGCACCCACACTCTCGCCCCGCTCGGCGACGAGGCCGCCGAGTCCCTGCTGCGTACCGCCGCGCCCGCGGCCGGACCGGCCTGGACGGCGGAGTGCGTGCGCGCGGGCGCGGGCAGCCCCCTGCTGCTGCGGGCCCTGCTGGACGACCTCACGGACACGGCACGCGCCGGGACGCCGGTCCCCGCGCTGGGCGGCTGCCTGGGGCGCAGCACGCCGGGCGGGGTGGTGGGGGGCGGTTCGGCCGGTGCTCCGGTGGTCGCCGCCCGGCGTCCGCCGCGGCCGGTGCCGGTGAGTTGTGCCGCGCTGTATCCGGGGGCGTACCCCGCGGCCGTCGCCTGGTGGCTGGAGTGCGCGGGCCCGGCGACCGCGGAGGCGGCGCGGGCGCTGGCGGCGCTGGAGGAGGCATGGCCGGCGGAGTCCGCCGGGGGGTCCGGCCTCCCCGGCGGCCCTGACTTCCCCGGCAGTCCCGGCAGTCCTGGCGGCCTCGGCAGTCCTGGCAGCACTGGCAGTCCCGGTAGCCCCGGAAGCACCGGCGGCCCCGGAAGCCACTCCCTCCTTGACCCCCTGACCGCTTCCTACCCCCTGACCGGTTCCGGCCCCCTGACCGGTTCCGACCCCTTGGCCGGTCCCGCCGATCTCGTCGCCGAGGCGGTCGGGGCCGATCCGGCTCGGGTCGCGGGGTGGCTGACCGCGATGTCGCGGCTCGGGCTGCTGCGGGCGGACACGGCCGGGCGGCCCCGCTACGCCCATCCCCTGCTGCGGGACGCGGTCCTCGCCGGGTGGCCGACCGCCCGGCGGCAGGACGCGCACCGGGTCGCGGCCGAGGCGCTGCTGCGCCGGGGCGGCCGGGTCGAGGCGGTCGCCCGGCACCTGCTGCTCGCCCCGGCCGTCGCCCTGCCCTGGGCGCTGCGCGTCCTGCGCGACGCCGTGGCGGTCGCCGTCGACGCGGGCCGCAGCGAGGACGCCGTCCGCTATCTGCGCCGGGCGCTGGCCGAACCGCTCCCCGACGACCACCGGCAGCGGCTGCTGACCGAGCTGGGCTCGCTGGAGTACGCCTCCGCCGACGCCCTCGCCGCCATCGCCCGCCTGGCCGAGGCCCTGCACCTGCCCGCCGCCCCCCGCGACCGGGTCCGCACCGCACTAGCCCTCGGCACCGCCCTCGCCGGCCGCGGCGAGATCCGTACCGCCGTGGGGATGCTGCGCCGCACCGGCAGCGGGCTGTCCGACCACCCCGACCTGGCCCGTACCGTACGGACCGCGTCCGCGCTGCTGTCCGACCACGACCAGGCGCAGCGGCAGGAGTCGTACCGCAGGCTCGGCGAGACCGCCGCCCGCTCACCCGAACTGGTCGGCACCGCCGGGCACGCCCTGCTCGTCCGGCACGCGGCGACGGCCGGGCTGGTCTCGGCGCGCGAGGCGATGACCCGGATACGGGCCCTGCTCGCCGAGCCCGGCGACCCGCTCGCGGAGCCGTTCCTGCTGGGCACGGCCGCCGCGGTGGCGCAGTGGGCCGACGAACTCGACGAGGCGGAGCGGCTCGTGGAGCGGGGCCTGGCCGGACAGCACCTCTCGCTGCTGCACCCCATGCGCCAGGCCCTGCTCAGCACCCGGGGCGACATCGCCGCCGCCCG
Source organism: Streptomyces ziwulingensis (assembly GCF_039542605.1). Lineage (NCBI taxonomy): Bacteria > Bacillati > Actinomycetota > Actinomycetes > Kitasatosporales > Streptomycetaceae > Streptomyces > Streptomyces ziwulingensis. The sequence continues at coordinate 7,367 of NZ_BAABIG010000043.1, forward strand.
CGGCGACCACGCCCTGCTGCTCGCCCGGTTCACCGGGGTCGCGGCCGGCGGCGCGCCCCGCAACACGGACGCCCACACGCTGGCCGCCCTGACGCACACCGGCCGGCTGGAGGAGGCGCGGCACTTCGCCGGCGGTTTCGACCTGCGGCAGGCGCCGGACTCCTGGGAGCTGAACCGTTTCCTGTACGCGCGCGGCGATCTGCGGGCCGCGACCGGCGATCCGGCGGGCGCGCTCCACGACTTCCTGGAGTGCGGGCGCCGCCAGTCCGGCCGCGAGGTGTTCAGCCCCGTCGTCACCCCGTGGCGTACGGCCGTCGCCGAGTGCCGGCTCGCTCTGGGCGGCACCACGGAGGCGCTGGAACTGGCCGAGGAGGAACTGCGGCTGGCCCGGATCTGGGGCACCCCGCGCACGATCGGCCGCGCGCTGCGCGTGCTGGGCACCGCGACCGGCGGCCGGCACGGCCTGGAGCTGGCGGAGGAGGCGGTACGGACACTGCGGGACGCCCCCGTCGACACCGGTACGGAGCTGGCCCTGGCGCTGCTCGGGCACGGCCGTCAGCTCCTCGCCGCGGGCGAACGCGTGCGCGCCCGCGACCGTCTGCGCCAGGCCGCCGACCGGGCCGAACGCGCGGGTGCCGTACGGGTGCGCGCCCTGGCCCGGCAGGCGCTGCGGGAGAGCGGTGCCCGCCGCCTCGGTCCGCCCGGTACCGGTTCCGGCGCCCTGACCGGCAGTGAGCGCCGGATCGCGGAACTGGCCGCGGACGGCCGGACCAACACGGAGATCGCCGACTCGCTGCATGTGGCCCGGCGTACCGTGGAGACCCATCTCACGTCCGCGTACCGGAAGTTGCGGATACGGCGGCGCGGGGAGCTGCGCGCGGCGCTCGGCCGGGGCGAGCGGGACGGCTGCTTCTGACGGGTCAGTTTCGGCGCAAGTCCCCCGAGGACACCCGGACATCGCGCCTTCCGCAGGAGACAGGGGCCGTCCGTCAGGGTTACCGTCCTGCGCATGAGCAGCAGCCTGAGCAGCGGCGTCGTGAACGGTGGCATCTCCTTCTGGTACGCGGACGACGGCCTGCCGCCGGTGCGGGAGCCGCTCGGCGGGAACGCGTCGGCCGACGTGGTGATCGTCGGCGGCGGATACACCGGGCTGTGGACGGCGTACTACCTGAAGAAGGCGGCGCCCTTCCTGCGGATCACCGTCCTGGAGCAGAGGTTCTGCGGCTACGGCGCCTCCGGCCGCAACGGCGGCTGGCTGTACAACGGCGTCGCGGGCCGCGACCGTTACGCGCGCCTGCACGGCCACGAGGCGGCGACGCGTCTGCAGCGCGCGATGAACGACACCGTGGACGAGGTGATCCGGTCCGCCGCCGAGGAGGGGATCGACGCCGATGTCCACAAGGGCGGTGTGCTGGAGGTGGCGTGCACGCCCGCGCAGGCGGCCCGGCTGAAGGAGTTCTGCGACAACGAGTCGGCCTTCGGCGAGCAGGACCGGGAGCTGTACGGCGCCCGCGAGACGGCCGAGCGGATCAGGGTGGCGGGCGCGGTGGCCTCCACCTGGACGCCGCACGGCGCCCGGCTGCACCCGGTGAAACTGGTCAAGGGCCTCGCGGCGGCCGTGGAACGGCTCGGGGTGACGATCCACGAGTCGACACCGGTCACCGAGATCCGCCAGGGCCACGCGGTGACGCCGTACGGAACGGTCCGCGCGCCCTACGTGCTGCGCTGCACGGAGGGCTTCACCGCCTCCCTCAAGGGCCAGCGCCGCACCTGGCTGCCGATGAACTCCTCGATGATCGCCACCGAGCCGCTGACCGACGCGCAGTGGGAGTCGGTCGGCTGGGCGGGCCACCAGACCCTGGGCGACCTGGCGCACGCCTACATGTACGCCCAGCGCACCGCCGACGGCCGGATCGCACTCGGCGGGCGCGGAGTGCCGTACCGCTTCGGCTCCCGCACCGACAACGACGGGACGACGCGGGCGGCGACGGTCGAGGCGCTGCGCGAGATCCTGGTCCGCCTCTTCCCGTCGCTGGCCGGCCTGCGGATCGAGCACGCCTGGTCGGGCGTACTGGGCGTACCCCGCGACTGGTGCGCCACCGTCACCCTGGACCGGTCGACGGGCCTGGGCTGGGCGGGCGGTTACGTCGGCTCGGGCGTCGCCACCGCCAACCTCGCCGCGCGGACGCTGCGCGACCTGGTCCAGCAGGACTCGGGCCAGGCCGGCCGTACCGAACTGCTCGCCCTGCCCTGGGTCGGCCACAAGGTGCGCCGCTGGGAACCGGAGCCGCTGCGCTGGCTCGGCGTCCAGGGCATGTACGCGGCCTACCGCGAGGCCGACCGCCGCGAACGCACCACCCACGGCGTCCGCCCCTCCCGCCTGGCCCGGGCGGCCGACCGCATAGCGGGCCGCCACTGACCGCTCCGCGGCGCGAGCCGGTCGGGGACGGCGGAGGAACCGACGGCCCGGAACCACGCCCGCCGCCTGCCTGAGAAGCCCGGGCACGGAAGAGGCGCCCGCCGGGCTGTCAGTGGCAGGGTGCAGCATGGGGGCATGGCGAGGAGAGCGGCGGCGAGCGGTACGGCGATGAAGGCGGCCCGGCGGCCGGAGGTGCGGCTGCCCCCGCTGGAACCGCACGACGGCGGCCCGCTGGAGCCGGACGGCGACTACGACGGGCTGGACATCAGGGCGGCGGACTTCTCCGGGCAGGACGGCGTGGGCGCCCGTTTCATGGACTGCGCGCTGACCGACTGCGTACTGGACGGCACCTCCCTGCCCCGCGCCCGGCTGCTCGACACGGTCCTCGGCGGTGTGCGCGGCGTCGGTACGGACCTCGCGGAGGCCGGCCTGCGCGACGTCGAGCTGACCGACGCCCGGCTCGGCGGCACCCAGTTGCACGGGGCCGTACTGGAGCGGGTCCACGTCCGCGGCGGCAAGATCGACTATCTGAACCTGCGCCGGGCCCGGCTCAAGGACGTCGTCTTCGAGAGCTGCGTCCTGGTCGAGCCCGACTTCGGCGGCGCCCGCCTGGAGCGCGTGGAGTTCGTGGACTGCGCGCTGAAGGGGGCCGACTTCAGCGCGGCCGAGCTGGCCGATGTCGACCTGCGCGGGGCCATGCCCCTGGAGATCGCCCGCGGCCTGGACCGCCTCTCCGGCGCGGCGATCAGCACCGCCCAGCTCCTGGACCTGGCCCCCGCGCTCGCGGCGGAGGTGGGGCTGCGGGTGCTGCCCTGACGGCCGCGACCGGACGGAAGCCGGGGAACGTCAGGGAAGTCGCGGGAAGCGGGCCTGCAGCGTCCAGATCGCCGGGTTGTCCCCCAGGTCCTCGTGCATGTCGGTGAGGTCGGCGATCAGGTCGTGCAGGAAGTCCCGCGCCTCCCGGCGCAGCTCGGAGTGGGAGAAGGAGAGCAGGGGCTCCGACGGCGGCAGCCACTCCGCATCGATGTCGACCCAGCCGAAGCGCCGTTCGAAGAGCAGCCGGTCGCTGGACTCCGTGAAGTCCAGCTCCGCCCGCTGCGGCCGGGCGGCCCGGGAGCCCGCCGGGTCCCGGTCGAGCTGCTCCACGATGTCGCACAGCGCCCACGCGAAGTCGAGCACCGGCACCCATCCCCAGGCTGTGGACAGCTCGTGGTCCTTCTCCGTGTCGGCGAGGTACACGTCCCCGCTGAACAGGTCGTGCCGCAGCGCGCGCACGTCCGCCCGCCGGTAGTCGGTCTGCGGTGGGTCGGGGAAGCGGGCGGAGAGGGCGTAGCCGATGTCGAGCACGGGGTCGATGGTGTCACGGCGCGATAGGTTCCCCGGCATGCGTCTCGACCCCCTGCCCCTCGGCCCCGACCACGACCTCCCGGCCCCCCTCCTGACCGAACTCACCAGCCTCTACGCCGCCCACCGCGACTTCCACGCCCTCGGCGGGGACTTCCCCGACCCGGACGACATCCGCCCCGATCAGGTGGCGAAGGCCCTCGCCGGCGAACTGGCCCAGCCGGGCGCCGAGGTACTGCTAGCCCGGGACGCCGGCCGCCTGGTCGGCCTCGCGGTCACCCTCGCCCGCCACCCCGACCCGGCCGACCCGGACCCGTGGATCGGGCTGCTGATGGTCGACGCCGGCCTGCTCCGGCAGGGTTACGGCCGACGGCTCGCGACCCTCGTGGAGGACCGTTTCCGCGCCGGGGGCCGCACCGCCGTACGCCTCGCCGTCCTCGACGGCAACACCGGCGCCGTCGCCTTCTGGACGGCCCTCGGCTACGAGCCCTTCGGCCGGGGCCGCGACCGGGAGGGGGACCGCCCCTGCACGGTGCTGCGCAAACCCCTCGGCGAGGTCGTGCGCACCCCGCGCCGGGCGGCCCGCGTCGTCGTCCGCGACCCCGAGGGCGCCGTCTTCCTGCTCCGTTACGACAACATCGAGGTCGGCGTCCACTGGGCACCGCCCGGCGGTGGACTGGAGGCCGGCGAGGACCCGCGCACGGGTGCCCTGCGCGAACTGCGCGAGGAGACCGGCTGGACCGACCTGGAGACCGGCCCGCTGCTGACCACCTGGGAACACGACTTCACCCACCTCGTCGTCGGCCCCGTCACCCAGCACGAGCACGTCTACGTCACCCGGGGCCCGCGCCGTGAACCGGCCGGCGACCACCTCGCCGCCGCGCACGCCGCCGACGGAATCCTCACCTGGCGCTGGTTCACCCCCGGGGAACTCGCCGAGTCCCCCGAACCCCTGTGGCCGCCGGACCTGTCCGGTCTGCTCGACGCGCTGGAGAGCTGACCGGGCCCGGGCGGGTGCGACGACGGCACGGGAGTCAGGGCCGCTCCGGTTTCCCGTCCCCGTACAGCCAGTCCTTCCACACCACCGAGAAGTCCTGGTCCGGCGCTCGCTCCTCCACGTACGCGGTGAAGTCGTCCGTGTCCGCGTTGCCGTGCCGGTGGGCGGCGGACCAGCCGCGCAGCAGCGAGCGGAAGGCGGCGTCGCCGACCCGCTGCCGGATCTTGTGCAGGACCATCGCGCCGCGCTGGTAGACCGGGGCGGCCGAGAGGTGCGCCGCGTCCGGCGGGTCGGCGGGCGGGAACGCCCAGATCGACGCGTTCGCCTCGGCACCGGCGAAGTAGCGGCCGGCGTACAGCGCGTCGAAGGTCTCCTCGGCGGTGTCGCCGCCGTGGTCCTCCTGCCACAGCCACTCCGCGTACGTCGCGAAGCCCTCGTTGAGCCACATGTCCCGCCAGGACTCGGGGGAGACGGAGTCGCCGTACCACTGGTGGGCGAGTTCGTGCACGAGCAGCACGAGGTCGGGGGCGCCGGGGAAGACGGGCCGGTTCTGGGTCTCCAGGGCGTAGCCGACGTCGGCGGGGCGGTCGACGATCGCGCCGACGGAGGAGAAGGGGTACGGGCCGAAGGCGTCCCGCGCCCACGCCACGACCTCGCCGATCCGCCGGAGCACCGCCCGGCTGTCCCGCGCCTGCTCCGGGTCGGCCGCCGTGTACACCGGCAGACCGTCGCCGGTGCGGGAGCGGCGGTACTCCCACTTCCCGATCGCGACGGTGGCCAGGTAGCTCGCCATCGGCTCGGTGGTGCGCCAGGCGTACGTCGTACGGCCGGCCGCGGTGCGCTCGCCGCGCGGCTCGCCGTTGGAGACGACGCGCAGCCCCTCGGGCACCGTCATCGACAGGTCGTAGGACGCCTTGTCGGAGGGGTGGTGGTTGCCGGGGAACCAGGTCATCGACCCGGTGGGCTGGCCGAGCGCCAGCGCGCCGTCGGCGGTGCGCAGCCAGCCCTCCTTCGACCCGTCGGGGTCGGTGACGGTGATCGGCCGTCCCGAGTAGCGCACGCGCACCCGGAACTCCGCGCCCGCCCGCAGCTCCCCGGGCGGGCGCACGGTCAGCTCCTGCCCGGCGTGGTGGAACCGGGCGCCCCGGCCGCCGACCTCGACCTTCTCCACCTTCAGCCCCAGGAGGTCGAGGTGGAACGCGGAGAGGTCCTCGGTCGCCCGCGCGGTGAGCGTCGCCGTGCCGGTGAGGCGGTGGCCGTCGGGGTCGTAGGCGAGGGCGAGGTCGTAGTGGGTCACGTCGTAGCCGCCGTTGCCCGCCTTCGGGAAGTACGGATCGCCCGCCCCGGAGCCGCCGGGGCCACCGTGCACGCCGCCGCACGCCGCGAGGGCGACGGCGGCGGCGACGGCGGCGGCGATGGCCGGGGCGAGGGGGCGGGGCGGACGCACGCCGCGATCCTATGGGCCGTGCGCGGGGGCACGGCCGGTCGGCATCGGCCGGTCGGGGTGCCGCCCCGCCCGGTCAGCGCCCGAGCGCCGCCGCGCCCGCCCGCGCGAACTTCTCGTCCAGGTCGCCGGACGGCGCGCCCGCGACGCCGATCCCGGCGACCGGCGCGTTCTTCGCGGTGACGGGGACGCCGCCGGCCAGGAAGAGGGTGCCCGGGATGTCCTTCAGGTTCGGGGCCTGCGCCAGGCGCCCGGCCAGCTCCGAGGTGGGCGCGTTCCAGGAGACCGCGGTGTACGCCTTGCGCTCGGCGGACTCGTAGGACTGCGGGCCGGCACCGTCGCCGCGCAGGGTGACCACGGTGTTGCCGTTGCGGTCGACCACCGCGACGGTGACCTTCTGGTTCTCCCGCTCGGCGGCGTCCAGCGCGGCCTGCGCGGCCTTGGCGGCGGCGTCCACCGTCAGGTGCGTGGAGGTGGTCGTGGTGCCCGACGCGGCGGCGGCCGCGGGGGCGGCGTTCGACGCGGCCGGGGCGGAGGCGTTGGCGGAGACCGCGCCGAAGGCAGTGGCGCCGACGGCGGCGAGCACGGTGGCGCCGGTGGCGATACGGGCACGCCGGGACAGGGTCTTCTTCATGGTCAGCTCCGTGGATTGCGGGATTGCGGGATTGCGGGATTGCGGGATTGCGGGGCGCGGGCAGTCCGTCGCGTGCCGGGCTGCTCACGTTCTCCACCCTCCGCCCGTCACCGGTCCCCGCCCGTCGCCGTTCCGGCTGCTCACGGAGGGCGGTACGGGTGACGGCGGGGTCGTCCGATCGGTTGATCCCCGGTGGCCGCCCGACCGGCGACACTGGGGGGTGTTTGTCCAGTTCGACGCCCGTACGAAAGGCCCTGGGCGAGCCGGAGGGACCCGCGCATGCCGAAGCCGTACGACCCGGACGCCCGGTGGCTCGGCGTCGTCGTGCACACCGCCTTCTTCCTGCTGCTCGGCGGCGCCCTGGCCCGGTTCCTGCTCCGCCACCCCGGCGAGCCCCGCACCCCGTGGATCGTCGGCCTGTCGATCGCCCTGGCGCTGCTGCACGTCCTCGGTCCGGTCCTCGGTTCCGCGCTCGGCCCCACCCCGGACGGCCCCACCCCGGACGGCCCCACCCCGGACGGCCCCACCCCGGACGGCCCCGCCCGGCTCGGCGCCGCCCCGGACGGCCCCGGCGGGCACCGCTCCGCCCCGCCCCGGCTGCTGTGGCTCGCGGCCGTCCTCGCCGTCTGGATGGTGCTCGTCGTCCTCGCGCCCAGCTTCTCCTGGTGCGCCGTCCCCCTCTTCTACACCGGCCTGCGCACCCTCCCCGCGCGGGCGGCGCTCGTCCTGGTGGGAACGCTCACCGTGTTCGTCGTCGCCGCCCAACTCCGTCTGGCGGGCGGCTTCGACCCCAACCTGCTGCTCGCCCCGCCCGCCGTGGCCGCCCTCGCCACCGCCGTCTTCCTGCGGGCCGAGCGGCAGGCGCGGCGGCAGCGCGACCTGATCGACGACCTGATCCGCACCCGCCGCGACCTGGCCGCCGCCGAACGCCGCGAGGGCACCCTCGCCGAACGCCAGCGGCTCTCCATGGAGATCCACGACACCCTCGCCCAGGGCCTGTCCAGCCAGCGGATGCTGCTCCAGGCCGCCGACCGGGTCTGGGAGAGCGACCCGGGCAAGGCCCGCGTCCACGTCCGCTCCGCCGCCTCCGTCGCCGAGCACAACCTGACCGAGGCCCGCCGGTTCGTCCACGACCTCGCCCCCGCCGACCTGGCCCGCGAAGGCTCCCTCGCGGCGGCGCTCACCGCCCTGGCCGAGCGGGAGGCCGGCGCGCACCTCACCGTCCGCGTCCACGTCGAGGACGGCGGCCGGGCCCCGCTGCTGCCCGACCCCGTCCAGTCGGCGCTGCTGCGCATCGCCCAGGGCGCGCTGGCCAACATCCGCGAACACGCGGACGCCACGCACGCCGCGCTCACCCTGACCCTCCTCGACGACCAGGTCCTGCTGGACGTGACCGACGACGGCCACGGCTTCGACCCCGCAGCCCCGCCCGCCCGCCCGGCGGTCTCCCCCGCCGCCCCGCGCGGCCACGGCCTGCCCGCCATGCGCGCGCGGCTGCGGCAGCTCGGCGGCACCCTGTCCGTGGAGTCCACCCCCGGCGAGGGCACCGTCCTGTCCGCCGCCGTCCCCCTCGACCACCCGGAGCACACCCGATGAGCACCCCCGCCGCCCCCGTGCGCCTCCTCGTCTGCGACGACCACGTCGTCGTACGCGCCGGGCTGCTCGCCCTGCTCGACAGCGCGCCCGGCATCGAGGTGGCGGGCGAGGCGGGCACCGGCGAGGAGGCGCTCGCGCTCGCCGCGAAACTGACGCCGGACGTGGTGCTGATGGACCTCTCCCTCGGCGAGGGGATGGACGGCGTGGAGACCACCCGCCGCCTCACCACCGGACCCGGCCACGTGCCGCACGTCCTGGTCCTGACGACGTACGACACCGACGCCGACGTCACCCGGGCCATCGAGGCGGGCGCCACCGGGTATCTGCTGAAGGCGGAGCGGCCGGAGGAACTCTTCGCCGCCATCCACGCCGCCGCCCGGGGCCGCACGGTGCTCTCCGAGCCGGTGGCCGGCCGGGTCATGGCCCGCCTGCGCAGCCCGCGCCCCACCCTCACCGACCGCGAGCGTGACATCCTCACGCAGCTCGCCCGGGGCCTCGGCAACCGGGACATCGCCCGCGCCCTGTTCATCAGCGAGGCCACGGTCAAAACCCACCTCCGCCGCATCTACGACAAACTGGGCGTCGACACCCGGGCGGGAGCCGTCGCGATCGCGAAGGAACAGCGCCTGCTGCCGTGAGGCGAGGCGGCAGCGGCTCGCAGGCGGGCAGCGGCACCGACTCGAAGCTCGGCCCCACGCGCCGGGCGATCCGGGTACGGTCCCGGGGACGCCGTCTGAAGGAGGCCACCGTGGCCGCGTACCTGACCGTTCTGACCACGACCGACACCGCCGAGAAGGCCCGTGCCCTGGCCGCCGGGGCACGACCGTGCTGACTTGGTGCTGACCTCCCCGGCCGAGTTCTAGACCTTGATCCCCGACAGCTTCGACAGCCTCAACAGCTCCGCGTTGCTCCTGCGGTGCAGGGACGACAGCACACGGAACACCTCTCGCCCCATCGGATGAATGCGGGCGAACTGCGGAGCGACGTTCCACGCCATCGACAGGCTCTCCAGAGCCCCGTCACGGTCCCCTGTGTCGAGCTGTGCCCGGGCCGCGTTGATGTACGTCGGTGCCACTCGGGTAGCGGGCATCCCCGCCAGAGCGGCGGAAAGGTCATCCGTCAGGGTCAGGGCTTCACGTGGCCTACCAAGATCCACACAGGTGGCCAGTCGGTGCGTGAACGCGCTCTGCGAGCCGACCGTGAGGCCGTGCACGTCTAGTTCGCGGCTCATCCCCTGGGCTGTGGCCAGGGCTGACCGGATGTGCCGCTCCGCTTCCCGCTTCGCTTCCTTCTTGTCCTTGAGCCTGCCCGCCAGAGTCATGCCGCGAAGGTTGAGGATGCACACGGCAATGTCGCGGTCGGTAGTGTCGAGTGCTCCCTGAGCCTTGGCAATGGCCCTGTCCACGAGGCTGAGCCCGCGCTCAACGTCGCCGAAGTTCAGGTAAGTGCCTGCACGGTCCCGAGCTGCCACAGCCTCTCCCAGCGGGTTCGGCTGCTGCTCGACCGCCCACCGCTGCCGAGTCACGGCCAGCTCCGCCATGTCCATCCAGCGATGCCGCGCGGCGAGCCAATAGATGGTGCTGTAGACATCCGCGAGCAACATCCACGCCTCGGGCGTGTTCGCGGTGTGTGCGTGCGTCGTGGCGTCCCTCAGTAGCTGGGGAAGCATGGGAAGCAGCTTGGCGACATCGACCTTCTTGCGGTATCGGTCCGCCGTACCCATGTCGGCGCTCAGCCTGCTCTCCTCGACCGCCCCGCGGTCGGGCAAGTCGTAGTCCCTGATGGCCGCCCGCAGGTCCTCCAGCGGTTGCTTCGCCCGTCGCGCAACCGCTGACGTTCCCAAGCCTGTGACCAGCCGCGTTCCTTTCGGAGCGCCGCCAGATTGGCACCAGGGGGGGGAGATCAGTGCTCATGGGCTCAGTCTTCCTCGCGGAGATGGTCCTGTCAGCCATCGTCACAGGCGGTACGGATGCCCGCACACCCGATGTGCAAACTCCGTGCAAGTTCCGCTCCGCGCACAGGTGTTGACTGTGTGTAGATGCTCAAAGCATCGGCCAGGCATAACCGCAACGCGCGTGGTCCCGCCACCATCGGCGGCAAGCGATGAGCCGGTTGCAGGGTGGGAAGGTCAGCCGCGGCGGCTGGTTCTGGGGCGGAGTCTCGGCCCTGCTGACGTGGGGCACTGTCGTTGCGCTCCTGGTCATGGCGGCTGCCGGGAAGCTCACCCCGGCGCATCCATAAGTTTCCGCTCCCCGCCGGCTAGGTGAGGCTCCCAGCGGGGAGCGGGGCACAACGCCCGGCCGGCCGCACGCCCCGTGAAGCGAAGTCGGCCGGTCGGGTCAGCAAGTGCGGTACGGCCCGGCCACTCGGCCTAGCTGCCTCCACCACCGAAGGAAGGGAAGCGATGACTGTCGTACCGGACAGCCCCACGCGGACGCAGCTCCGCGACCCGGTGACGCTCCTCAACGCGACACACCCGCACATCAGGGAGTACACGTACAACGTGCTGGAAAGCCCCGGCTCGGTGGGCGTCACCATCTGGGAGCGCGAAATCAAGCTCCTGATGCGGGACAACGTCATGGTGCGTGACATGGCGGAACGCGTCCTCGGGCAGGCGGTCGCCTACACCCTCACGGCCATGGAGCGCCGAGACGTGCACATCGGCGTGGGCAAGACCGTGGACATCGGCGTCCATCAGCTCATCCTCGACACGCCCGTGTACTTCGCACTCTGCGAGGTCTACAACGGCGGCAAGTACAAGCACCACGCGCCACTGATCGAACGCCGCAGGGACGGGCTCGTGGGCCGCACGGCCGAAGTCATCCGAGCGAACGGGTTCGCCGTGGACGAGGAACTGTGGGCCATGGACGACCCGGACTGCTCGCCGTGCGACGACAAGGTGCCCGACAGTCACTGAATCCCGCTAGAGTCCCCTGCCCCGCCCTGTGTGGGGCAGGGGGCCCGCCCTCGACCAGGCGCAAAGGAAGCTCTGTTGGCTGCACGGCACAACATCGACAACGAACGCGAGCTCTGGGACCAGTACGCCAACAGCAAGAGCGTGCAGGGCTCCGTCAACGACTCGCCCCCGGTCTTCTGCTGGACGCAGTACCAGGGGCATGGGCCGGGGCCCGAAGTGCTGGGGCAGCCGACGACCGCTCTTGAGATCGGATGCGGTACCGGACGGGCCGCAGCGTTCCTCGCCGAGCAAGGCGTCAAGGTCACGGGCGTCGATCTCTCGCCCGTCATGGTGGACAACGTCACCCAGCGGTGGGGCTCGCTCGGCGCGCGGTTCGTCTGCGCGGAGGTGCTGGAGCATCTGCGCGAGAACCCGGAGTCGTACGAGGCGATCTATTCGATCTTCGGGGCCGCCTGGTTCGCCGATCCCGCGCGACTCTTCCCCCTGGTGGCGCAGCGGCTCACCCCCGGTGGAGTCTTCGCCTTCTCACAGCCCCCCGCTATCCCGGGCGCCTACGGACCACAAGGCATGTACAAGGGTGGGTTCGCGGGAAGGGCACTATTCACCTACCGCTACAGCTATACCCCTGGGAAGTGGGAAAGCCTCCTCCTGCGGGCCGGGTTCGAGAAGGCGGAAGTGCGGGTTCTCAACGCCCCCGAGCCTGACCACATCGGGACTCTGAGCGCTCGTGCTGTGGTGAGGTGAGGTGAGGTGAGCCAGGCAACAACGCCCCCGCCGGAAATCGGCGGGGGCGTTCTTGGTTCGATTCGAACGCTCAGAGCTGAGCGTGTAACGGGTTGTCGGCCAGAGCGGGAACGGGAGCAGGCGACCGCTTCACGGGGGGGCCGGGGCCGGAATCGGGGCCGGGCGGTAGGCGTCGAGCTGGACGACCGTGGCGCTCCTCAGCAAGGGGTCACGTGACGTGAGGGGAGGGGCCCGTCGCGCCAGCCGCAGCCGCGCTCCGACGCGAGGGGTGTCCCTCCCTCACCCGGCCTGGGAGGGAAAATACGCAGCGGCTGAGCAAGGCTGAGGCAAGGTCACCGTATCGACGGCCCCCGGCCGGAGACCCGAACACCCCACACCATGCGCCCATGCCCCGGAGGGAAACGGGCTCCCGCCCCTTGGCGATGTTGTCGCACTCCTCCAGGCGCTTCTTCGGCGGCACGTCCGTCGACGCCACCGTTGACGGAATCAGCAGGCATCGTGCCGACGCCGAAGGGGCCGGCATCCCCGCTTCGATCAGGTTGCCGCGAGCCTGCCGGTAGCGGCTCGGGGTGTGGGGCTCCCCCTTCTCGTTGGTCAGGATCAGTTGCAGCCCACCGGAACCCAAAGGCGCGTGCCCGCCTCGCTGCACCCGGTCCAGGGCCAGCAGCCACCTGCGCGTTGCCAGGTGCAGCACGGCGTTGCCGATCGCCGGATTCGAGTGCTCGGGCCGGTAGACCTTGGCGAATCGGTAGCTCACCTCGCCTCAGCTCGGCCTGAAGTACGAGCCCCACGCCCTACGCCACTTCTTCGCCTCCACCATGCTCGCCGCAGGTGTGCCCCTGCTGGAGGTGAGCCGCTGGCTTGGCCACAGGTCCCTCCGCGTCACAGCCGACACGTACGGACACCTCGTACCCGACTCCTGGAATCGGGGCCGGGCCGCAAGGCCATGGAAGACGCCATGCGGCCACAGATCACGGCCATCAAGGGCGGAGCGCCGAACGGCCCGGAAGAGATGGCGCAGGCCGCCTAAGGGCTGTCCCGCACATGAAGAAGACCCCCCGAAGGTAAGTCCGGGGGGTCTTCGTGCTGACCAGGCCCTAGTACCGTGCTGATTCCGTGCTGACTCAGCACCCCTCGGCACGGTGTTTGACCAGGTCAGGGGCCTGACTCTAGACGTTCACGCCGAAGTCCTGGGCGATGCCGGCCAGGCCCGAGGCGTAGCCCTGGCCGACCGCCCGGAACTTCCACTCCGCGCCGTTGCGGTACAGCTCGCCGAAGACCATGGCGGTCTCGGTCGCGGCGTCCTCCGACAGGTCGTAGCGCGCGATCTCGGCGCCACCCGCCTGGTTGACGATGCGGATGTAGGCGTTGCGCACCTGGCCGAAGTTCTGCGAGCGGTTCTCCGCGTCGTAGATCGAGACCGGGAAGACGATCTTGTCGATGTCGGCCGGGAGGCCCGCGAGGTTGACGTTGATCGCCTCGTCGTCACCGGCGCCCTCACCGGTGCGGTTGTCACCGGTGTGGACGATGGTCTGGTCCGGCGTCTGCTTGTTGTTGAAGAAGACGAAGTGACCGTCCGAGTAGACCTTGCCCTCGGGGTTGACCGCGATCGCGGAGGCGTCGAGGTCGAAGTCGGTGCCGGTGGTGGTGCGGACGTCCCAGCCGAGGCCCACGGTGACGGCGGTCAGGCCCGGAGCCTCCTTGGTGAGCGAGACGTTGCCACCCTTGGACAGGCTTACAGCCATTGTTGGGAGTCCCTTCCCTCGTGTATGTACGGCAAAAAGCTACAGCTACCCCTACGAACGACGAGAGGGGTACGCAAGGTTCCAGGTGTCTTTACTTTCTTTACCCACGTTATTCGGGTGACGTGGACCGGCCGGTGGCGGGAACATGGACGGCATGTCCGGTCCCCATGTCATCCGCGGTTCCGTCCTCCTGCCCGAGGCCGAGCTGATGTGGCGTTTCTCGCGGTCGTCCGGGCCCGGCGGACAGCACGTCAACACCACCGACTCGCAGGTGGAGCTGCGCTTCGACCTGGCCCGCACCGAGGCGCTGCCCGAGGTGTGGAAGCGGCGGGCGCTGGAGCGGCTGGCCGGCCGCCTCGCCGACGGTGTCGTCACCGTCCGTGCCTCCGAGCACCGCTCCCAGTGGCGCAACCGCGAGAGCGCCGCCGTGCGCCTCACGTCCCTGCTCGCCGAGGCGACCGCGCCCCCGCCCAAGGCCCGCCGCCCCACCCGCATCCCCCGCGGCATCAACGAACGCCGGCTGCGGGAGAAGAAGCAGCGCGGCCAGACCAAGCAGGGCCGCTCCCCGAAGAACTGGGACTGAGCGGACCCGGGGCGGGCTGCTCCTACGGATGTCCGTCCAGCTCCAGGACGGCCACCCGCTCCTCCTCGGACCACTCCCCGTTCGGGCGGAAGCCCAGCCCCAGGTAGAAGTTCTCCGGGCCCGCGGGGCCGGGGTGCCAGGTGACGCAGAACTCCTTCGTCCCGCGGCGGCGCAGCTCCGCGGCCACCGACTCCACGGCGAAGCGCCCGTACCCCTAGGTACGGCGACGGCACCCGGGCGAGCGGGTTTCCGGGTCAGCCGAGCTGCCGGTAGCGCCCCCGGTAGTACGTCAGCGGGCCGGCCTGCGCGCCGGGCACCTCCGTGTTCAGGACGCGGCCGATCACCAGGGTGTGGTCGCCGGCCGGCACGCGCCGCTCGGTGCGGCACTCCAGGGTCGCCAGGGCGCCGCCGACCAGGGGCGCTCCGGTCAGGGGGCCGGGGACGTAGGGGAGGTCCTCGAAGAGCAGCCGGTCGCTGAGCCGGCCCTTCATCGCGAAGCGGCCGGCGATGTGCCGCTGGCTCTCGGAGAGCACCGAGACCGCCCACAGCGGCTGCTCGTCCAGGAGGTCGTCCATGCGGGAGCCCTCGCGGAGGCTGACCAGGACCAGGGGCGGGTCCAGGGAGACCGACAGGAAGGCCGTCGCCGTCATCCCGGCGTTCTCGCCGAGCGGCGCCCCGGGGTCGTCCGGGTCGAGCGGCGGCTCGTGCGCGGTCAGCAGGACCACCCCCGAGGCCAGGTGGGACATCGCGGCACGGAACGCGTCATTGCTCACCCCTTCAGCATGCCCGGCGGCGGCCGGCGACGACGGGGACGACGGGGACGCCGGGGACGGCGAGGGGGCGGGTTCGGGGGCATCGGCGGGGAGCGGGGCGGGGAGGGGAGTGGGGGACGCGGCGACAGGCGGAGTGTTCGGCACGTCGTCACGCTAATCGCCGCCCCGCCGGGCCCGCATCGGACCTAGGTCCCGGTCCGGGACCTAGGTCCTGCCCCGAAGCGGGGCCGGCGCCGCGGTCAGCCCGCCCAGACCTCGGCCTCGTCGGCCGGGACGGTGGTGGCCAGGCCCAGTTCCTCACGGGCGGCGACCGACTTGTTCGGGTCGATGCCGGTGAACGCCGAGTCGTAGGCGAGGTAGAACGTGTCGGCGTCGGCGGCGGCCGCGGCCTTCTTCCAGTTCCCGGCCGCCTCCGTCAGCGTCGCGCGGAGCTTGCCGACCTCGGTGCCCTCGATGCCTTCCAGGCCCTCGACGTGGGCGTTCAGCGCGGCCTCGACGGCCTTGGCCTGGGCCTTGTAGCCGGGCAGGTCGGCCTCGACGGTGTCCTTCTCGGGCTGGTTCGCCCACAGGGCCTCGTAGATCGCGTTCGCACCCTTGAGGTACGTGACCTGCGCGGGTTTGAGGGTCTTCGTGGTGTCAAGCGAGCCGCTGAACGTGCCCTTCCCCGCGGTGTAGGTGCAGCTCACCGAGCGGTCGCCGGTCGCCCAGCTCTCCTTGGTCGGGGTGTAGTAGAAGAGGGAGACGCCCTTGTCGAGCGCCCAGGTGTCGGGGGCGTACTTCTGTGCCTCGACCGGGCAGCGGTTGTCCGCGACCGTGGAGATCTCGTCGTCGCCGGGGTACTCCTTGCCCTTGTCGATCGCGAACTCGCCGACGACCTGGCCCTCGTGCGCCTCGTCGCAGGGCACGATCTCGACGGCGTACGCCGTCCCCTCGGCCTTGCCGGACGGGTTGTAGCAGTCACCGATGTCCAGCGAGAACACCGAGCGCTGGCGCGCCACCTTCTTGGCGCTGTCGGTCGCGCTGTCGACGGCGTCGGAGACGTCCGAGCATCCCACCGCGCCGATCGCGAGCAGGGCGGCAACGGCGGATATGCCGCGAAGGGAGCGATACGGGGTACGGCGGGTCATGACGTGTACATCCTCTTAAGTGATCTTTATGCGGGGCCTGCGGATCGTATGTCATTCCTGTGGCCGTGCTGTGCGCGGACCCCGCCCCACCATGACGTCTTTGACTCGTGACGAGCCGCGAGGGTTGTGCCCGCGCCGCTCGGCGAGAGCGCGGCGGGAGAGTGGGCGCAGCGTTCGGGAAGCGCACGCCGGGAACGCGGAAAGACCCCTCAATTGTTCACGTTTCGCTGTGACTTGAGTCACAAGGAGCGAGAATTGTTGACCCTGTGTACCGAGTGGGCAGCGCGCTGTGATTCAGTGGCGGGGAAGCTGCAAGAGCATCATCGTGCACCATCCGGCAATGGCGCCGAAGAGAACCCTTGATTCGCAGCGAGGTCTCGGGGGGAGGGCGAGCATGGAGACCGAGTCGGAGCCGTACGTCCGCCTTGCGTCCCTTCGGCAACTGCACCAGGCCATGGCCGACATGAACACGGCCCGCAGTCTGGCCGACACACTGCAGACCGTCGCGGACGGCGTGGTCAACGCCCTCGGCTACGAGCTGGCCTGCGTCAACCTCGTCCGCCCCGACGGCGACCTCGTCGTCGCCGCCTTCGCCGGGAACTCCGCCGCCGAGGCCCTCATCACCGGCCGCGTCGGCCCGCGCCCGTCCTGGGACCGCCGCCTGGGCATGGGCGAGCGCTGGGGCGACCTGATCTTCATCCCGCACACCGAGGGCTGGATACTCGACGACGACGACGTACCGCAGTGGTACACCGACGGGCCCGCCCCCCGCTTCGAGGACGAGTGGCACCCCTCGGACCGCCTCTTCGCCCCGATGTACGCCCCCGGCCCGCAGGGCGGCGGCACCAGCGGCGAACTGATCGGCGTCCTCTCCGTGGACCGCCCGCGCAACGGCCGCCGGCCCGGCGCCTGGGGCCGCGAGGCCCTCCAGATGTACGCCTTCCAGGCCGCCATAGCGATCAGCAACGCCCGCCTGCGCTCCAACATGCAGCGCGCCCTGGTCCGCCTGGAACGCGAGCAGCAGGCCCTGCGCGCCAGCGAGGAGAGCTTCCGGCAGGCGTTCGAGTACGCCCCCTCCGGCATGGCCATCGCCGAGATGGGCGGCGACCAGCACGGCCGCATCCTGCGCACCAACGACGCCCTCTGCCGCCTCCTGGACCGCCCCGCCTCCGCGATGCGCCGCTACTCCTTCTCCGACCTCGTCCACCCCGAGGACATCACCACCCTGCTGCGCACCTCCGCCGAGGGCGGCCGGGCCGAGCTGCGGCTGCGCCGCCGCGACACCACCTACGTCTGGGTCTCGCTGCGCAACAGCGTCGTCGCCGACGCCGCCGACGGACCCCGCTTCCTGCTCAGCCACGTCGAGGACATAGAGGAACGCAAACGCCGCGAGCTGGCGCTCGCCCACCGCGCCTCCCACGACTCCCTCACCGGCCTGCCGAACTCCGCCGAGCTGCGCTCCCGCCTCGCCGCCCGGCTCTGTCGCCGCCCCCGGGGCGCGCACTCGGCGATCGACGCCATCGACGCGATGGACAGCGCCTACGGCGACCCGGTACGGGTCCCGGCCCAGGCCCCCGACCCGGTCCTCGACTCCGGCGGCCACCTCTTCGACTTCCCGCCCCCCGAGCCGTACGACACCCACGACCACCACGTGCACACCGTCGCCCCCGAGGACGACCGCGACGACGGCGCCAAGGGGCTCGCGGTCCTCTTCTGCGACCTCGACGGCTTCAAGTCGATCAACGACCGGTTCGGGCACAACGCGGGCGACGCCGTCCTGATCGAGGTCGCCCGGCGGCTGTCCCAGTGCGTCCGCGACGGCGACACCGTGGCCCGGCTCGGCGGCGACGAGTTCGTGATCCTCGCCGACGGGCTCGGCCGGGCCGACGCCGAGGACCTCGCCGTACGGCTGCGCAACGAGATCATCCAGCCCATCCGGGCCGAGGGACGGGCCGTCCGGGTCGGCGCCAGCTTCGGCATCGGCTGGGCCCACTGCGGCATGACGGCCGACGAGGTGCTGAAGTCGGCTGACGAACGGATGTACGTCGAGAAACGATCTCGTCCCAAACAGCACCGGCGTGCGGGATGATCCCCAGGTCAGCGAGTTGACGCGGTACGGGTCACCCGACCGGGTCACCGGAAGCGGGTAGGCTCGGCGTCTCACCGCACGTACCGCACACGTACCGCACCTGGTTAGGAGACCTAGGGATGACGCCCGGCAACAACGGCGCGAGCACGCCCGAGGACGACGACCCGTTCGGCTATCTGTACGCCGACGGGCAGGCCAACGGGGCCCAGCCGCCGTCCGGTGGCTACGGCTACCCGAACTCGGTCAACCGCGTGCGCCCGGTCGGTACCCGGCAGTACGGCCAGCAGGCCGCCGCCGCGCCGACCGCCCCGCCGCAGCAGGGCGCCTACGGCCGGCCGAACGCGTACTACGCCGCCCCGGAGACGCTGCCCGGTGGCGGCGGCGTCACCACCACCGTCTCCCCGCAGCCGGGGCACGGCGGCAGCCGCGGCGGAAACCGCGGTGGCCGTCGCGGCCCGAACACCAAGGGCCTGCTGATCGGCGCGATCGCGGTCGTCGCCGCCGTCGTCGTCGGCATCGCCGTGGCGATGACCGCCAGCGGCGGGGAGGACGACAAGAGCGGCGACCAGGCCGGCGCCACCCCCACCCAGTCCCAGAGCGCCGAGGCGAGCCCGTCGGCCGGCAGCACCGCCGGCCAGAGCGAGACGGAGCTGCCCACCGCCGACGCGGCCGGCCTCCAGCTCAGCGGTGCCGCCGCGGCCTCCGACGTGGCGGGCGCCCAGAGCGACGGCGGCTCCTACGTCGGCATGAACGCGCCCGGCGCGTCGGTCACCTGGAACGTGGACGGTGTCCCCGAGGACGGCGCCTACACCCTCTTCGCCCGCTACAGCGCGGTCGACGAGGACCAGTCCATGACGCTGACCATCAACGGCAAGGCGTTCGGCAGCAAGCTGAACCTCGGCAACTTCGCCGGCGCCAAGGACGGCGACTTCACCAAGGGCTGGACCGAGACCTACGCCTACCCGACCCTCCACAAGGGCAGCAACACCATCTCCGTCTCCTGCGCGGACGGCGACAAGTGCAACGTCCTCCTGGACCAGCTCTGGCTGAAGGAAGGCCAGGTCAAGCGTTAGGCACGCGCGGTGACGGCGGCACGCCGTCACCGCTGCCCGCCACGGCGCCGCCCCGCCGGTCAGCCCGGCGCCGGTCCGCTCGGTCCGGGATCGACCACCCACGCCCCGCGCCGCATCACACCCACCACGTCGAACGCGGCGTCCAGCACCACCAGGTCGGCGTCCTTGCCGGGCTCCAGCGAGCCCACCCGGTCGGCCAGGCCGAGGAGGCGGGCCGGATTGGCGCAGAGGGCCGCGACCGCGTCGCCGACCGGCAGCCCGTCCACCGTCACCGCCCGTTTGAAGGCGCGGTCCAGGGTGAGGGTGGAGCCCGCGATGGAACCGCCCTCCACCAGCCGGGCCACGCCGTCGACGACGTCCACCTCCAGCGGGCCGAGCAGATAGCGGCCGTCGCCGAAGCCGGCCGCGTCCATCGCGTCCGTGATGAAGGCGACCCGCGCGGGACCCGCGTGGTGGAACGCCAGTCGCAGGGCGGCCGGGTGCAGATGGACACCGTCGTTGATCAGCTCGACCGTGACCCGCTCGTCCTCCAGGAGGGCGGTGATCGGCCCCGGCGCGCGGTGGCCGACCGGCGGCATCGCGTTGAACAGGTGGGTGGCGACCGTGGCACCGGCGTCGATGGCCTCGACCGTCTGCTCGTAGGTGGCGTCCGTGTGCCCGACCGCCGCGATCACCCCGTGCTCCGCGAGCAGCCGCACCGAGTCCAGGCCGCCCGGCAGCTCGGTGGCGAGGGTCATCATCCGCGCGTGGCCCTGGGCCGCGTCGACCAGTTTGCGGACCTCGGCCGGGTCGGGGGCGCGCAGCAGCCTCTCGGAGTGGGCGCCCTTGCGGCACGGGGAGATGAAGGGGCCCTCGAAGTGGATGCCGGCCAGGTCGCCCTGCTGGGCCAGCTCGGCGAGCTGCCCGGCGCGCCGGGCGAGGAAGTCCAGTTCACCGGTGACGGTGGAGGCGACCAGGGTGGTCGTGCCGTGCAGCCGGTGGGTGTGGATGCCCTGGAGGACCTCCTCGGCCGTGCCGGAGGTGAAGGAGGCGCCGCCGCCGCCGTGGTTGTGCAGGTCCACGAAGCCGGGGATCAGCCAGTGGCCGGTCAGGTCGATGACGCGGGCGTGCTCCGGGGCCGCGGCCGCGATGCGGGTGCCGTCGACGGTCACCTGGGCGCCCTCGACCGGTCCGGTGGGCAGGACCGCGGTGGCGCCGGAGAGCACCAGGGGGGCCGCGCCGGTGGCGGGACGCGGGTCGGTCGTGGCCGGTCGCGCCGCGCGGCCCCGCCGCGTGTCGGCGCTGTCCCGCGCTCCTGGGTCGGCTGCCATCAGGCGGTTACCTCCGTACGGTCGGTGTGGTCGAGGAGATCCCAGGCGAGCAGGCCCGCGCCCAGGCATCCGGCGCTGTCCCCCAGCGCGGCGGGAACGATCGTCGGGGGCTTCTGGAAGGTGACCCGGCGTGCCACCGCCTCCCGGAGCGGTGTGAACAAGGTTTCCCCCGCCTCGGCGAGTCCGCCACCGATGATCAGGACCCGCGGGTCCAGCAGGGTGAGCGCGGTGACCAGGCCGTCGGCGAGCGCGTCCACCGCGTCCCGCCACACCCGCCCGGCCCGCGGGTCGCCGGACCCGACGGCTCTCGCGCAGTCGGTGGCGTCCGCCTCCGGGTCCGCGGCCGCCGCCGCCCAGGCCCGGCCGACGGCGGCCGCGGAGGCGTACCGCTCCAGGCAGCCGCGCTGCCCGCACGGGCAGGGGTCGCCGCCGGGGCGTACGACGATGTGGCCGATCTCGCCCGCGAAGCCGTGGGCGCCGGCCTCCACCCGCCCGTCGATGCCGATGGCGCCCGCGATGCCGGTGCCCAGCGGGACGAAGAGGAACCGGTCGGCGCCCCGGCCCGCCCCGATCCGGCCCTCGGCGAGTCCGCCGGTGCGCACGTCGTGGCCGAGCGCGACGGGGACCCCGAGCCGCTCGCCGAGCAGGGCCCGCAGCGGGAGGTCGCGCCAGCCGAGGTTGGCGGCGTAGACGGCGAGGCCCCGATCGGTGTCGACGATGCCGGGGACGGCGACGCCGGCCGCCTCGGCGGGGACCCCGAACCGGTCGGCGCCCTCCGCGCGCAGTTCGGCGGCGAGATCCAGGATGCCCGCGACGACCGCCTCGGGGCCGCGTTCGCGGCCGGTGGCCCGGCGGGTCCGGTGCAGCAGCTCGCCCCCCGGCCCCGCCAGGGCGGCCTTGATCCCGGTGCCGCCCACGTCCAGGGCGATGACATGTCTCACGGGGACAGTGTGGACCGCCGACCCGCGAGAGGTCTAGTCCACTGCGGTGGTGTAGACCTTGATCCGTTAAACGAACAAACGGAACCACACATTCAGCAGGGCGGGGCGGCACGGTGCAGCGGGGCAGGACACGAACGAGCGCGGTGGTCTCCGCACTGGGCATGACGGCGGTCCTGGCGGGCTGCGGGGTGGGCACCGGCTCCGACGCGGTGACGCTGCGGCTGGTCGCCGCCGACTACGGCGACAGCGGGTCCAACAGCTCCCAGCGGTACTGGGACGCGCTGGCCGAGGCGTACGAGGCGCGGCACCCGGACGTGACCGTCGACGTCACCGTCCACTCCTGGAGCGACGTCGACCGCGAGGTGCGCGAACTGGTCGACGCCGGCCGGGCGCCCGACATGGCGCAGATCGGCTCCTACGCCGACTACGCGGCCAAGGACCTCCTCTACCGGGCCGACGACCTGCTCTCCATCCCCACCCAGGCGAACTTCGTCTCCCAACTGGCCACCGCGGGCCAGGTCAAGGGCGTGCAGTACGGCCTGCCGTTCGCGGCCTCCACGCGCGTGCTGTTCTACAACAAGACCCTCTTCGCCAAGGCCGGGATCACCCCGCCGGAGAGCTGGGAGGACCTCGCCGAGGCCGCCCGGGCGCTGAAGGCACAGGGCGTGAAGTACCCGTACGCCCTGCCGCTCGGCCCCGAGGAGGCGCAGGCGGAGACCATGCAGTGGCTGCTCAGCGGCGGTGGCGGCTACCTCGACACGGTCGGCACCTACGGCCTGGACTCCGCGCGGAACGTCGACACCTTCACCTGGCTCAAGGACGAACTGGTCGGCAAGGAGCTGACCGGCCCGGTCGCGCCCGGCAAGCTCAACCGGGCGGCCGCCTTCGCCGCCTTCACCGCCGGTGACGTAGGCATGCTCAACGGCCACCCGTCCCTGATGAAGGCGGCCGAGAAGAAGGGCGTGAAGTTCGGCATGGTGCCGACCCCGGGCGTGGACGGGCAGAGCCGCTCCACGCTGGGGGTCGCCGACTGGATGACGGCGTTCAAGAAGAACGGCCACCAGGAGGCGGTCGGCGACTTCCTCGACTTCGTCTACGACGACGAGAACGTGCTCGACTTCTCCCGCCGCTACGACCTGCTGCCGGTCACCACCTCCGCCTCCGGGACGATGGGCGCCGCCGAGCAGGACAAGGACCTCAAGCCGTTCCTGGACCAGATGCCGCTCTCCGAGCTGTACCCGGTCGGCGAGACCTCCTGGGCCGCGGTCGCCGCGCAGCTCAAGAAGCGCATCGGCCGGGCGGTCGCCCCCGGCGACGACCCGGAGACGGTCCTCGCCCAGCTCCAGTCCACGGCGCTGCGGGCGGAGAACGCCGCCTCGGCCGGATAGGTCCCCTGTCGGTACCGGGGGTTACGGTGCGGGGATGGACGACGAGCGGCGGTCCCACCGGCAGGGGCAGGGGCAGGGACAGGGGCTGGGGGCACGGGAGCGGAGCATCCTCGCGCTGGAGGGCCGCGGCTTCACCGGTCCCGGCGCCAAGGAACGGGCGATCCGCGAGGAACTGGGCCTCGCGCCCGTCCGCTACTACCAGCTCCTCAACGCCCTGCTGGACGACGCGCGGGCCCTCGCGGCCGACCCGGTGACGGTGAACCGGCTGCGCCGGGTGCGCGAGGCCCGCCGCACGGAGCGCTGAGCGGCACCGGACCGGGCGGGCGGGGCAGGCGTGGACCCCGGCCCGCCGGGATAGGTTCGCCGTATGGGCAGCCCAGACACACACGCGACGGACCTCCCCGAACCGGCGACCCCGCAGGGCCGCGAGGGACTCCGGGCGCTACTCGCACACCCCGGCGACACCGTGATCGCGCTGGACTTCGACGGCACCCTCGCGCCGATCGTCGCCGACCCGGAGCAGGCCCGGGCGCACCCCGGCGCCCTGGCCGCGCTCGCCGCGCTCGCGCCGAAGGTGGCCGCCGTCGCGGTCGTCACCGGCCGGCCGGCCGAGGTCGCCGTGGCCTACGGCGGCTTCGCGGGCGCCGCCGGACTGGACCACCTGGTCGTCCTCGGCCACTACGGCGCCGAGCGCTGGGACGCCGCCACCGGCCGCGTCACCACCCCCGATCCGCACCCCGGCGTCGCCGCCGCCCGCGCCGCGCTGCCGGAGATCCTCCGGCCGGTCGAGGGCGCGTGGGTGGAGGACAAGGGGCACGCCGTCGCCGTCCACACCCGCCGCGCCGCCGACCCGCAGGCCGCCTTCGACGCGCTGCGCGCCCCGCTCACCGGCCTCGCCACCGAGAGCGGCCTGATCGTCGAGCCCGGCCGGCTGGTCCTGGAGCTGCGCCCGCCCGGCATGGACAAGGGCGTCGCCCTGGAGAAGTTCGTCACCGAGACCGGCGCCCGCGCGGTCCTCTACGGGGGCGACGACCTCGGCGACCTCCCCGCCTACACCGCCGTGGAGAAGCTCCGCGTCACCGGCACCCCCGGCCTCCTCGTCTGCAGCGGCGGCGACGAGGTCAGCCCGCAGCTCAAGGAGCGCGCCGACGTGGAGGTGGACGGTCCGGCGGGGGTGGTGGCCCTGCTCCACGCCCTGGCGCGACACCTGACCTGAGCCGCGACCGAGCGGGGACCGGACCTGCGGCGGACGACGTCACGGCCGGTCCCCCGCCTTGTCACAGACATGTCCTTTCCTGGCGACACCGGCCACTGCCCGCCCGTCCAGGAGGGGTGAGGTGCGGCGGGCCGCCCGGGGCCGGGTGCGGCTCAGCCCCGCAGCGCCTCCAACTGCTCCAGGAACCAGCGGGCCGGCGGCAGCGCCGTCGCCGCCGCGGCCAGCCGCTTCGCGCGCTCGACGCGCTCGCCGGCCGGCATCACCAGCGCCTCGTGGAGCGCCTCGGCGGTCCGCGTCACGTCGTACGGGTTGACGACGATCGCGTCCTCGCCCAGTTCCTCGAACGCCCCGGCCTCCCGGGAGAGCACCAGCGCGCAGCCCGCGTCGGAGACGACCGGCACCTCCTTGGCGACCAGGTTCATCCCGTCCCGGATCGGGTTGACCAGCGCCACGTCGGCCAGCCGGTACGCCGCCAGCGAGCGGGCGAAGTCGTCCTGGACGTGCAGGACGACCGGCGTCCAGCCGTCCGTCCCGTACTCCGTGTTGATCTCGTCGGCCACCCGCTGGACCTCGGCCGTGTAGTCCCGGTAGACCGCGAGGTCCTGCCGGGACGGGTAGGCGAAGGCGACGTGGACGACCTTCTCGTGCCACTCGGGCCGGTCCGCGAGCAACTGCCGGTAGGCCAGCAGCCCGCGCACGATGTTCTTGGACAGCTCGGTCCGGTCCACCCGGACCACGGTGCGGCGGAGGTTTCCGTCCGGCCCCGAGCCGATCTGCTCGCGCAGCGCCGCCATCCGCTCGTCGACGTCGGCCTCGTGCGACCGCCGGCGCAGGAAGTCCGCGTCCGCGCCGAGACCGTGCACCCCGATCCGGGTGTCGCCGAGCCCGCCCACCAGCGCCTTGCAGCACCCGGTGAACGCGTCCGCCCAGCGGCGGGTGAGGAAACCGAGCCGGTCGGCGCCCAGCATGCCGCGCAGCACCTGCTCGGCGATGTCGTCGGGGAGCATCCGGAAGTACTCCACCGGCGCCCACGGCGTGTGCGAGAAGTGGCCGATCCTGAGGTCCGGGCGCAGCTCGCGGAGCATGCCCGGCACCAGCGTCAGGTGGTAGTCCTGCACGATCGCGACCGCGCCCTCGGCGGCCTCCTCGGCCAGCGCCTCGGCGAAGGCCCGGTTGAACGCCTCGTACGACGCCCACTGCCGGCGGAACTCGGCGTCGAAGACGGGCTCCAGCGGCGTCTGGTACAGCATGTGGTGCACGAACCACAGCACGGAGTTGGCGATGCCGTTGTACGCGTCGGCGTGCACGTCGGCCGGGACGTCCAGCATCCGCACGCCGTCCTCGCCGACCCCGCGCCGCACCGCCTCCCGGTCGCCGTCGGAGAGCGCCGAGCAGACCCACAGCGCGTCCGCGTCCGGCCCGATCGCCGACAGGCCGGAGACGAGCCCGCCCCCGCCCCGTTTCGCGTGCAGCGAACCGTCCTCACGGACCTCGTACGAGACGGGGCCCCGATTGGAGGCCACCAGCACCTGAGCAGCACCGAACGTGGAAGCCATACGCCTCACTCTAGCCCGGCCACGACCAGCTCAAACGTGCGTTCTGCCGGGCGCGGCCGGCGCGTGCGGCACACCGCTCACGCCACCTTCCGCCGCGCGTACTCGGTGATCTCCCGCATCGGCGGCCGCTCCTCGGTGTCCACCGGGAAGGTGTGCGGCACGAAACCGTCCGTACCGCGCTCGAACTGGGTCAGGGAGGGCCGGATCAGATGGCCCCGGGCCAGCCGGAGCTGCGCGGTGCGGTAGATCGCGGCGGCCATCCGGCCCAGCGCCTGTCCGTCCTGGTGCCGGTGCTTGCGCACGCCGACGTCGACCTGGGCGAGCGCGTCGAGGCCCACCAGGTGCAGCGCGTCCACCAGCATCCCCAGCTCCACCCCGTAACCGACCGGGAAGGGCAGCCGCTCCAGGAGCGAGCGGCGGGCCGCGTACTCGCCGCCCAGCGGCTGCACGAAACCGGCCAGCCGCGGCCAGTGCATGTTCAGCAGCGGGCGGGCCATCAGCTCGGTGACCCGGCCGCCCTGCCCGGTCGCACCGGCCAGCGGCCGGTCGTACATGGCCTTGACGAGGTCCACGTCCGGTTCGGTCAGCAGCGGGCCGACGATCCCGGTGACGAAGTCCGAGGAGAACTCGCGCAGGTCCGAGTCGATGAAGCAGACGATGTCACCGCTGGTGACCAGCAGGGAGCGCCACAGCACCTCGCCCTTGCCGGGGACGGCGGGCAGGCGCGGGAGTATCACGTCGCGGTGGACGACCCGGGCGCCCGCCGCCGCGGCCACCTCGGAGGTGCGGTCGGTCGAGCCGGAGTCGACCACGACGATCTCGTCGACCAGCGGGACCCGCCGCATCAGATCGTGGCGCAGGACCGCGACGATGTCGCCGACGGTCGCCTCCTCGTTCAGGGCGGGCAGCACCACGCTGACCGACTGCCCGGTGGCCCGTTTGGCCGCCATGACCTGGTGCAGCGGGCGGTCGGTCACGGACCAGGAGCGTGCGCTGAGCCAGCGCTCGACTTCTTCCAGCACCGTCTGCCTCCTCCCTGAGCGGACCACGGTGACCCACATGTGATCCATCTCGCGCATCGGACGACTGTCTCCACTGTCAGGGCCTTCGGTTACAGTCTTGAACAACAGGCGTGACCATCGC
This sequence comes from Streptomyces ziwulingensis, assembly GCF_039542605.1. Taxonomy (NCBI): domain Bacteria; kingdom Bacillati; phylum Actinomycetota; class Actinomycetes; order Kitasatosporales; family Streptomycetaceae; genus Streptomyces; species Streptomyces ziwulingensis. The sequence goes on from NZ_BAABIG010000043.1 coordinate 34,406, forward strand.
ATGTCGGGGTCGACGCCCACCACAACCACATACAGCTCATCCAGAGGGGCAGAGGGACACGGCCCGATGAAGCCCCGGCAACCCTCCAGCCGGTCTTGTCACGTTGACGTGGCGAGGCTCCCGGCTCGGGAAGGTGCCAAATCCGTCTCACGACGAAACGCGTCGTGGGGAAGATGAGGAGAAAGGGCCTCGCCTCACATGGCTGTGCAGACTGTCGCGAACACCACGGGCAACGCGAACACCACGGACACCGCAGACGCCGCGGACACCCTCCACGCCCCCACCGCCTCCCCCGTAGACCTGGGCCCCGCCGCCGCGCTGTCCTGCCGCGAGTGCGGGCACCGCGTCCCGCTCGGCCCGGTCTTCGCCTGCGAGGAGTGTTTCGGCCCGCTGGAGATCGCCTACGACTACTCCTCGTACGACACCGAGGAGCTGCGCCGGCGGATCGAGGCGGGTTCCGCGAACATCTGGCGCTACGCCCCGCTGCTGCCGGTCCCGGCCGACGTGGCGGACAAGCCCAACATCAACCCGGGCTGGACCAAGCTCGTCGCGGCCGACAACCTCGCCCGTGAGCTGGGCGTCGAGGCCGGCAAGCTGTTCGTCAAGGACGACTCCGGCAACCCGACGCACTCCTTCAAGGACCGCGTCGTCGCCCAGGCCCTGGAGGCCGCCCGCGCCTTCGGCTTCACCACCCTGTCCTGCTCCTCCACCGGCAACCTGGCCGGCGCCGTCGGCGCCGCCGCCGCCCGGGCCGGCTTCCGCTCCTGCGTGTTCATCCCGCACGACCTGGAGCAGGGCAAGATCGTCATGGCCGCGGTCTACGGCGGCGAGCTGGTCGGCATCGAGGGCAACTACGACGACGTGAACCGCTTCTGCTCCGAGCTGATCGGCGACCCGGCCGGCGAGGGCTGGGGCTTCGTCAACGTCAACCTGCGGCCGTACTACGCCGAGGGCTCCAAGACCCTGGCGTACGAGATCTGCGAGCAGCTCGGCTGGCGGCTCCCGGACCAGCTCGTGGTGCCGATCGCGTCCGGCTCCCAGCTCACCAAGATCGACAAGGGGCTGCGGGAACTGATCGAGCTGGGGCTCGTCGAGGACAAGCCGTACAAGATCTTCGGCGCCCAGGCCGAGGGCTGCTCGCCGGTCTCCACCGCCTACAAGGCGGGGCACGACGTGGTGCGCCCCCAGAAGCCGGACACCATCGCCAAGTCGCTGGCGATCGGCAACCCGGCCGACGGCCCCTACGTCCTGGACATCGCCCGCCGCACCGGCGGCGCGGTGGAGGACGTCACCGACGAGCAGGTCGTCGACGCGATCAAGCTGCTGGCGCGGACCGAGGGCATCTTCGCGGAGACCGCGGGCGGGGTGACGGTGGGTGTCACGAAGAAGCTCATCGAGGCCGGTCTGCTGGACCCGGCGCTCACCACCGTCGTCCTGAACACCGGTGACGGCCTCAAGACCCTGGACGCGGTGGCGGGCACCGGGCTGACCGCGACGATCCGCCCGAACCTCGACTCGTTCCGCGAGGCCGGTCTCGCGTAGCGGTCGAGCGCCCCGCACCCCCAGACACCCCACCCGACCGGAGGTCTCCACGTGAGCGTCACCGTCCGCATCCCCACCATCCTGCGCACCTACACGGGCGGCACCGCCGAGGTGAGCGCCGAGGGTTCGACCCTCTCCGAGGTCATCACCGACCTGGAGAAGAACCACACCGGCATCGCCGCCCGCGTCCTGGACGACCAGGGCAAGCTCCGTCGCTTCGTCAACGTGTACGTCAACGACGACGACGTCCGCTTCGAGCAGGGCCTGGACACCCCGACCCCCGACGGGGCCGGCGTCTCCATCATCCCGGCCGTCGCCGGCGGCTGACCCGTCCGGGCGATTACCGGCGGTAATCGCACGCGCGCCCGGTTTTCGGAATTGCCCCCTCCGCAAGCGAAGCGGAGGGGGCAATTCCATGTGGTTGAGCGGGGTACAGTTGGGGAACGCGTCGATGATCGCAAGGCCGGAATCACTGAATTTCTGCCGTACACCCGACAAGATGTAGCCAAAGTGTGAGCCCCTTTCGCGCCTCTTGTTCCCTTTATGTGGCCCGACTTGCCCTGAATCTTCACGAATTCCTGGCAGATTACGGACCTCTCCCGTCCAGATTTCTCGTCCGGGTGACCTGTTGCAGACGGCAGTTGGACAGATACATTCAGCCGCGGTCGACGCGTTCCGGCGCACGCCCCGACCGTTCCGGAGAGGGCGAGGTCTGACCCGGATCCGCGAAGTGCGGGTCTGTGCAAGGGCCAGTAATAGGGGAGTTAGGCATGGCTCAGGGCACCGTCAAGTGGTTCAACGCGGAGAAGGGGTACGGCTTCATCGCGGTCGACGGTGGTGCGGATGTTTTCGTCCACTACAGCGCGATCCAGATGGACGGCTACCGCACCCTTGAAGAAGGCCAGCGGGTCGAGTTCGAGATCTCGCAGGGCCAGAAGGGCCCGCAGGCCGACATGGTCCGCGTCTCTGCCTGATACGCGCGACCACCCGCAGCGAACGGTCTTTCTCCGAAGGGCCCGCGCCTCGATCCGGGGCACGGGCCCTTCGGCATGCCCGGATCCCGGGACGTCCCGGGACGTCCCGGGACGTCCCGGGACGCCCCGGGGGCGTCCGGGAGCCCGGCCGGGGCGGTCCGCGAGCCTGTTCGCGGGTGGCTGAGCGGGGGCCCGATCCGGGGGAGGCGCTTGCACTCGCAGGGGGCGAGTGCTAATCATTGGCGTTAGCACTCTGATGGTGAGAGTGACAACGAAGGACCGGGTCGGTGAGGCCCACAGGCCGGGTGGGGAAGGAACCCACAGGCCGGTGAGCCGTCCGTCGCGGGCGCGGGCGCGGTCCGAAGGAATCACCCCCAGTCCTGGAGGGACCACTTCACATGGCCAAGATCATCGCGTTCGACGAGGAGGCGCGGCGCGGCCTCGAGCGCGGCATGAACCAGCTCGCGGACGCCGTGAAGGTGACGCTCGGCCCGAAGGGCCGCAACGTCGTCCTCGAGAAGAAGTGGGGCGCGCCCACGATCACCAACGACGGCGTCTCCATCGCCAAGGAGATCGAGCTCGAGGACCCGTACGAGAAGATCGGCGCCGAGCTGGTCAAGGAAGTCGCCAAGAAGACGGACGACGTCGCCGGCGACGGTACGACCACGGCGACCGTGCTCGCCCAGGCCCTGGTCAAGGAGGGCCTGCGCAACGTAGCCGCCGGCGCCAACCCGATGGCCCTCAAGCGCGGTATCGAGAAGGCCGTCGAGGCCGTCTCCGCCGCCCTGCTGGAGCAGGCGAAGGACGTCGAGACCAAGGAGCAGATCGCCTCCACGGCCTCCATCTCCGCCGCCGACACCCAGATCGGCGAGCTGATCGCCGAGGCCATGGACAAGGTCGGCAAGGAAGGCGTCATCACCGTCGAGGAGTCCCAGACCTTCGGTCTGGAGCTGGAACTCACCGAGGGTATGCGCTTCGACAAGGGCTACATCTCGGCGTACTTCGCCACCGACATGGAGCGTATGGAGGCCGTCCTCGACGACCCGTACATCCTGATCGCCAACTCCAAGGTCTCCAACGTCAAGGACCTGCTCCCGCTCCTGGAGAAGGTCATGCAGTCGGGCAAGCCGCTGCTGATCATCGCCGAGGACGTCGAGGGCGAGGCCCTGTCGACCCTGGTCGTCAACAAGATCCGCGGCACCTTCAAGTCCGTCGCCGTCAAGGCTCCGGGCTTCGGCGACCGCCGCAAGGCCATGCTCGGTGACATCGCCATCCTCACGGGCGGCGAGGTCATCTCCGAGGAGGTCGGTCTCAAGCTGGAGAACGCCTCGATCGACCTGCTGGGCAAGGCGCGCAAGGTCGTCATCACCAAGGACGAGACCACCATCGTCGACGGTGCCGGCTCCGCCGACCAGGTCGCGGGCCGGGTCAACCAGATCCGTGCCGAGATCGAGAACAGCGACTCGGACTACGACCGCGAGAAGCTCCAGGAGCGACTGGCGAAGCTGGCCGGCGGCGTGGCCGTCATCAAGGCCGGCGCCGCCACCGAGGTGGAGCTCAAGGAGCGCAAGCACCGCATCGAGGACGCCGTTCGCAACGCGAAGGCGGCCGTCGAGGAGGGCATCGTCGCCGGTGGCGGCGTGGCCCTGCTCCAGGCCACCCAGGTCTTCGAGAAGCTGGAGCTCACCGGTGACGAGGCGACCGGCGCCAACGCCGTGAAGCTCGCGCTGGAGGCTCCGCTGAAGCAGATCGCCGTCAACGGTGGTCTCGAAGGCGGCGTCGTGGTGGAGAAGGTCCGCAACCTCACCGTCGGCCACGGCCTCAACGCCGCGACCGGTGAGTACGTCGACATGATCGCCGAGGGCATCATCGACCCGGCGAAGGTGACGCGTTCCGCCCTGCAGAACGCGGCCTCCATCGCCGCGCTGTTCCTCACCACCGAGGCCGTCATCGCCGACAAGCCGGAGAAGGCCGCCGCGGCGGGCGCTCCGGGCGGCATGCCGGGCGGTGACATGGACTTCTGATCGACCTCCGGGTTGATCGACCGTCCCGTGTATCCGAGGGCGGCACCCCTGGCCGAGGCCGGGGGTGCCGCCCTCGGGCGTTTCCCGGACCGCCGGACCGCCGGACCGCCGGGCCGAGAGGGGCCGAGAGGGGACGCGCGGGGGTGTGACCCGGGTCACGGTTGCCCGGGGGTCGGAATCGGGTGTCGGGCAGGGGGGTTGGGGAGGGTGTATGCGTGTGCACATACTGCCCGGTACCACCGGACCGCCGAACCGCCGAGGAGCCCCCCACGTGACCAGCACCTCCCCCGAGGCCACCGCCGCCTCCCGCGCCGCCGAGATCCTCTCCCGTCCGATCGCGCTCAACGGCCTCACCGTGCCGAACCGCATCGCGATGGCGCCGATGACCCGTATGTTCTCGCCGGGCGGTGTCCCGGGTGAGGACGTGGTGTCGTACTACGCGCGCCGGGCCGCCGCCGGGGTCGGACTGATCGTGACGGAGGGGACGTACGTCGGTCATCCCTCCGCCGGGCAGAGCGACCGCGTGCCGCGGTTCCACGGCGAGGAGCAGCTCGCGGGCTGGGCGAAGGCCGCCGACGCGGTGCACGCGGCGGGCGGCACCATCGTGCCGCAGCTCTGGCACATCGGGACGGTGCGCGAGGACGGGCAGGACCCGTTCCCCGACGCCCCCTCGGTCGGCCCCTCCGGCCTGCGCCTCGGCCAGGACGAGCCGAGTGCGAAGGCGATGACCCAGGGCGACATCGACGACGTCGTCGCCGCGTTCGCCCAGGCCGCCGCCGACGCCGAGCGCATCGGGTTCGACGGCGTGGAGATCCACGGCGCCCACGGCTACCTCGTGGACCAGTTCCTGTGGGCCGGCACCAACCGCCGCGACGACGCCTACGGCGGCGACCCCGTGGCCCGTACGAAGTTCGCCGCGGAGATCGTGGCCGCGGTGCGGGAGAAGGTCTCCGCCGAGTTCCCCGTCATCTTCCGCTTCTCGCAGTGGAAGCAGGAGGCCTACCGCGCCCGGCTCGCCGAGACCCCGCAGGAGCTGGAGGCGATCCTCGCCCCGCTCGCCGCGGCCGGCGTCGACGCCTTCCACGCCTCCACCCGCCGCTACTGGCGCCCGGAGTTCGACGGCTCCGACCTCAACCTCGCCGGCTGGACGAAGAAGCTGACCGGCCGGCCCGTCATCACGGTCGGTTCGGTCGGCCTGGACGGCGGTGACTTCCTGAAGTCCTTCCAGGGCGAGGGCGCCGGCGTCGCCGCCCTCGACGACCTCCTGGACCGGATGGAACGCGAGGAGTTCGACCTCGTCGCGATCGGCCGCGCGCTGCTCCAGGACCCCGAGTGGGCGGCCAAGGTCCTCTCCGGCCGCTTCGACGAGCTGACCCCGTACGACCCGGCGGCGGCACAGACCCTCAGCTGAGCCCGGATCGCACCACCGCGTAGGGTCCGTTGGATCACGAACCGGCGTCCAGCGAGGAGTGACCGATGACGGAGCACGAGAACCCCGCACCCGTGGTGCGTACCGCCGCCGGCGCGGTGCGCGGACGCCGGGAGGACGGCCTGGCCGTCTTCCGCGGCATCCCGTTCGCCGCGCCGCCGGTCGGCCCGGCCCGGTTCGCCGCACCGCGCCCGGCCGAGCCCTGGGACGGCGTACGGGAGGCGTACGCCTTCGGTCCGCCGCCCCCGCAGGACCTCGGCCTGGCCGGTCAGACCGTCCCGCCGCGCGCCTCGGCGGGCGAGGACTGGCTGACCGTCAACGTGTGGACGCCCGACGCCGATCCCGCCGCGCGCCGCCCGGTGATGGTGTGGATCCACGGCGGTGCCTACAAGCTCGGCCACGGCGGCAGCCCCGGCTACGACGCCCGGCACATCGCCGCCGACGGCGACCTCGTCGTCGTCACCCTCAACTACCGCCTGGGCATGGAGGGCTTCGCCCACATCGAGGGCGCGCCCGCCAACCGCGGGCTGCTCGACCAGGTGGCCGCGCTGGAGTGGGTACGGGACAACATCGCCGGGTTCGGCGGCGACCCGGACCAGGTCACCGTGTTCGGCGAGTCGGCCGGTGCCGGGTCGATCGCCTCGCTGCTGGCCATGGACCGGGCCGCCGGGCTGCTGCGGCGGGCGATCGTCCAGAGCGTGCCGGGCACGTTCTTCTCCGACGCGCTCGCCCGGGACATCGGCACCGCCCTCGCCGCCGAGGCGGGCCTGCGCCCGACCGTCGCCGACCTGTCGGCCGTGGCCCCGGACCGGCTGGTCGAGGCGGGCCGGACGCTGGCCGCGAAGATGCCCCGGTACGTGGACCGCTGGGGGCAGGCCGCGCCGACGGTGACGCCGTACTCGCCGGTCGTGGACGGTGAGGTGCTGCCCACCGCGCCCTGGCAGGCGCTGGCGGCCGGGGCGTCGGCCGGCGTCGACCTGGTCGCCGGGCACAACCGGGACGAGTTCCGCCTCTTCATCGCCATGGCCGGACAGTTGGGGAAGATCACCGACGAGCGGGCGGCGGCCGCGCTGCGGCTGTACGCCCCCGGCCCGGACGGCGAGACCGGCTACCGCGCCGCCTTTCCCGACGCGAGCGCCGGCGAGCTGTACGAGCGGGTCCAGAGCGACTGGCTGTTCGCCGCGCCGACGATGAAGCTGGCCGAGGCCCACCTCGCGGGCGGCGGCCGGGCGCACGCCTACGAGCTGACCTGGCCGGCCCCGGGCAACGGCGGTGTCCTGGGCGCCTGCCACGGCCTCGACCTGCCGCTGCTCTTCGGCACCTTCGACGCCGACCTCGGCATACTGCTCTTCGACGGGGCGGCGCCCACCCCGGTGGCCCAGGAGCTGTCCGCCCGCTTCCGCGCGTCCTGGACGGCGTTCGCGAGGACCGGTGACCCGGGCTGGCCCGCCTACGACACCGAACGGCGCCTGGTGCGGGTACTGGACGCGGAGCCGGCCGTCGTGCCGTACCCCGAGGAGACGGCACGGGGCCTGTGGGCGAAGCACGAGTTCGGGGCGCTGCCGCTCCTCCAGCGCCCCTGAGGCTCGTCCCCGGCGCCGTCGCGCGAGCGCGGCCGGAGCGGATCAGTAGGCGCCGGCGGCCCAGTCGGCGAACTTCTTGAACGCCGCCTGGGTCCCGGACCCGGCGATGCCGTCGATCGCGCCGTTGTAGCCGTACGGCGACTGGCTCAGCTTGCGCTGCAACGCCTTGACCGTGTTGGACCCGGGGATGCCGTCGATCGCGCCGCCGTAGCCCCAGTCCGCCTTGAGGTGCCGCTGGAACGCCTTCCAACTGTTGCTGCCGAGCTGCCCGTCGATCGAGTCGTTGTAGCTCCAGCGCGCCGCCAGCCAGCGCTGGACGCCCTTGGCCTGGCTGGAGCTGAGGCCGAAGTTGTGCACCGCGAGCACGCCGGCCTCGCCGGTCACCACGGTCTGCGGGGCACCCGTGCCGGGTGCGGCGGCGCCGGCGGTCGCGCCCGCGAGGCTCCCGGCGGCGATACCCGCCGCGGCGACGACGGCGACGGCGGTCCGTTTCAGGGTGGTCGAGCGCATGGTTCCCCCTATGGGTCATGGAGCGGCTTGTGGTGTGACGCCGCCGGTCCCGCTCCGGGCGTTCCGGCGAGCACACGCTGACATGACGGCGCGCTCACCGGAACCTGGAAAGTTATAGGGCCACCCCCGGCGGGAACCTCAGATGCCGCCCATCGGCTCGATGTCCACCCGCACCGGTGTGCCCCACACCCGCAGCACCTCGTAGTCGGTGAACTCGTGGACCAGCCGGTAGGCCATCGCCTGGCGGGGGCCGCGCCGCTGCGCGCTGAGGTACAGCTCCGCCTCGCGGCGGTCGCGGCGCGGGGTGCCGCAGAGCTGCCACTCCTGCCCGTTCCACAGCTCCGGCAGCCAGCGCTGCTGCGGCTGGGGACGGTCGGCGCGCACCCCGTAGCGGGACTGGACCGGCTCGACGGGGCCGGTGCGGACCGGGCCGCCGCCGTACTCGGCGCGGCGGGCGGAGCGGCGGCGGGTCTCGCACAGCAGGCACAGGTCGGGCGCGGACTTGTCGACCGGCCCGTTGGGATGTTCGGGGCAGCGGGTGCTGGGCGCGGTCGTCGAGACGCTCTCGTCCAGCAGGGCCAGGGCGCGGCGCAGGTCCGCCCCGACCTCGTGCAGCTTGGTGTCGGGGGTGTCGCCGGCCAGCGCCTCGCCGTGCTCACCGAGAAGACGCAGGGCGCGGCCCAGGGCGGTTAGCTGGGCGTGGTTCATGCTCCTCAGAATCGCACACGGCACCGACAGCGCCGGTCCCGAGCAGCCCGCCGAAGAGGTAGGTCGCCGCGAAGCCGACCGCGTACCCGGTCAGCAGTCCGCCGCCGTACACCCCGGCCGTCACCGCGAGGCCCGCGTCGCCCGCGAGGAGGGGGAACAGGGCCCAGCCCGACGGGCCGATCGCCGTCGACCCGACCTCCGTGCCGAGCATCGCGAAGAACCCGACGAAGGCGCCGCCGGCCGCGCCGCCCACGCAGGCGGTCAGGAACGGGCGGCCGAGCGGCAGCGAGACGCCGTAGATCAGTGGCTCGCCCACGCCGAGCAGGCCCGCCGGGAGCGCCGACCTGATGGTGGCCCGCAGGGTGGTGTCGTGGCGCATCCGGACGTACACCGCCGCCGCCGCGCCGACCTGGCCGGCGCCGGCCATGGCGAGGAGCGGCAGCAGGACGGTGTGGCCCTGCTGCTCGATCAGGGTGGTGTGCAGGGGGATCAGGGCCTGGTGCAGGCCCAGCATCACCAGGGGCAGGAAGAGTCCGCCGAGGAGCAGTCCGGCGAAGGCGCCGGTCGTGGCGAGCAGCCAGGTGGCCGCCGTGCCGGTCGCGGCCGCGATCTCACCGGCCGGGTACATCAGGACGTAGAGGGTGGCCAGGCCCGGGACCAGCACGGTGAGGGTCGGGGTGAGCAGGACGTCCGCGGTGCCGGGGAGGCGGGCGCGGCACCACTTCTCCACGTACGTGCCGAGCAGCGCCGCGGCCAGCGCGCCGAGGACGCCGCCCTGTCCCGGGGCGAGCGCGGAGCCGAACACCGTCACCTTCGCCACGCCCGGGTAGACGACGACGGAGGCGACCGCGCCGCCCAGTACCGGGGTGCCGCCGAACTCCTTCGCCGTGTTGTAGCCGACGAACACCGCGATCAGCGCCATGAAGGCGGCGGCGAGCGCGGCGAGCGCGGGCGTGAGGCCGGGAAGCAGGCCGAGGTTGGTGAGCAGGCCGCCGACCCCGGCGATGATGCCGCAGCCGATCAGAGCGGGGATGAGGGGCACGAAGATGCCCGCGACGCGGCGCAGGGCGGTCTTCAGCGGGGTGGCGGCGCGCCGCTTCTGCCGCGCCTTCAGCTCCGCGCCGCGCCGGGCCAGGACCTCGGCCGTCCCGCCGCCCGCACCCGCGCCGCCCGCACCCGCGCCGCCGGTCCCGCCCGCGCCGCCGGTCCCGCCGTCGTCGGCGGCCGCCAGCAGCCCCTCGAACGCCGCCGTCACCCGGCCGACCACCCCGGGCCCCAGCACCACCTGGTACGACGCGCCGTCCTCGACCACGCCGAGCACGCCGGGCAGGGCCCGCAGCTCCGCCTCCCGCACCCGGGACCGGTCCGCCAGGACCAGGCGCAGGCGGGTCACGCAGTGGGCGACGGAGACGACGTTCGCGGGGCCGCCGACCAGGGGGAGGAGGGCGGCGGCCGCGGAGCGGGGGTCGGGGCGCATCCCCCGAGCGTGCCGCTCAGCCGTGCGCGGCGGCGAGCGCGGCGCGCAGATGGCCGCCGGAGTCCTCCAGAAGGCGGGCGGCCGCCGGGCCGTCGACACCGGCCAGCACCACCAGGACGGCGGGCTTGACCTCGCCGCCGGTGGCGTCCAGCGCGGCCTCGATCTCGGCGTCCGGGGCGCCGGTCGCGAGGGCGACGATCCGCCGGGACCGGGCCCGCAGCTTCTCGTTGGAGGCGCGGACGTCGACCATCAGGTTCCCGTACGTCTTGCCGAGCCGGATCATCGTGATCGTCGACAGCATGTTGAGGACGAGTTTCTGTGCGGTGCCGGCCTTCAGCCGGGTCGAGCCCGTGATCAGCTCGGGTCCGGTGACGATCTCGATGCCGTGGTCGGCCGCGGCGGCGAGCGGGCTGCCCTCGTTGCACGACAGGCCGACGGTCAGCGCCCCGAGCGCGCGGGCGTGCGCGACGGCGCCGACGGCGTACGGGGTGCGGCCGGAGGCGGAGACGCCGACCACCGTGTCCTCGGGGCCGAGCCCGAGCGCGTCGAGGTCGGCGCGGGCCAGCGCCGCGGAGTCCTCGGCGCCCTCGACGGAGCTGACCAGGGCGTCCGGCCCGCCCGCGAGCACGCCGACGACCTGCCCGGGTGCGGTGTTGAAGGTCGGCGGGCACTCGGCGGCGTCCAGCACGCCCAGCCGGCCCGCCGTACCGGCGCCCGCGTAGACCAGCCGTCCGCCGCGGGCCATCCGGTCGGCGACGGCGTCGACCGCGGCGGCGATCTCCGGCAGCCGCCGGGCCACCGCGCCGGGCACACCGGCGTCCTCGCCGTTCATCAGCCGCGCGAGGTCCAGGGTGGGCAACCGGTCGATCTCGGCGAGTTCGGGCCGGAACGCCTCGGTGGTGAGCGTCTCCAACTGGGAACGGAGGTCGGGCCGGGGAGGAGTGGCAGTCATCAGGGTGCGACTCTTTTCGACTTCGGTGAGTGTGAGGCCGTCACGGGCAGGAGGCCGTCACGGGCACGCGGCCGTTACCGGCGGAGCGCCGCGGGGCACGGGGCACACCCCTACGCTCTCCCGCGGTACGCCCCGTGCCGGTGAGCCAGCGCCTCGTACGACGCGGAGAGCGCCGGCGCCGCCGACTCGTAGGTCCGCTGCGCCACCCCCACGAACAGACAGTCCACCACCAGCAACTGACTGGTCCGGGACGACATCGCCGCGGGCCGCAGCTCGCTCTCCCGGGAGGTCGACGTCGTCAGCACATGGTCGGCGTACTGCGTCACGCGACCGTCCGGCCGCCCCGTCACCGCGACGGTCGTCGCCCCGTGCTCGAAGGCGACCCGCAACGGCTCGATGACGTCCCCGGTGAAACCGGAGTGGGTGATCGCGATCGCCACGTCCCCGGCGCGCAGTTGCACCGCGTTGGTGACGGCGAGGTGCGGATCGCTGTGCGCGTGGGCTATGCGCCCTATCCGCAGCAGCTTCTGCACCAGGTCCTGGGCGACCAGACCGGACGCGCCGATCCCGTACACGTCGGTGCGGCGCGCGGCGGCCAGCGCGGTGACGGCCGCGCCGAGCTGCGCGGTGTCCAGACCGGCCGCCGTGTCGGCGAGGGTCTGCTGCTCGTCGTGGGCGAGTTTGGCGACGACGTCGGACAGGGGGTCGTCCACCGCGATGTCGGTGGTGAGGGTGGGCGCCCGCCCGGACTGCTGCTGGGCGGCGAGTCCGGCCAGGGCGAGCCGCAGGTCGCGGTAGCCGGGGTAGCCGAGCAGCCGCGCGGTGCGCACCACGGTCGCCTCGCTGGTGCCGGTCAGCCCGGCGAGGCCGGTGACCGTGAGGGCCGCGCAGCCCGCCGGATCGCGGGCGACGGCCTCGGCTACCCGCTGCATGGAACGGGTCATCGACGGAGCCAGGGTGCGCACCTTGGCGGCGAGCGCGGCGGGCACGGGCGGCGTGTTCCGGCCATCTCCGCCGTCACTCCGGTCACCTCGGCCGTCGCTCCGGCCGTCCCCGCCCCCGCGGCCGCCCGGCGTGCGGAAAGTTTCCTTCACGTTCTCGCTCACGCGTGAAAGATATTTTCGTTTCGGCGTTCGGGTCAAGAGTGCGCACAATGGGTGCATGAACCCCATCAGCCCCTTGGAGCAGGCACTGCATGCCGCGCGCGCCCTTGTTCTCGCCGACCTGGTCGCCGGCGAGGTCGCCGAGCGGGACGTCGTCTCGCTGGTCGAGGAGGCCGTCACACAGCGGCGGTGGTGGGTGGAGCAGTGGCCCGAGGGCGCGGCGTTCGTGGCGGGGCTGGTCGCCCAGGACGTACAGGACGCCCTGCTGGAGCGGTACGGCCGCTGGCCGCTCTGCCCGGTCTGCGGCTCCGGCGAGCCCCATGCCCTGGACGTCGAACCGGAGCTGGGCCCCGACCCGCACTGGGTCTGCTCCGAGGCGGGTGTGCAGGTCGCGGCGGTCGGCTCGCTGGGCGCGGCCACCGGCGGAGCGGCTCCCGGCCCGGCCTCCTCGTGAGCGCCCGCGCGAAGGCCCCGCGGTGACCGTCTACCTCGACCCGCCGACCTGGCCCGGTCACGGCCGGATGTGGTCGCACCTGGTCAGCGACGACTCCTTCGCCGAACTCCACGCGTTCGCGGCCGGCCTCGGGGTGCCCCGCCGCGCCTTCGAACGCGACCACTACGACCTCCCCTCCCACCGGTACGCGGACGCGGTGGCGGCCGGGGCGGTCGAGATCGGCTCGAAGGAACTGGTGCGCAGGCTCACGGACGCGGGGCTGCGCCGCCCGAAGGGCCGCCCTCAGCCGCGCGGCTCGCGCAGTTCGTAGGCGAGGTGTCCCTCGTCCTCGGCGGCGACGAGGGTGAAACCCGCCCGGCCGAGGACGGCCCGCGACGGCAGGTTGCCGTGCTCGACGGTCGCGAAGACGCGGGTCACCTCCTCGCGGGCGAGCGCCCACGCGGACAGCGCGCGCAGCGCCTCGGTCGCGTACCCCTGGCCGCGGGCGCCCGCCACGAGGTCGTAGCCGACCTCGACGCGGCCCTCCTCGTCCGGTACGCCGTGGAAGCCCATGGCGCCGACCGCCCGCGCGTCCGTGCGGCGCACCAGCGCGTACATCCCCCACTCGGGGCGGTGCACGCCCGCCTCGTACCCCTTCGCGACCAGCCCCGCGCCCTCCCGGGTGCCCTCGATGGGCCCGCCCTCGATCCAGTCGAAGCCGCCGTCGCCGCCCAGGCCCAGGTCGGTCGCGGCGGCCGGGGTGACACCCGTCAGGACGAGCCGTTCGGCGGGGATCACCAGGTTGTTGTGCCAGCGCCAGTCGGTCACCGGGGCCCGGCCGGGCAGGTCGCCGCGGCCGGTGGCCCACAGCAGGGTGCGCCAGTGGCCGGGGCCGGGCCGTACGTGCGGGAAGATCCGGGTCAGGACGTACGCGCACACCTCGGCGTCCGGCTCGTAGGCGACGCCGAGGCCGCGGGCCATGTCGTGGGTGTGCAGCAGTACCTCCGCGACGCCCATCGCGGCGAAGCCCTCGCGGTCGGCGCTGCGGAAGGGGTACGGGTGGAAGGCGCGGACCCCGCGCGGCGTGGTGCGCACGGTGGCGGCGAGCAGCCCGCCCATCGCCTCCACCACCCGCAGGACGCCCGTGTTGTCGGTGTCCTCCTCCAGGCGCAGCTCGAACGGGACGTAGCTGTCGGTGGCGCGTCCGGTGAGCTGGCCGGCGTAAGCGACCAGGCACTCAGCGACATGCACCGCCGTCTCGCGGACGCTCCAGTCCAGGCCCTGGCCGCGCACCTCGTCCCAGTCCGCGCCGACCGCCGCGCGCAGTGCCGAAACGGCGCCCGCGACGGCCTCCTCCACCCGGTCCCCGCCCATGTTCCGCATGGCGGGCAGGCTACGGGGCCGGACGGTCGCCGAGCGACAGCATTTCCAGCTCGCCGGTGAGGTTGCGGCGCGCGGTCGCCTCCCACTCCCGCCGCCCGTACGGGGTACGGAACAGGCCGGGCAGGCCCAGGAGTTCGCGCAGGATCGCGGCCCGGCCCGCGCGGAAGGCGTCGCCCGGCACGAAGTGGTACTCCTCGCGCACGGCGAGGGTGTAGGCGGCGTACGCGGCCGGCGGCGAGGCGAGGACGGCCAGGTCGGCGTCGCAGAGCACCTCGCCGTCGCGGTCGCCGGCGGCCGGGTGGTGCCCGGTGGTCAGCCGCACCAGCCGGGCCACCTCGGCGGTGCGCTCCGCCGTCACCCCGGCCTCCGGCAGGGCCCGCTCGGCCAGCCGGGCGGAGCGCTCCTCGTTCTCGGAGCGGTCGGGCAGGTACACGGCGTCGTGGAACCAGGCGGCCAGCCGGACCACGTCCGGATCGGCGGCGTGCTCCTGGAGGAGGTCGACGTGGTCGAGGACCGCCGTCAGATGGGCGACCGTGTGGTAGCGCCGGTGCGGTTCCCGCCAGCGGCGCAGCAGCGCGTCGGCGTACGGCGCCGGGTCCGGGCCGGAGCCGGGGTGCCGGGCGCCCTCCAGGGCACGGGCGAAGCGGGAACGCAGGACGTCGGGATCGGGATCGGCCATCCGCCCATTGTCCCGGCCGGCCGGCCGGGCCGGGGCGGGGGAGGGGGAACCGGACATCCTCGGGTCCGGCGAGCGGCGTCGGCGGGACCTCGGGGGGCCCGGCAGCGTAGGCTTGGAATGGACTAGACCTCTTGGTCCAGCTATGGCTCCGGCTCTAGCTCCAGCTCCACCTGTAGCCGCCGATGAATGGGGTCCCATGAGCAAGCGTGCAGTCCTGGAGGTGATCGCCCTCGACGTCGAGGACGCGGTCGCCGCCCGGGCCGGAGGCGCGGACCGCCTCGAACTGGTCACCGACATGGCCTCCGACGGGCTCACCCCGCCGGTCGCCACCGTCGCCGCGATCCGCGCGGCCGTCGACATCGACGTACGCGTGATGCTGCGGTTGGCGGACGGCTTCGCCGCCGGGGACGTGGAGCGACTGGTGCGGGTCGCGCGGGAGCTGCGGGAGGCGGGCGCCGAGGAGTTCGTCCTCGGGTTCCTCGACCCGCACGGCGATGTCGACCTGGCGGCGGTGGAGCGGCTCGCCGAGGTGCTCCACGGGTGCCGGTGGACGTTCCACCGGGCGGTCGACCGCGCCGCCGACCGCAACTCGCTGCGCAAGCGGCTCGCGGACTTCCCCGGCCTCGACACCTATCTGACGGCCGGCTCGGCCACCGGCGTCGACGACGGCCTGCCCACCCTGCTCGGCGAGGCCCGGCGGCGCGGCGAGCCCGGCTACGAGCAGCGGCTCCTGGTCGGCGGCGGGCTGCGCCTGGACCACGTCCCGACCCTGCTGGACGCCGGTATCGACGCCTTCCACATCGGCGGCGCGGCCCGCCCCCGGGGCTGGGCCGGCCCGGTCTCGGCGGCGGCCGTCGCCCAGTGGCGGACGGTACTGGGCGACTGAGAACCGGGACCGGGCACCGCCGGGGGCGGGCTGCCCCGGCAGCCTCCTACGCGGGCTGCTCCGGCAGCTCCGACGTGAGCTGTTCCGGCAGCTCCGTGGCGTGCGTGACGATCAGGCCGGACACCGCACGGGTCAGACAGACGTAAAGGCGCCGCAGGCCCGTGCGCTCGTCCGGTTCGCCGTCGACCACGGCCCGCGGCTCGTCCAGTACGACGTAGTCGTACTCCAGGCCCTTGGCCAGTGAGGCGGGGACCAGGGTGAGCCGGGTCTCGCGGGTGGTCTCCTCGCCGGGCGCGAGATGGCCGATCCCGGCCGCCGCGAGGGCCGCCGCCAGCTCCGGCACCCGGGCGTCCGCGGCGATCAGCCCGGTCGACCCCTCCCGGCCCAGCAGCTCCCGGCACCCCGCCACCACGTCGGCGGCGGTGGCCGCGGCACGGATCTCGAAGAAGCCGGGGTTCTCCCGGACGGACGCCACCGGCGTCAGCCCCGGCGCGATGTGCGGCAGCAGCCGGGAGGCGTACGCGATCACGTCCGTCGGCACCCGGAAACCGGCCGTCAGCTCCTCGACCACCGCTTCCTCCTTGCCGAGGTGACCGAGGGCCTCGGCCCAGCTCCGGGTCGCCCAGGGCGTGGTGCCCTGCGCCAGGTCGCCGAGGACGGTCGCCGAACCGGTGGTGCAGCGCCGGCCCACCGCCCGGTACTGCATGGGGGAGAGGTCCTGCGCCTCGTCCAGGACCACGTGCCCGAGGGAGTGGGTGCGCTCGATCAGGTCGGTGGCCTCGTCGATCAGCACCGCGTCCGCCGGCGACCACTTGGCGGACCGCACCGACCGCGCCGGTTTCCGCCACAGGATCGCCTTGCGCTCCTCCTCGGTGAGGACGCCCGCGGAGTGCGCGGCGAGGAAACCGGCGTCCGTCAGCAGCCGCAGTACCAGCTTGGCGGGGTCGACGGCCGGCCAGACCTGCTTCACGGCCGCCTTCACCGCCGGGTTCCGCGCCACCGCGTCCTGCACCCGGTCGTCCGGCGCCTCACCGGCCCGCTCCATCCGCACCAGCACCGCGTGCGCCAGACGCCGGGGCAGCGCCTCGCGGGCGGCGCCGTAACGGATGCCGCGCTCCAGCAGCTCCGTCACCACCTCCTGGAACTCGTCGGCCGGCACCCGCCAGCGGCGCGAGCCGCGCACCACGACGACCTGCTCGGCGGGCGGCGTCACATGGGAGTACAGCGCCCGGCGCAGCACCTCGGCCATCCGGGCGTCGCCCTTGACGACGGCCGTCGCCGCCTCGTCGGCGCCGCGCACCTCGACATGGGCCACCAGGTCGTCCACGGTGGCCTGCCGGACCGCCAGCTCGCCCAGCGCGGGCAGCACCTGCTCGATGTACCGCAGGAAGGACGCGTTCGGTCCGATGACGAGGGTGCCGGTACGGGCGAGGCGCTCGCGGTGCGCGTACAGCAGGTACGCCACCCGGTGCAGGCCGACGGCCGTCTTGCCGGTGCCGGGGCCGCCCTGCACGCAGACCGAACCGGCCAGCCCGGCCCGCACGATCTCGTCCTGCTCGGGCTGGATCGTCGCCACGATGTCGCGCATCGGACCGACGCGGGGCCGCTCGATCTCCCGCTGGAGCAGCCGGCTGGTGGCCTCCGCCTCGGCCGGGTCGGAGAGGTGCTCGTCCTCGTAGGCGGTCAGCTCACCCCCGGTGTAGCCGAAGCGGCGGCGCAGCCCGACGTCCATCGGTTCCTTCTTCGACGCCCGGTAGAACGGCTGCGAGACCGGCGCCCGCCAGTCGATCACCATCGGGTCGCCGTCGGCGTCGTGGACGTGCCGCCGCCCGATGTAGAAGCGCTCCCCCTCCGCCCCTTCCGCGCCCGCCGCGCCCGGCGGGTGCAGGTAGTCGAGCCGGCCGAAGAAGAGCGGGGTGTGGCTGAGGTCGGCGAGCGCCTTGACGCGGTCCTCGATCTGGCGTTCCAGGACCGCGGCGTTGACCCAGTTGGCGGTGACGTCCTTGATGTCGAGGGACTCCACGTCCTCGCGCATGGCGCGCAGGGCGGAGCGGGACGCGCCGAGGTGGGAGCGCTCTCGTGCGAGCGGGTCGTCGTGGACGGGCGTGGACAAGGGAGTGCCTCCGGAGGACCTGCGGGTGGACGGCCGACCGTTCGGACCGGTGGCGACCGCGGATGCCGTCCGGTTTCCGTCCGGGCGGCGGCACTCCATGGGGGAGGCGGGCAAGAGCGGAGAGTGTAGGCGAGCCGGCCCGGCGCGGGCCAGCGGATAACGGGTTCGGTCGGAAGACCGATGCGGCCCTTATGTCCCGGCTCGCACTATGGAGACATGAGCGCAGCAATCACCTCCCCCGCCCGGGGACCGGGCCGCGCGTCCGGTGCCACGCCCGTGTCGGCCGGTCACCACCGGCACCGGATCGGTGACGCCCTGCGCGCCGTCCGGGTCTTCGCGGGCGCCGCCTTCGACGTGGTGATCCTCGGCGAGTACGGCGAGGAGGCCGGCGTCCGCCGCAGGTGACCGCCGGCCCCGCGGGTCAGCCGTCGGCCAGCAGCTCGTCCGCGTCCATGATCCGGTACGCGTAGCCCTGTTCCGCCAGGAAGCGCTGGCGGTGGGCGGCGAAGTCCTGGTCCAGCGTGTCGCGGGCGACCACCGAGTAGAAGTGCGCCTGGTGGCCGTCGGCCTTCGGGCGCAGCACCCGGCCGAGCCGCTGGGCCTCCTCCTGCCGCGACCCGAACGTCCCCGACACCTGCACGGCGACCGTCGCCTCCGGCAGGTCGATGGAGAAGTTCGCGACCTTGGAGACCACCAGGACGTTGATCTCGCCCTGCCGGAACGCCTCGAAGAGCTTCTCCCGCTGCGCGTTGGACGTCTCGCCCTTGATCACCGGCGCGCCCAGGTGCTCGCCCAGCTCGTCGAGCTGGTCGATGTACTGCCCGATGACGAGGATCTGCTGCCCGGCGAACCGGCGCACGATCGCCTCGGTCACCTTCCGCTTGGTCGCGGTGGTGGCGCAGAAGCGGTACTTCTCCTCGGCCTCGGCGGTGGCGTACGCCAGCCGCTCGGAGTCGGTCAGGTTGACGCGGACCTCCACGCAGTCGGCGGGCGCGATGTAGCCCTGCGCCTCGATCTCCTTCCACGGCGCGTCGAACCGCTTCGGGCCGATCAGCGAGAACACGTCCGACTCGCGGCCGTCCTCGCGCACCAGGGTCGCGGTCAGGCCGAGCCGCCGCCGCGCCTGAAGGTCGGCGGTGAACTTGAAGACGGGGGCGGGCAGCAGATGCACCTCGTCGTAGAGGATCAGCCCCCAGTCCCGGGAGTCGAACAGCTCCAGGTGCGGGTAGACACCCTTGCGCCGGGTGGTCAGCACCTGGTAGGTGGCGATGGTGACGGGCCGGATCTCCTTGCGGGTCCCGCTGTACTCGCCGATCTCCTCCTCGGTCAGGCTGGTCCGCTTGATCAGCTCGTGCTTCCACTGCCGGGCGGAGACGGTGTTGGTGACGAGGATCAGGGTGGTCGACTTCGCCTGGGCCATCGCCCCGGCCCCGACCAGCGTCTTGCCCGCGCCGCAGGGCAGCACCACGACCCCGCTCCCGCCGTGCCAGAAGTTCTCCACCGCCTGCTTCTGGTACGGCCGCAGCGCCCAGCCGTCCTCGGTCAGCTCGATCTGGTGCGCCTCGCCGTCCACGTAACCGGCGAGGTCCTCGGCGGGCCAGCCCAGCTTCAGCAGCGTCTGCTTGATCTGCCCGCGCTCGGAGGGGTGCACGGCCACCGTGTCGGCGTCGATGCGGTGGCCGACCAGCGGCGCGACCCGCTTCGACTTCAGGACCTCCTCCAGGACCGGCCGGTCGGTGGTGGTCAGGACCAGGCCGTGCGCCGGGTGCTTGGACAGGGTGAGCCGGCCGTAGCGGTCCATGGTCTCGGCGATGTCCACGAGCAGCGCGTGCGGCACCGGGTAGCGGCTGTACTCCACGAGCGCGTCGACGACCTGCTCGGCGTCGTGCCCGGCCGCGCGCGCGTTCCACAGGCCCAGCGGCGTCAGCCGGTAGGTGTGGATGTGCTCCGGCGCCCGCTCCAGCTCGGCGAAGGGGGCGATGGCGCGGCGGCAGCCGTCGGCCTGCTCGTGGTCGACTTCCAGGAGCAGCGTCTTGTCGGACTGGACGATCAGCGGACCATTCACGGGCGGCACCCTTTCGCGTCTGGCCGGACGGCTCGGCCAAACGTCCAGTGTGCCTGATCGCGGAGGTGCGGCCAGGTGTTCACGGTGTTCCGTGACGTCCCGTCCTACTGAATGTCTTTTCATCCCAACGTGTGGTGTGAAGTCAGCTTTTCCAGATCGCTCCGGGAAAATACGTGATTGTGCCCACCGTGCAGAACTCCCCGATGCCTACGCTCGGTTACGCCCTCTTCGCCACCCGCTGGCTGCAGGCCCCCCTGTATTTCGGCCTGGTGGCCGCCCAAGGCGTGTACGTCTACAAGTTCTTCAACGAGCTGTGGGCCTTAATCCTGCGCTGTGTGAGCGGGCGGGCGACCGAGACGTACGTCATGCTCGCGGTGCTCAAACTGGTCGACGTCGTCATGATCGCCAACCTGCTGATCATGGTCATCGTCGGCGGGTACGAGACCTTCGTCTCCCGGATCGGCCTCCAGGGCCACCGCGACCAGCCCGAATGGCTCTCGCACGTCAACTCCAACGTGCTGAAGGTGAAGCTGGCCACCGCCATCGTCGGCATCTCCTCCGTCCATCTGCTCCAGATGTTCGTGGACGTCCACCACACCTCCCGCCACGCCCTGCTGTGGGGCACGGTCATCCACATGGCGTTCATCTTCTCGGCGGCGATCCTGGCGTACATGTCGGGCCCGATGGCCCGCCGGTCGGAGCACCCGCCCGCACCGCGCCGGGCGGAGCCCACGACCGCGACGCCCGCCCCCGAGCCCCCTCCCGCCCCCGGGCCCCCTCCCGCCCCCGTCCCGGTGTCCGCCCCTGCCCCCGCCGCGCTGCCCACCCCCTTCCCGCTGCCGGCCCAGCGCCGGGCGGAGGATCCGGAGGCGCGCGAGGCGGCCGGCGCCGAGGAGCGGATGCGGGCCGCCGGCTTCCCCGTGCGCAAGGTGCTGGAGGAGTTCGACGAGAGCCACCCCCGGGCCTTCGACCGGGACACCGTGGCCCGGCTCGGCAAGCTGGACTTCGTCACCGCCCGGCACAACGCGGTGTTCGTCGGCCCGCCCGGCACCGGCAAGACGCATCTGGCCGTGGGGCTCGGGGTCCGTGCCTGCCAGGCCGGTCACCGGGTGCTCTGCGCGACCGCCGCGGCCTGGGCCGCCCGGCTCGCCGAGGCCCACGCGGCCGGCCGGCTCACCGAGGAGCTGACCGCCCTCGACGCCTACCCCCTGCTGATCGTCGACGAGGTCGGCTACACCCCCTTCGACCCCGCGGCCACGGCCCTCTTCTTCCAGTTCGTGGCGCACCGCTACGAACGCGGCTCGCTGATCGTGACCGCGGACCGGCCCCCCGCCCGCTGGACCGAGGTCTTCAGCGGGCCGTCGGTCCCGGCGATGGCGGACCGCCTGGTCCACCACGCCGAGATCGTGCGCCTGGACGCGGACAGCTACCGCACCCGGCACGCTAGAGCAGCGTGGGCAGACTGATCGTGTTGATCAGCGGCCCCTCGACGCTCACTCCCTCGGGGAGCACCGCCACGGGCTCCGGCTGCGCGCCGGCGTCCGGGGCGAGGGCGCCGAGCAGCGCGGCGCCGGTGAGCAGGGCGGCGAAGGAGACGGCGACGGCGTTACGCGCGGGCAGGGAGAGCTTCGTACGCATGAGGAAACGGCCTTTCGGGGGCGGGGCGGCGGGGCGGCGAGCAGGGAAACCAGGTCAACCAGGTCAACCAGGTCAACCAGGTCAACCAGGGAAGGGGAGCGGAGGAGAGGGGGAGTGCAGCGACCGGCGGGCCGGGCCCAGGGGCGCTGGGTCCGGCCCGCCCCGGTGACGCAGGGGTCAGAGGGTAAGACCGCCACCGAGGTCGATACCGATCGCGGACGCCTCGGTGGCGAACACCCCGAGGAGCGCGACGGTGGAGGTCAGGACGGCGGCGACACGACGGACGGCACGCATCGGATACTTCCTTTCGCTTCGGTACAGGACACCCGGTGGCTGCCCGGGTACCGGCTGGCCGATGCGGCAGCGGCGGAAAGCTCCCTCTGGCGTGGGAACCCCCGGCGTGGCGTGCATGAACCGCCGCGTACACCCGAAAGTGCGGGAGCGGCCGGGGAACGGGGACCGGCCGCGTAAGTCCCCGGGAGGCTCCTGGCTCGCCGCAGGGGGTCTGGGGGTCCGGTCCTAGTCCGCCAGCTCCGCGACCCCCGTGACGCGGTGCAGCGGGAAGGTGCGGACCTCGTCCGCCGTGTGGTCGTACGCCGTCACGAAGCCGCCCTCGACGCGGACCGGGGCGATCACGTGCTGGCTGGCGGCGCCCTCGGCGTTGACGTAGCCGATCCACAGCGACTCGCCGGTCAGCACCGCGGCCTGCACGGTGGCGAGGGTCTCCGCGGCGCCGGTGCGGGGCAGTCCGCCGCCGGCCGGCGGGGCGCCGGTGTCGCCGGGGCCCGCCTTGCGCGGGGCGGTGGCGGCCAGGTCACCGGCGCGCACGGCCCGGATCGCGGCCGTCAGCAGGGCGTCGTCGGGCACCGGCGGGCCGTCCGGGACCGGCTCCGGGGCGGTGCGCGGCGGGGTGCGGTGGGCGTCGGCGCGGGCGATCAGCACATCGCCCCCGGCGGACTCGGCGGCCGGCGCGAACCCCATCGCGCGCAGCCCCTCCAGCAGCCCGCCCGGGTCGGACTCGGCGGCCAGCACGGTCGGCGCGAGGCGGCGCAGCCCGAGCCCCGCGGCCCGCTTGTCGGCGAGGATCTCGCTGAGCGTCGCGTCGTCGTCGCAGCGCACGTACGCCGAGGCCGCCCCGATCCGCAGCCGCCCGTGGCGCCGGGCCACGTCGTCGATCAGGTACGCCAACGGCTGCGGCACCGGCGTGCGGGAGTGCGCGGCGAGGAAGGCGTGCAGGTCGGCGGCGGTCCGGCCGGCGTCCAGGGCGCGGCGCACCGACCCGGGCGTGAACCGGTACACGGTGGCGCCGCCCTTGGACTCCACGTCCGCGAGCACGCCCAGCAGGTCCGCGAGGGGCCGCCGCAACGGCCCCGGCGCCACCGCCGTCAGGTCGGCCTGGAGCAGGACGTGATCGAGGGGTTCGGGGAGCAGGGGCGCCAGGATCCGGGCGGCGGACCCGGCGGCGGCGGCCTGTTCGGCGGCGGAGAGCGGCGCCGCGGCGGGCGGGGTGCGGCGGTGGACGGGGAGCCGGTCACCGGGCCCGGCGACCGGCGCCGACGACTCCGAGGCCGCCTGCGCAGCCTGCGCCGCGTCCGCCGGAGGTCTGGGCGCGGGCGCGCCGATCAGTGCCCGGCCGGGCGCCGACAGCGCGCCGCGCCCGGTGACACCCAGCAGCTCCGCCTCGGACAGCGCCCACCGGGCGAGCCGCGCCCGCGGGTCCTCGCCCCGTTCGACGCGCTCCTCCCGCCGGGGGGCGCGCAGCGGACGCTCCCAGGCCAGCCGGGCCAGCACCGACGCGGTGTCCGGCGCGGCGCCCTCGGGCAGTCGCGCCAGCAGCGCCAGCACCCGGTGCCGTACCTCCGAGGCCGCCGACCGGTCCAGGCCCGGACCCAGCGCGGACAGTGTCCGGTCCTTCGCGTCCCGCCCGCCGACCAGTCCGGAGACGCGGGTCGTGCGCAGCCATGCCTCGGCGAGCCGGGCCCAGCGCTCGGCGGCGGGCAGCTCGCGCCACTCGTCGTACGCCGGGGTCGCCGCGTACCGCTCGTCGGCCTCGCCGTCGGAGGCCAGCAGTCCGGCCGCGTAGGCCAGTTCGACCCAGAAGGCGGCGACCGGCTCGGGGACGTCCAGGGCGACCGCCGTCCGCTTCAGGTCCCGCACGCTCAGCCCGCCGGCCCGCAGTACGGCCGGGCCGCCCTCGTGCCAGTCCTTCAGCAGCTCCTCGACCGTGTCGAGCGCCGTCAGCGCCTGGCCGGCGGCGGTGGCGTCGACCACCTTGGGTGAGTGCGCGGCGGCGGCCGCCACCGGCGGCGGTACCGGTTCCGGCGTGCGGTGCGCCCGGCCCGCGCGCAGATGCAGGGCGACCTCCCGGGGCAGGACGACCGTGCCGGGCGCGGTCGGCAGCAGCAGGCCGCGGTCCAGCAGCCAGCGCAGGTGGGCGGCGGGGTCGTGGGTGACCTGGCCGTAGGGCGGGCCCCAGACCAGGCGGGAGAGCACCTCGCGGGACTCGGCGGGCGCGTCGGCGAGCAGTGCCGCCATCCGCGTACGGTCGTCGAACAGGTCGGTCAGCGCGGCCACCGCGGAGACCGGGTCGTGCGTCGAGGGCAGTCCGGCGGCGGTGAGGATCTCCTGGACGCGGCCCGGGGACATCCCGGCGGTGGCCTCCCGCACGGTGGGGCCGAGGCCGGTCGGGGAGGGGTGCTGCGGGGAGGGGACGAGCAGTTCGCGGGCGGTGCGCACCAGGCGCAGCCGGTCGTCGTCGCCCCACACCAGGGCCTGGGTGCGCAGCACACCGAGCGCGGGCGGCAGGGCGGCGGCGACGTCCGGGTCGGCGTCGTCCCCGCCGAGCAGGGCGAGCAGTTCGCCGTACGGCGCCGGTTCCGCCGCCACGGCCAGCGCCTCGGCCGTCTGCAGCGCGAACCGGTCCAGCCGCTCCAGGGCCCGGACCACGGAGGCCCGCGTGCCGGCCCGGGTGGCGAGCTGTGTGAGGTCGGTGGGGACGGGGGTGATGAGGTCGGGGCGGCTGCGCAGGAGGGCGGCCAGGGAGGCGTCGTCCCTGGCACGGAGCGCCTCCGCGAGGGACCGGGGGGCCGCGGGCTTCTCCTCGGTGCTCATCCGCACCACGGTAGCGGGTCGTCCCGGGCGGCCGGGCCGTCGGCGGGCGGCCGGGCGGATCGGCGCGCGGGGTGTGCCGATCATGACCCGACCGGCGGCGCGGGGCCTTCGCGGGCGGCGGCAGGCGGTACCGTCAAGCGACGGGGTATCACCAACACACCGCCCCGGAGGGGTTCGTGGGCATCGAGAGCGACCAGGTCGTCTACGAGTATCTGAGCCGCGTCGGCGACGTGGCGCACCAGCGCCAGTTGCCGTCCGGCGACCGCATGCGCCTGGTCGCGCAGTTGCGGAACGAGATCGACCGGCGCCGGTCCAAGACCGTCGTCGACTCGCCCGCCGCCGTCCGCCGCATCCTGGACCGGATCGGCAGCCCCGACGAGGTGGTCGGCGCCGTCGGCGGCACCCCGGCCCCGGCGCCCTGGGAAGCGGCGGCCACCGTGCCGGTGCGGCCGGACAGCACGGCCCCCGGCAAGGGGCGGGACAAGGGGCGTGACGAGGAGCGCGACAACGGGCGCGACACGGAGCGGCGCAAGGGGCTGCGCCGGGTCGTGCCGCGCCCCCGCCCGGCCGGCCCGCCGCCCGCCGCACCCGAGGCCGCCCCGCCCGCCCCGCCCACCGGACCGCACCTGGCCCCCGCGCACGAGCAGGGCACCGGCGCCGCGGGCCCCCGGCCCGACTGGTGGCAGGCGGACACCGGCCCGTTCGGGGGCGGCGACAGCGTGCCGGGGTTCGTCGGCGGCGTGGAGATCCCCGAACTCCTCAAACCTCCGCCGCGACCCGGGACGGAGCAGGCCCCGGAGCAGGCCCCGGAGAAGGAGCCCGCACCGGCGGCGGCCGAGCAGCCCGCCGAGCCCCCCGTACGGGCCGGGCTGCTCGCGACGCTGAGGAAGGCCGGGCGGACGGGCAAGGCCGACGCGCCCGCCAGACCCGCCGCCGCGGCCGCCGAACCGGTCGTCGCCGTCCGCCGGCTCCCCCGGCTGTGGCCCGAGGGCGGCCGGCCCAACCCGCTGCTGCTCCTCGCCGCGCTGCTCCTCGTCGCGGGCGCCGTACTCGGCAACCTGCTGCCGCTCGCCCTCGGCTGGCTCCTCGCCTTCCTCTCCCGCCGCCTGACCCCCGCCCAGGCCAAGTGGGCGGTGCTGGGGCTGCCGGGCACGGCGGTCGCGGCCGGACTGGTCTGGCTGTGGGGCCGTACCGAAGGACGCTGGGGCGACCCGATCGCCGAGGGCCACATGAACGACGCCCTCGCCCAGACCTGGCCCTGGGTACTGCGCGGCGCGGCCGTGGCCTCCGCCCTCTACCTCCTCTGGCGCGCCCGCCGCCTCAGCGGCTGACCCCCGGGGCCGGCCACGAACGGTGGGCCCCGGCCGGCCGGTACGGCCGGCCGTCGGCCCGGCACAATGGGTGGCATGGCCTTGATGACCCGTCCCGCTCCGACCGTCGGCTTCGATCTCGACATGACGCTGATCGACTCCCGCCCCGGCATCCGCGCCTGCTACCTGGCGCTCTCCGAGCGGACGGGCACCCATGTCGACGCCGACCTCGCGGTCACCCGGCTGGGGCCGCCGCTGGAGCAGGAGCTGGCCCACTGGTTCCCCGCGGAGCGGCTCGTGGAGACCGCCGGCCTCTACCGCTCGCTGTACCCGGAGTACGCCATCGCCGCCACGCCCGCGCTGGCCGGGGCCCGGGACGCCGTCGCCGCCGTACGGCGGGCCGGGGGCCGGGCGATCGTCGTCACCGCCAAGTACGAGCCGAACGCCAAGCTCCACCTGGAGCACCTCGGCATCGAGCCGGACGCGGTCGTCGGTGACCTGTGGGCCGAGCAGAAGGCCGTCGCGCTGCGCGAGCACGGCGCGGAGATCTACGTCGGCGACCACTTCGGCGACATCCGCGGCGCCCGCGCCGCCGGGGCGCACGCCCTCGCCGTGGCCACCGGCCCGTACACCGCCGGGGAGCTGCGCGCGGCGGGCGCCGACACCGTCCTCGCCGACCTGACCGGATTCCCGGCGTGGCTCACCGCCTACCGGGAGGGCTCCACCGCCCCGCGCGCCTGACGGCGGCCCGCCGCGATCGACTGGAACACCCCCGCGCCGGCGATCAGGAAACCGACCCCCATCAGCATGCTCAGACCGAACATGTAGGTGGGGAACGGCGTCGTACCCAGGAACAGCGGGGCCACCGTGACCAGTGTGGCCACGGTGCCGAGGAAGAAGACGATCGCACCGGCCCGGATCAGTCGGTCACCGGGCGCGGCCAAGTTCGTTCGGTTGATGTCACGCACCCGACCAGGGTAGTGCCGGCCGGCTGAGCGCTCTCCGGACGGGCCACCGGACAGGTCACCGGACGGGTCACCGGACCGGGCATCTGTCGCGTTTCCAGGCGTGATTAAGGCCGTGTGTCCCTGGGGAGAGCCCCAGTAAGGTGGTCAACGGCAGTTCAAGAGCGGCGGCCCGAGTCTCCGGGGCCCGACGAGGGAGCGTGTGCTTTGCCGACTGGCAAGGTCAAGTGGTTCAACAGCGAGAAGGGCTTCGGCTTTCTCTCCCGCGACGACGGCGGCGACGTCTTCGTCCATTCCTCTGTCCTCCCCGCCGGAGTCGAGGCGCTGAAGCCGGGCCAGCGCGTGGAGTTCGGCGTGGTCGCCGGACAACGCGGTGACCAGGCGCTCTCCCTCACCCTGCTGGAACCGGCCCCGTCGCTCGCCGCGGCCGCGCGCAAGAAGCCCGACGAACTCGCCTCCATCGTCCAGGACCTGACGACCCTCCTTGAGAACATCACCCCGATGCTGGAGAAGGGCCGCTACCCCGAGAAGACCTCCGGCAGCAAGATCGCCGGTCTGCTCCGCGCGGTCGCCGACCAACTCGACGTATAGACGTACTCGACCTGTAGACGTAGGGGAGCGGCCGGCCCTGTCGGCAGCGGCCGGGTCAGGGGAAGGCGAGCGCGTCCGGGGCGAGCGGCGGGACGAGTCCCTCGGCCGCCGCGCGGGTCAGCAGGCCCCGGACGGCGGCGTAGCCGTCCTCGCCGAGATCGGCGGTGAACTCGTTGACGTACAGACCGATGTGCTGGTCGGCGACGGACGGGTCCATCTCCTGGGCGTGCTCCATGACGTACGGGCGGGAGACCTCGGGGTCGTCCCACGCGGCGCGGACGGAGGCGCGGATCGCGTCGGCGAGCCGGTTCAGCGCCTCGGCGCCCAGCGACCGCCTGGCGATGATCGCGCCGAGCGGGATCGGCAGCCCGGTGGTGCGCTCCCAGTGCTCGCCCATGTCGGCGAGCTTGTGCAGGCCGTAGTTCTGGTACGTGAAGCGGGCTTCGTGGATCACGAGGCCCGCGTCCACCTTCCCGTCCCGCACCGCCGGCATGATCTCGTGGAACGGCATGACGACGACCTCACCGACCCCGCCGGGCACCGTGTCCGCCGCCCAGAGCCGGAAGAGCAGGTACGCCGTCGACTTCTCGCTGGGCACGGCGACCGTCTTGCCGCGCAGGTCGGCACCGGCCTCCCGGGTCAGCACCAGCGGGCCGCAGCCCCGCCCCAGCGCACCGCCGCAGGGCAGCAGCGCGTACTCGTCGAGGACGTACGGCAGCACCGCGTACGACACCTTCAGCACGTCGTGCTCGCCGCGCTCGGCCATGCCGTTGGTGAGGTCGATGTCGGCGAAGGTCACGTCGAGCGCGGGGGCGCCGGGGACCCGGCCGTGGGCGAGGGCGTCGAAGACGAAGGTGTCGTTCGGGCAGGGGGAGTAGGCGATGCGCAGGGTGTCACTCATGTGGGTTCCAACTCCGAAGGACGGGGGCGAGCTTCCCGAAACCGGTGGTGAGGGCGGCGAGGGCGTCCTCGATGCGCCAGGCGGCGCGGTCGCGGGGGCCGACCGGATTGGAGACGGCCCGCAGTTCCAGCACGGCCACCTGGTGCGCGGCGGCGGCCTCGGCGACGCCGAAGCCCTCCATCGCCTCGGCCAGGGCCCGGGGGTGGCGGGCGCGCAGCAGCCCGGCGCGGGCGGCGGTGCCGGTCACGGTGGAGCCGGTCAGTACGGTGCCGGGGCGGGCCCCGGTCGCGGCGGCGGCCTCGGCGACCAGGCCGGCCGGCGGATGGTGGGTGACCGTGCCGAAGCCGAGTTCGGTGACCGGCAGGAAGCCGTCGGCGGTCTCGGCGCCGAGGTCGGCGGCGGTGATCGCGTCGGCGACGACCAGCGACCCGACGGGCGCCTCGGGGGCGAAGCCGCCGCCGATGCCGGCCGAGACGACCAAGTCGTAGGGGACGCGGTCGAGGGCGGCGGCGGTCAGCGCGGCGGCGGTGGAGGCGGCGGCGAGCGCGGGCCCCACACCGGCGGCGATCAGGTCCCAGCCGTCGTCCGCCGTCCGGTGCAGCGTCACCCCGGGGCGCAGCGCCTTGCGGACCGCGCCGGGGAAGGCTCGGGCCACCGCGTCCCGCTCGGCGGGGACCGCGGTGGCGACGAGGACACGAGGGGGGGACGTGGTCAGTCGCCCTTCTTCAGCTCGAACGCCCAGACGCCGGTGAACGTCTGGCCGCCCTCCTTGCCGTTGCCCGCGACGATCGCGACCTTGGTCGAGTCGCCCTGGGCGCCGTACTGGGCGTTGAAGAAGACGCTGCCCGGCACGGTGCGGTACGTCTTGGCGCTGTCCTCGGTCAGCGGCTGGCCGTTCATCAGGATCGTCCAGCGCTTGTCGGCGACCTCGGGGTCCACCCCGAACCGCACCGTCTCGTCCGGGTCGACCGTGATCGTCTCGGCGTCCTTGTCCTGGAGGCACTTGGTGAGGTCGGCGGTCTTCAGGGCCTCGCCCTCGCCGCCGCAGGTGGCCTCGGAGCTGATCGAGTCACTGCCGACGGTCACCGTCGACAGGGGCGTCGGCTTGTCGCAGGCCGACAGGACGAGCAGTCCGGCGGATACGGCGCCGACGGCGGCGACGGCACGGCGGCGTCGCACAGCGCGGTGTCCGAGAGCGGCTGCGCCGCGGGGCAACGTGGTCATGGGCGAAGGTTATCGGGCCGCCGAGGCTCGCCCCCCACCTGGGTACGGCGTGCCGTATCTCACGTGACGCGGCACGCGCCATGCCGCCCGCCGCCCGCCGCCCGCGTCATGCCGCCCGCCGCCCGCCACTCGCCCCGCCTCACGCCACGCGCCTCACGCCCCCCCCGCCTCACGCCACGCGCCTCACGCCACCCGGGACCGCCCCGAGCCGTGCCGGGCCGTACCGATCAGCCCCCGTACGGTGGCCAGCCAGCCGGCGGCGACGATCGCGGCGCCCACCGACAGCCCCAGCGTGCCGTTGAGCGGCATCGCGATGCCCACCGCGCCGCCGAGCACCCAGGACACCTGGAGCAGCGTCTCGGAGCGGGCGAACGCCGAGGTCCGCACCAGCTCGGGCACGTCCCGCTGGATCAGCGCGTCCAGGGACAGCTTGGCCAGCGCCTGCGCGAAACCGGCGACGGCGGCCAGCGCCGCCACCAGTACCGCCCCGAAGAAGACCGCCGCGACGACCGCCGCGCCCAGCACGCCCGCCACCACCGTCACGATGATGATCTCCGGCGCGCGCGACCGCAGCCAGGCCCCGACCGCCGTGCCGAGCGCGTTGCCCGCACCGGCCGAGACGCCGACCACGCCCAGCGAGACGGCCGCGCTCTGGCCGGTCATCGGATGCTCGCGCAGCAGGAACGCCAGGAAGAAGATCAGGAAGCCGGTCAGACAGCGGATGGCCGCGTTGGCGCCCAGCGCGTGGGTGACCGCCGTACCGACCGTGCGCAGCCCGGGACGCTTGGGCGGTTTCAGGTGCGGCCCGTGCAGATGGGCCTCGTCGGCGGCGAGCAACGCGGTGTCCTCGCCCTTGGCGGAGTCGACCTCGCGCGGCAGCGAGAAGGACAGGAACGTTCCCGCGACGAAGATCACGAAAGCGCCGTAGAGCGGCCAGCGCGGCCCGATCTGCTGGAGCCCCGCGCCGATCGGGGCGGCGACCCCGGTGGCGAGCAGCCCGCCGAGGGTCACCCGCGAGTTCGCCTTCACCAGGGAGAACCGGGGTGGCAGCAGCCGGGGCACCACGGCACTGCGCACCACGCCGTACGCCTTGGAGGCGACCAGGACGCAGAGCGCGGCCGGGTACATCTCGATCGAGCCGGTGATCACCGCACCGGAGAGGACCAGCGCGAGCAGCGCCCGCGCGGCCATCGCGGTCGCCATCGCCGCCCGGCGCCCGTGCGGGATGCGGTCGAGGAGCGGGCCGATCACCGGGGCCAGCAGCGTGAAGGGGGCCATGGTGATCGCGAGGTAGAGCGCGACCCGGCCGCGCGCCTCGTCGGTGGGGACCGAGAAGAAGACGGTGGAGGCGAGCGCCACGGTGATCATGACGTCGCCGGCGCCGTTCACGCCGTGCAGTTCGATCAGTTTGCCCAGGCCCGACTCGCCCGCGCCGTGCGCGTGCGTCGCCTTTCTGATGCCCCGGGCCGTGCCCGTCACCGGCAGCCGCAGCGCGCGGCCGACCGCGCGGAAACGCCCGGGACCCTGTCCCGGCCCCCCGCCCTTGAAATCCGTCCGTGCGGCTGCCACCCCGTCATAGTGCCCCGAGAGCCGGGGGTATAGCGCCGTTACAGCACGGATGGAGCTGATCGGGTCGGGTGCGGGCCGGGTGCGGAGTCGGTGGACGGTTCTCCGGGAAACTCCCGTCGGTGTAGGCCCAGCGCACATGAGCAGGTAGCGTGCGTAGCGCGCCGTGGCGAACGTTCTCGGCCGCGCGCCGTACGGCCATCCCGCAGAATGGATGACGTAGGTGCGCCCGAGCGCGTCGGGCGCGGACGTCGACGCGGTCCCCCGGTCCGCTCCGTCCGCCCCGCGCCGGCAGTGGCGCACTCGAGAGACGGCGTATGGAGAGAAGCGATACCTGTGAGCGCAGCGACAACGCGAAGCCGCACCCCTGACCGCCTGTGCGCCGAGGCCGTCGACCTCGCACGGTCCGCGGCCGAGGAGGCCGCCGCACCCGGCGTGGTCGGCGAGCACGAAGGCACCGTCTCGGAGGGTGACCGCGTCGTCACCCACTTCTTCGCCTGCAAGGAGCTGGGGTACCGCGGCTGGCGCTGGGCCGTCACCGTGGCCCGCGCCTCGCGCGCCAAGGTGGTGACGGTCAACGAGGCGGTACTGCTGCCCGGCCCCGACGCCGTCCTCGCCCCCGAGTGGGTGCCGTGGAGCGAACGGCTGCGCCCCGGCGACATGGGCCCCGGCGATCTGCTCCCCACCGACGCGGAGGACCTGCGTCTGGAGCCGGGGTGGACCGGCGAGGACGAGCCGCCGCCGAACTCGATCGTCTCCCACGAGATGGCCGACCTGGTGGAGGCCGAGGACGCCGAGGTCACCGCCGGGCCCCCCGCCGAACTGGCCGTGGCGCCGCCGCGCGGGTCGATCGCGTCGGTCGCCGACGAGCTGGGCCTGCGCCGGGCCCGGGTGCTCTCCCGCTACGGCCTGCACACCGCCGCGGACCGCTGGGAAGAGGAGTTCGGACCCAAGACGCCGATGGCCCAGGCGGCACCGGCGACCTGCGTCTCGTGCGGGTTCCTGGCACGGCTCGGCGGTTCGCTCGGTCAGGCGTTCGGTGTCTGTGCGAACGAGTTCTCGCCGGCGGACGGGCGGGTGGTGTCGCTGGCGTACGGGTGCGGAGGGCACTCCGAGGCCGCGGTGATGCCGCGCCCGCCGCAGCCGGCTCCGCCGGTGATCGACGAGAACCGGGTGGATCCGTTCCCGTTGCGGCCCGGGGTGGACTTCGGTCCGCCGCCCGGGGGCGAGGACGGGTCCTCGGCCGAACTGGGACACGCGTAGGGGCGTCGAGACGGCCCCCGGCCGCCCCGCGTGAACGCCGTTCGTCCCGCGTGAACGCCGGCCGTCCCGCGAGGTGAGCGCCGCCCGCCTCGCGAGGTGAGCGCCTCCCGGCCCGCGAGGTGAGCGCCGGCCGGGTCGAGCGGGTCCTCGCGGTACCTTCGTCATCCGTCGATGAGGAGAGTCACCGTGAGCAAGTTCGTGCGGCCCGCCGCCGAGGGCGCGGACCCGTTCGGTACGGCACGTCTGCGCCGCGGGGTGCTGGACGCCTGGGCGACGAGCCCGGCCCGGTTCCGTGAGGACGCCAACGCCGAGGAGGACCTCGTTCTCGGCGGCTACCGGGACCGGCTGGTCGTGGAGCTGGCGCAGAACGCCGCCGACGCCGCCGCCCGCGCGGGCGTTCCCGGACGGCTCCGGCTCACCCTGCGTGACGGCGTCCTGGTCGCCGCGAACACCGGCGCCCCGCTGGACGCGACCGGCGTCGAGTCGCTCTCCACCCTGCGCGCCTCCGCCAAGCGGGACACCGAGCAGGGCGCGGTGGGCCGGTTCGGCGTCGGTTTCGCCGCCGTACTCGCCGTCACCGACGAACCCGCGGTCGTCGGCCGGCACGGCGGCGTGCGCTGGGCCCTGGCCGAGGCCCGCGACCTCGCCGCCGGGACCGCCCGGCACAGCCCCGGCCTCGGTGACGAGGTCCGCCGCCGCGACGGGCACGTACCGCTGCTGCGGCTGCCCTTCCCCGCCGAGGGCACCGCCCCCGACCCGTACGACACGGCCGTCATCCTCCCGCTGCGCGACACCGCCGCCGCCGATCTCGCCGAACGGCTGCTGCGGACGGTCGACGACGCCCTGCTGCTGGCCCTGCCCGGCCTGGAGGAGGTGGTGGTCGAGCGGGCGGACGGCGACGTGCGCACCCTGCGCCGCCGCACCGACGGCGACGGCGACGGCCAGACGGTCGTCGAGGACTCCCGGGACGGCACCACCCGCTGGCGTACCGCCGCCGCGCACGGGCGGCTCGCCCCCGAACTGCTCGCCGACCGGCCCGTCGAGGAGCGGCTGCGCCCCCACTGGTCGGTGACCTGGGCGGTCCCGGTCGACGCCGAGGGCGGCCCGGAGCGGCCCCGCACCAGCCCCGTCGTACACGCCCCCACCCCGAGCGACGAGCCCCTCGGTGTCCCCGCCCTGCTCATCGCCTCCTTCCCGCTGGACTCCACCCGCCGGCACGCCGCCCCCGGTCCGCTGACCGACTTCCTGGTGCGGCGCGCCGCCGACGCCTACGCCGGACTGCTCGCCGACTGGCAGCCGGTCACCGACCGGATCATCGGCCTGGTGCCCGGCCCGCTGGGCAAGGGCGAACTGGACGGCACCCTGCGCCAGGCGATCCTGGAGCGGCTGCCGCGCACCGCCTTCCTGCCGCCCGCCGCCGAGCCGCCCGAGGACGCCGCCCCCGCCCCCGCTCCCGATCCCGACTTCGGCCCGGCCCCGGCCTTCGACCAGCCCGTCTCGCTGCGGCCCCGCGAGGCCGAGGTGGTCGAGGGCGCCGGCGCGGAGACCGTACGGGTGCTGGCCGAGGTGCTGCCCACGCTGCTGCCGGCCGGCCTGGAGCGCCGGGTGGAGTTGCGCACGCTCGGCGTGGCCCGGCTGCCGCTGACCGACGTGATCGACCGGCTGGCCGGGCTGGAGAAGGACCCCGGCTGGTGGCGGCGGCTCTACGACAGCCTGGCCGGTGTCGACCCCGACCGGCTCTCCGGGCTGCCGGTGCCGCTGGCCGACGGACGTACGGTCATCGGGCCCCGGCAGGTCCTGCTGCCCACCGCGGACACCACCGCCCTGGACCCGGAGGTCCTCGCCCGGCTCGGGTTGAAGGTCGCCCACCCGGACGCCGCGCACCCGCTGCTGGAGAAGCTCGGCGCCCTCCCGGCCACCCCCCGCGCGGTCCTCACCACCCCGCAGGTCCGGGCCGCCGTGGCCGCCTCCCTGGACGACGAGGGGGCGGTGAACTGGGAGGAGGACTCCCTCGACGCCGAGGAGCTGGCCGACACCGTTCTCGGCCTGGTCCGGGACGCCGGTCTGGACACCGGCGAGGAGCCCTGGCTCGGGGCGCTCGCCCTGCCCGACGAGGACGGCGAACTCTCCCCGGCCTGCGAACTCGTCTACCCCGGCGGGCCCTTCGCCCAGGTGATGCGGGAAGGCGAACTCGCCGCCGTGGACGGCGAACTGGCCGAACGCTGGGGCCCGCAGCCGCTCGCCGCCTGCGGCGTCCTCGTCACCTTCGCCCTGGTGCGGGCCGCCGACGTGGTCCTCGACCCCGACGAACTCGACCCGCACGAGGGCGACTTCGCCGAACCCGACGACGCGGGCCTGCTGGACGCCGTGGACGTGTGGTGCGAGGACATCCTCGACCGCTTCCCCGACACGCCGGTCCCGCCGGTCGCCACCGAGATCGTCGCCGTGCGCGACCTGGACCTGGTGGACGACGACAAGTGGCCCGAGGCGCTCGCCCTGCTCTCCCGGCCGCCGCTGCGCGACGCGCTGGTCCAGCCGGTGCGGATGCTGCTGCCCGACGGCACCCACGAGACCGTACGGCCGTACACGGCGTGGTGGCTGCGCGGCCACCCGGTGCTCGGCGGCCGCCGCCCGGCCGGGCTGCGTGCGGCCGGCGGCGACCCGCGCCTGCGCGGCCTGTACGACGAGGCCGACGCGACCGGCTTCGACGACGAGCAGGTGCTGCGGGCGCTCGGCGTACGCACCACGGTCGCCGCCCTCCTGGACGAGCCGGGCGGCGCCGCCGAACTCCTCGACCGCCTCGCCGACCCCGGCCGGTCCGTCACCGGCGCCCAGCTCCACGCCCTCTACACCGAGCTGGCCGACCTCGACCCCGAGCGGGTGACCCTGCCGGACGAGCTGCGCGCGGTCGTCGACGGGGAGGTGCGGGTCGTGGACGCCGCCGACGCGGTGGTCGTGGACTCGCCCGATCTGCTGCCCTTCACCGCCGGGGTGCCGCTGCTGCCGGTGCGCCCGTCCCGGGCCGCCGGGCTGGCCGAGCTGTTCCAGGTGCGGCGGCTGAGCCGGTCCGTCACGGGCCGGGTCGACTCCGAGGGCACCGGGCACGAGGTGCCGGAGCCGGTGCGGGTGCTGCTCGGCGCGCGGACCCCGGCGACCTATGTCGAGCACGAGGAACTCGTCGTGGACGGCGTGGAGATCGACTGGCGGCTCACCGAGGACGGGGTGCCGCACGCGGCGACCCTGGAGGGCGTCGCCGCCGCACTCGCCTGGGCGGCTCGCCAGTGGCCGCGCCGCTTCGAGGTCGCCGCGCTGCTGGAGGACCCGTCCCGTACGGAGGAGCTTGCCCGGGACCGCTGGTTCGACTGAGCGCGGGTCCGCGTCCCGGCGGGTGACGTGGATCTCACACACGTTTTCTTCATCTGCCGTACAACCATTCGTCCCCGGCAGGTATCTGATCACTTGAGTCAACAGGCTCCATGATCACTTGGGTCCCGGCGTGACGCGAGCCGTTGGGGGGCGACGACCGCCGGGGCCCCTTTCTCCACATGGGGAACGCATGCGTATCCGTCCCATCGTGGCCGCCGTCACCGGCGCCCTCGCTCTCTCCGCGCTCGCCGTCCCGGCCGCCCAGGCCGTCTCGACGGACGACACCACCCTGCGGGCGTCGACCGCCGCCGACGTCTTCGGCGCCGCCTCCGGCCGTTCGGGCTTCAGCGCCGCCGCCGTGCCCACCGTCACCAGCGTCTCGGTGAACGGGAACAAGAACGTGGCCGTCGGCACCACCACGCCCAAGAGCTTCACCGTGTCGGTGACCGCCACTCACACGAGCGGCATCGCGGACGCCTTCATCGAGCTGTGGAACGGCACCGACCCGGAAGCCGCCAACGGCATCCTGCGGTCCGACCAGGAGGTCGCCACCTGCACGGCCGTCACCACCACGAAGTCCACCTGCAAGCTCACCATCACGGCCCGGCCCGGCTACGACGGCGAGGTGATCGGCTCCCTCTACGACAACGCCCTGGCCGGCAACTGGAACGTGAACGTGGCCGTGCTGGCGAACGACGGCAACGTCTTCAGCGACCTCACCTACAAGACCCACAAGGTCCAGCGCCTGTCCAAGCTGACGGTCAACGCCGCCCCGGAGCCGGTGAAGAAGGGCGCCACCCTCACGGTCACCGGCAAGCTGACCCGTGCCGACTGGGAGACCGGCAAGTACGCCGGCATCCCCAGCGGCCAGTCCGTGGCGCTGCAGTTCCGCAAGGCCAGCAGCTCCACCTACGCCAACGTCAAGGGCATCAAGACCACCTCGGGCGGCGCCCTGAAGACGACCGTCAAGGCGGCCTCCGACGGTTACCACCGCTTCAACTACACGGGCATCACCAGCACCGCGGCGTCCGTCGCCACGGGTGACTACGTCGACGTGAAGTAACTCGTCGCACAGTACCGGCAGTTCACCTCCGGGCCGCTCAGGTGAACTGCCGGTGGCGGGTGCGCCAAGCCTTCATGAGGCGTACAACCAGCTCTCCCCACCGCGGATCTGATCAGGCGAGTCACCAGACTCACTGTCACCCTGTGGGGGAACGAACACATGCGTATACGCGCCACCGTGGCCGCCGTCTCCGCCGTCTCCGGCGCCCTGGCCCTCTCCGCCTTCGTCGCGCCGGCCGCGCAGGCCGCCGACCGGCCGTCCTTCGCCTCGACCGTGCGCGACACCGTCGCCGACCTCCGGGCCGATGTGCGGGCCGACGCCCCCGCCGCCCGCGGCGGCGCCGCCGCGAAGGGCGCGGCCGCGATCGACGTCACCGTCTCCGGTGTCACCGTCAACAACAGCAAGGACATCGTCGTCGGCGCGACCGGCAGCTACCACGTGCCGATCACGTACACCGTGAACCACGCCGCCGACCTGGGCGCCTTCGGCTCCGCGCCGGTGATCTACCACGGCTCCACGATCGACACCTCGACCTGGGGCTACGCGTCCGACGCCGTGGCCACCTGCACCGAGGTCTCCGCGACCGCCTCGAAGTGCTCGGCCGACTTCACCTTCCTGCCGGCCGAGCTGCTCAACATCGATGCCGGCACCTGGCGCGTGGGCGTCGCCGTGGCCACCGTGGACGAGGAGACGATGCTGGAGAACGTCGGCACCCGCAAGGTCCTGCGCACCTCCAAGGTGACCGTCGACGCCGCGCCGGAGCCGGTGAAGAAGGGCGCGACCCTCACGGTCACCGGCAAGCTGACCCGCGCCGACTGGGACACCAACAAGTACGTCGGCTACGGCACCCAGTCCGTGGTCCTGCAGTACCGCCCGGCGGACTCCACCGCCTACACCAACGTCAAGGGCATCAAGTCCACCGCCGCGGGCGCCCTGAAGACGACCGTCAAGGCGAGCGCCGACGGCTACTACCGCTTCGTCTTCAACGGCTCCCCCACCGGCGGCAAGGCCACCGCCGCCGGCGACCACGTCGACGTGAAGTAGGGATCAGGGCCCGACCGGGAAGCGGCGGCCGACCCACCTCCACAGGAGTTCCAGGGCGGCCGCCGCCACCGCCGCGATGCCGACCGCGATCCACGGCATCGTCGTACCGACCAGCTTCAGCGCGAAGAAGTCCTGGAGCCACGGCACCGCCAGCACCACCAGGAACGCCAGTCCCATCGCCGCCACCAGCGCGATCCGCCACCAGGTGTAGGGGCGGGCGACGATCGCCAGTACCCACATCGAGATCAGGAAGAGCGTCAGTGTGGCGGCGCTGGTCTCCGCGTCCAGCGCGCCCGCGCCGCTGTAGTGGTTCCCCGCGGCCAGGTACGTCACGAAGGTCGCGACCGCCGCCACCGCCCCGCCCGGGATCGCGTACCGCATCACCCGCTTCACGAAGTGGGGCTGGGCCCGCTCCCGGTTGGGCGCGAGGGCGAGGAAGAAGGCGGGCACGCCGATGGTGAGGGTGGAGAGCAGGGTGAGGTGGCGGGGCAGGAACGGGTACTCCACCCGCCAGCACACCACCAGGACGGCGAGCAGCACCGAGTAGACCGTCTTGACCAGGAACAGCGTGGCGACCCGGGTGATGTTGCCGATCACCCGGCGGCCCTCGGCGACCACCGACGGCAGGGTGGCGAAGCTGTTGTTCAGCAGCACGATCTGCGCCACCGCCCGGGTCGCCTCCGACCCGGACCCCATCGCGACCCCGATGTCCGCGTCCTTCAGCGCCAGGACGTCGTTGACGCCGTCGCCGGTCATCGCCACCGTGTGCCCGCGGGACTGGAGCGCGCCGACCATCTCCCGCTTCTGCTGCGGGGTGACCCGGCCGAAGACCGTGCCCGCGTCGAGCGCCTCGGCCATGGCCTCCCGGTCGGCGGGCAGCCGGCGCGCGTCGACCGCGTCGCCGCTCAGCCCCAGCTTCCCGGCGACCGCCCCGACCGACACCGCGTTGTCCCCGGAGATGACCTTGGCGCGGACGTCCTGGTCGGCGAAGTAGCGCAGGGTGTCGGCGGCGTCGGGCCGCAGCCGCTGCTCCAGCACGACCAGGGCGATGGGCCGCGCGCCCTCGGCCACCCCGGCGTCGTCCAGCGGACCGGCGGCGCGGGCCAGCAGCAGTACCCGCAGGCCCTGCTCGTTGAGGCGGCCGGTCTCGGCGAGCGCCGGGTCGTCCTCGGCCAGCAGCACGTCCGGGGCGCCGAGCAGCCAGGTGCGGGCCGCGCCCCCGGCCGTCTCCTCGAAGGAGGCGCCGCTGTACTTGCGGGCGGAGGAGAAGGGCAGCGCGGCGGTGCGCCGCCAGCCGCCGCCGTCGCCGTCCCCGTCGCCCCCGGGGTAGGCGTCGATGATCGCCTTCAGGGAGGTGTTCGGCCGCGGATCGGCCTGACCGAGAGCGCCCAGCACCCGCCGTACGTACGACTCGTCCCGCTCGGGTTCGGGGCCGCCGCCGCCGTTCAGCACGCGCAGCTCGGTGACGTCCATGCCGCCCTCGGTCAGCGTGCCGGTCTTGTCCAGGCAGACGGTGTCGACGCGGGCCAGGCCCTCGATCGCGGGCAGCTCCTGCACCAGGCACTGTCTGCGGCCGAGCCGGACCACGCCGATCGCGAAGGCGACGGAGGTGAGCAGCACCAGGCCCTCCGGGACCATCGGCACGATGCCGCCGACGGTCCGGGCGATGGAGTCCTTGAGGTCGTTGTCCTTGACGACGAGCTGGCTGATGATCAGGCCGATCGCGGTCGGCACCATCATCCAGGTGACGTACTTCAGGATGGTGGAGATGCCGGAGCGCAGTTCGGACTGGACGAGGGTGAAGCGGGACGCCTCCTCGGCGAGCTGGGCGGCGTACGCCTCGCGCCCCACCTTGGTCGCCCGGAAGGCGCCGCCGCCGGCCACCACGAAGCTGCCGGACATGACCTGGTCGCCGGGGCGTTTGACCACCGGGTCGGCCTCGCCGGTGAGCAGCGACTCGTCGATCTCCAGGCCGTCCGCCTCGACGCACACCCCGTCCACGACGGCCTTGTCACCGGGCCCGATCTCGATCACGTCGTCCAGCACCAGCTCCGAGGTGCTGATCCCGGCGGCCGTCCCGTCCCGCCGTACGGTCGGGCGGACCTCGCCGATCAGGGCGAGCGAGTCGAGGGTCTTCTTCGCCCGCCACTCCTGGACGATGCCGATGCCGGTGTTGGCGAGGATCACGAAGCCGAACAGGCTGTCCTGGATCGGCGCGACGATCAGCATGATCACCCAGAGCACGCCGATGATCGCGTTGAACCGGGTGAAGACGTTGGCGCGGACGATGTCGAGCACGGACCGGCTGCTGCGCACCGGCACGTCGTTGACCTCGCCCCGGTCCACCCGTTCGGCGACCTCGCCGGAGGTGAGCCCGGCCGCCGAGGCGGGCAGCGGGACGGGGTGCACGGGATCGAGCTCGGCGCCCGCGTCGATGTGCGTCATGCGTTCGACGGTACGTGCGGAACGGGGGCTTCACACGGTGAAACCGCGGCTTTACGCGGACGTGGTCCCCTCCGGGGCGCCGGGACCGCCGGAGCCGCCGGCGGTGTCCGGGGCGGCGGGCGCGGCGGCGCGGGCCCGCGTGATGGCCGCGTCCCGCTTGCGCACGTACCAGATGCCGATCAGGCCGAGCCCGGCTCCGGCCAGGCAGGTCCACACCCACCAGGTGCGGTCGCGGTCGTCGAACCAGCCGTAGAAGGGGAGCTGGGCCAGGAAGAGGACGAACCACAGGACGGTAAGGCCGGTGATGGTGGCGACCACGGGGCCCTCAAGGGGCTCCGGCGCCTCGTGCTTCGGTGTCCACTTCGCCATGCGCACAGCTTACGAGGCGCGCCCGGCGGGTCCCGCGGTGCGGGCGCCGCGCGGGTCTACGCGCGGAGATAGCTTTATCTCCCTCATATGTTCATACTGAAGTCGTTTGTCCTTGACCACTTTCATTCGTAGAAAACACCAAATGGGCCGTGGGGGAGTCCTTTGGTGATGAGGTCCGCAATGTCCACCTCGGCCTCCGCCAAGGTCCCCCTGCCCGAGCAGCCGCAGGCGCGCCCCCCGGGCGGCGCCCTCGACCGCTACTTCAAGATCTCCGAGCGCGGTTCCACGCTCGCCCGCGAGGTCCGCGGCGGTCTCGCCACCTTCTTCGCGATGGCCTACATCATCGTGCTGAACCCGATCATCCTGGGCAGCGCGAAGGACATGTACGGCCACCAGCTCGACAACGGTCAACTGGTCACCGCGACCGCCCTCACGGCGGCTTTCACCACCCTGCTGATGGGGGTGATCGGCAACGTCCCGATCGCGCTCGCCGCGGGGCTCGGCGTCAACTCCGTCGTCGCCCTCCAGCTCGCCCCGCGGATGTCCTGGCCGGACGCCATGGGCATGGTCGTGCTGGCCGGTTTCGTCGTGATGCTGCTGGTCGCCACGGGGCTGCGGGAGCGCGTGATGAACGCCGTGCCGCACGGTCTGCGCAAGGCGATCTCGATCGGCATCGGCCTGTTCGTGCTCATCGTCGGCCTGGTCGACTCCGGCTTCGTCACCCGGATGCCGGACGCCGCCCAGACCACCGTCCCGCTCCAGCTCGGCACCGGCGGTCACCTGCTCGGCTGGCCGGTCCTGATCTTCGTCCTCGGGGTGCTGCTGACCTTCGCGCTGATCGTGCGCAAGGTCTCCGGCGCGATCCTGATCTCGATCGTCGTGACCACCGTCCTCGCGGTGATCATCAACGCCGTCGCGGAGGTCCCCTCCTGGGGCCTGACCACCCCGACCTGGCCGGGCAACCCGGTCTCCACCCCGGACTTCGGTCTGGTCGGGCAGGTCAGCCTGTTCGGCGGGTTCGGCAAGGTCGGCGTGCTGACCGGCGTCCTGTTCGTCTTCACCGTGCTGCTGTCCTGCTTCTTCGACGCCATGGGCACGATCATGGGCGTCGGCGACGAGGCCAAGCTGACCGACGCCCGGGGGCAGCTGCCGGGCATCAACAAGGTCCTGCTGGTCGACGGTGTCGCGGTCGCGGCGGGCGGTGCCAGCTCCTCCTCGGCGACCACCTGCTTCGTGGAGTCCACGGCCGGGGTCGGCGAGGGCGCGCGCACCGGTTTCGCCAACATCGTCACCGGTCTGCTCTTCGCCGTGGCGCTCTTCCTCACCCCGGTCGCCACGATGGTCCCCTCGCAGGCGGCCACCCCGGCGCTGGTCGCGGTCGGCTTCCTGATCCTGTCCGGCTCCGTCAAGGAGATCGACTGGTCGGACTTCACCATCGCCGTCCCGGCCTTCGTGACCATGCTGATGATGCCGTTCACGTACTCGATCACCAACGGCATCGGCATGGGCTTCCTCACCTTCTCGGTGCTGCGCCTGGCCGCCGGCCGCGGCCGTGAGGTCCCGGTGGCGATGTACGTCGTCTCGGCGGTCTTCGCCTTCTACTACCTGATGCCGGCCCTCGGCCTGACCTGACCTGACCCCGCCCGCACCACGCGGGCCGCCGCCTCAAGGGACCCCGTAGAAGCGTTCCGTCTCCTCCA
Organism: Streptomyces ziwulingensis; assembly: GCF_039542605.1. Taxonomy (NCBI): domain Bacteria; kingdom Bacillati; phylum Actinomycetota; class Actinomycetes; order Kitasatosporales; family Streptomycetaceae; genus Streptomyces; species Streptomyces ziwulingensis. Next base: position 76,823 of record NZ_BAABIG010000043.1, read on the forward strand.
CGGCGGACTGGAACCGCTCGTCGAAGTCATCGCGAATGAGCGTCCGGACGACATAGTCCTGGACGCTCATTCCCCTTTTGGCCGCATGGTCCCGGAGCCGTTCGAGCAGCTCCCCGTCCATCCGCAGGCTGAGCACGCTGGTCCCCATGGGGACGAGGGTCACCGCAGGGCCCGGGGTGACGTGCCCGTTTCCGCGTCCGGCTCACTCGTAAGGGTGAAGGAATCGCCCCAGTGGCGCGCGTCACGGGCCCAGGCGCCCGCATGTGGTGGTACTTCGCCAGACTAATGACCTAAGCTAAGGACATGCCGGACCTCACCCATGGCGACGACGCGGCCGCCGTGAACTCCCTGCGATCCGCTCTGATGCGGCTCTCGCGTCGGCTCAAGCACCAACGAGTCGACGAGTCGCTCAGCCCCACCGAGATGTCGGTGCTGGGCACCCTGTCCAACTGCGGTCAGGCCACCCCGGGCGAACTCGCCCGCAAGGAACACGTCCAGCCGCCCTCGATGACCCGCATCGTGGCGCTGCTGGAGGCCAAGGAGCTGGTCCGCCTGGAACCGCACCCCGAGGACCGGCGCCAGAAGGTCGTGACCCAGACCGAGAGGGCCGTGGTGATGCTCGACGAGAGCCGCCGCAAACGCAACGCGTTCCTGGCCACGCTGGTCGACGGGCTCGACGAGGACGAATGGGCGAAGCTGCGCGCGGCGGCCCCCGTGCTGGAGAAGCTCGCCCACCTGTGAGCAGTACGTCCCGAGGAGGCGAATTTCTTGAGTACGGGATCCGGAGCAGACTCCGCCCCCGCACCTGACCGCTACGACGACCCGTCCGGGCCCGCCCCGGACTCCGCCCGCAAGACCTCGATGTTCGCCTCCCTGAGGGTCAGGAACTACCGCCTGTTCTTCATGGGTCAGGTCGTCTCCAACATCGGCACCTGGATGCAGCGCATCGCCCAGGACTGGCTGGTCCTCAGCCTCACCGGTTCCTCGGCCGCGGTCGGTATCACCACCGCCCTGCAGTTCCTGCCGATGCTGCTGTTCGGCCTGTACGGCGGCGTCCTGGTCGACCGGCTGCGCAAGCGGCCCACGCTGCTGGCCACCCAGTCGGCGATGGCCCTGACCGCGCTCGCCCTCGCCGTCCTCACCCTGACCGGCCACGTCCAGGTCTGGCACGTCTACGTCGCCGCCTTCGCGATGGGCCTGGCGACCGTGCTGGACAACCCGGCCCGCCAGTCCTTCGTCTCCGAGCTGGTCGGCCGTGACCAGCTCCAGAACGCGGTCAGTCTCAACTCCGCCAACTTCCAGTCCGCCCGGCTGGTCGGCCCGGCCGTCGCCGGTCTGATGATCACCGGCGTGGGCACCGGCTGGGCGTTCCTCGCCAACGGCCTCTCCTTCGTCGCGCCGCTCACCTGCCTGGTGCTGATGCGCGCCCGCGAACTGCACGCCGTCCAGCGCGCACCGCGCGGCAAGGGCCAGTTGCGGGAGGGGCTGCACTATGTCGCCGGGCGCCCCGAGCTGATCTGGACCATCGTCCTGATCGGCTTCATCGGCACCTTCGGCTTCAACTTCCCGGTCTTCCTCTCCGCCTTCGCCGACGACATCTTTGACGCCGGGGCGGGCTCCTACAGCCTCTTCAACACGCTGATGGCGGTCGGTTCGGTGGCCGGCGCGCTGCTCGCCGCCCGGCGCGGCACGTCCCGGCTGCGGGTCCTGATCGCGGCGGCCCTCGGTTTCGGCGCCCTGGAGATCGCGGCCGCTGCCGCGCCCGAGCTGTGGATGTTCGCGCTGCTCATGGTCCCGATCGGACTCTTCAGCATGACGGTGAACGTCACCGCCAACACCAGCATCCAGATGTCCACCGACCCGGCCATGCGGGGCCGCGTGATGTCCCTGTACATGATGGTGTTCCTGGGCGGCTCACCGGTCGGCGCGCCGATCGTCGGCTGGGTCACGGACACCTACGGCGCCCGGGTCGGCTTCGCCACCGGCGGCGCGATCGCCTTCGTCGCCGCCGCCGTCATAGGCGTGGTCCTGGGCCGCCTCGGCAATCTCCGCCTGACCCTCGCCTGGCACCACGGCCACCCCCAGGTCCGCTTCGTCCCCAGAAACCACCGGGAGGAACTGGCGCCGGCGGCGTGAGCGCCGGGGGCGTCAGTCGCGGGGGAAGCCGTCGCTCTTGAGCACGAGTCCGACGGCGGTCCCCGTCAGATCGATGTCCTCGCCGAACCCGAAGCTGACGCTGCTGTGGTAGCTGCCGTCCTTCGGCAGCGTGTGCAGGTGCCATTCGCCGGTGTACGGATCGACGATCAGGTACACCGGCACCTCGGCGGCGGCGTAGGTGTCCTTCTTCGGACCGTAGTCGTTGCGGGCGGTGTCCCTGGAGATGACCTCGGCGACGAACTCGACGTCCTGGTGACGCCACTGGCCCCTTCCGTCCTTCTCGGCGCCCTCCGCGAGGGCCACCACATCCGAGGCGAATCCGTTGAGGCGGCCCGGGTAGTCCATGCGGACGTCGGACTTGACGCGCTTACGCGCATATCTGCCGCGCAGTTGGTCGTAGATGTCCGCGATGATGTCCCAGTGGGTGTCCCGCTGTGGCGTCATGAAGATGTGACCCCCGACGATCTCGGTCCTGTATCCCTCGGGGACGGGCAGCTTCTCAAGCCACTCGAACAGGACGTCCAGCGTCAGCTCGTCGCTCTCCTCGGCCATCTCGATCCTGTCTGCAAGGACGGTCATCGTGGCACTCCTCCCCGGCCGCCGATCGATACGGGCAGCCGCGCAGTACAACGATACGCACGGTGACTGGGACACGCCGGGCAGAAGGGGCCGGCCTGAGACCGAACCGCCGGTGTCGGGGGCTCCGGGGGGCGCGGCCCCGCTACGAGGTGGTCGCTCGGCTGCCGGTCGGCGGGGCCGGTTAGGCTCGGTGGCGTGGACCCGAAGACCCGTAACCGGATCATGGCCGGTGTGCTCGTACTGATGCTCGTGGTGGTGGCGATGGCGGCCGCGCTGGGATAGCCGGCCGCCCCGCCACCTGCCCCGCCGCGCGCTACCCGCGCGCCCGCCGCACCACCTGCCGCACCACCCGCCTCACCAGGCGAACGCCTCCGGCGACGGGCCGGGGCCGGGGAAGATCTCGTCCAGCCCCGTCAGCAGTTCGGGCGACAGCTCCAGCTCCACGGCGCGCAGCGCGGAGGCGAGCTGGTCGGCGGTGCGCGGACCGACGATGGGGCCGGTCACGCCCGGCCGGGTGAGCAGCCACGCCAGCGCGGCCTCGCCCGGCTCGATGCCGTGCGTGTCGAGCAGGTCCTCGTACGCCTGCACCTTCCCCTTGAGCACGGGGTCGGCGAGCGCGTCGGCGGCCCGGCCGCTCGCCCGGCGCCCGCCCTCGACCTGCTTGCGGAGCACGCCGCCGAGCAGTCCGCCCTGGAGCGGCGACCAGGGGATGACGCCGAGGCCGTACTCTCGGGCGGCCGGGATCACCTCCATCTCGGCGCGGCGCTCGACCAGGTTGTACAGGCACTGCTCGCTGACCAGGCCGATGGTGCCGCCGCGGCGGGCGGCCGTCTCGTTGGCCTGCGCGATCTTGTAGCCGGGGAAGTTGGACGAGCCCGCGTAGACGACCTTGCCCTGCTGGACCAGGACGTCGATCGCCTGCCAGATCTCGTCGAAGGAGGTGGCCCGGTCGATGTGGTGGAACTGGTAGAGGTCGATGTGGTCGGTGCGCAGCCGCTTGAGGCTGGCGTCGACGGCCCGCCGGATGTTCACCGCGGAGAGCCGGTCCGTGTTGGGCCACGGCTCGCCCCCGGCGCCCATGTCGGCGTACACCTTCGTGCCGAGGACGACCTTCTCGCGGCGCCCGCCGCCCTTGGCGAACCAGTTGCCGATGATCTCCTCGGTGCGGCCCTTGTTCTCGCCCCAGCCGTAGACATTGGCGGTGTCGAAGAGGTTGATGCCGGCGTCCAGCGCCGCGTCCATGATGGCGTGGCTGTCGGCCTCGTCGGTCTGCGGACCGAAGTTCATGGTGCCGAGGACGAGCCGGCCGACCTTGAGTCCTGTGCGTCCGAGCTGCGTGTACTTCATGGTCCCCAAGCCAACGACGTGGAGTGCGCTCCAGGCAAGCGGGGAGCCGCGCTTCAGTCGCGGGGGAAGCCGGCCGTCTTGAGGGTGAGGCCGAGGAGGGTGCCGGTGAGGTCCAGGTCGTGGCCGAAGCCGACCGTGGTCTCGGTGACGTAGTCGCCGTCCTTCGGCTGGGTGTAGACGTGGCATTTGCCCTGGTACGGGTCGGCGACGAGGTAGACGGGGACCTCGGCGACGGCGTACGCGGTCTTCTTCGGACCGTAGTCGTTGGCGGCGGTGCCCTGGGAGATGACCTCGGCGACGAACTCGACGTCCTCGTGACGCCAGTGACCGGTCTCGTCCTTCTCGGCGCCGTCGCGGAGCTTGGCGACGTCGGGGCAGAAACCGTTCTTGTGGCCGGGGAAGTCGATGCGGACGTCGGAGAAGACCTCGACGTCCATCCCGAACCTGTCTTCCATGGCCCGGACGATCCGGCGGATGATGTGCCAGTGCGTGTCCCGCTGTGGCGTCATGTGGACGCTGCCCCCGACGATCTCGACCCTGAATCCTTCGGGGACGGGCATCTTCTCAAGCCGCTCGAACCACTCGTCGAGGCTCTCGGTGCTGACGTCGGCCATGGCGATCCTGTCGTCTACGACGGTCATCGTGGCGCTCCTCCCCGGCCGCCTCTCCGATGCGGGGCAGCCGCGCGGTACAACGATACGCACGGCGTGCGGGTCACAGACGGCATGCGGAGCTACTCCGCGTACGGCCCGCCCACTCCCCACTCCCCGTACAGCGCCGCCGCGAACGCCTCGGCCATCCGGTGCTCGCCGGTGGCGTTCGGGTGGGTGCCGTCGTAGGTGTCGGTGCGGAAGTCGTACGAGGCCGGGGGCGGGGCCAGGAGCAGCGGGGAGTGGGGGGTGGTGAGGTCGACGACCGTCTTCGCCAGGAGGTCGTTGAAGCGGGTGACCTGCTCGGCGAAGGACGCGTCCGCCTCGACGCGGATGTTCGGCAGCACCGGCAGTACGACCGCCCGGACGCGGGGGCGGGCCGCGCGCGCCGCGGCGACGAAGGCGCGGACGTTCTCCGCCGTCTGCTCGGCGTTGGTGTAGAAGCCGAGGTCTATCAGGCCGAGGGAGACCAGCAGGACGTCCGGGCGGTGGGCGCGTACCGCCTCGCCGATCAGCGGAGCCAGGTGGTGCCAGCCCTCGCCCCACCCCGCGAGGTGGCCGCGCGGGAAGCCGGGTTCGGCGTAGCCGTAGGAGGTGGCGGAGTCCGTGGACTGCTCGTACAGCGCCTCGCGCGGGCCGACGAAGGTGAACGGGCCGTCGTACGCCGCGCACAGGTGCCGCCACAGCCGGTAGCGCCAGGTGTGGTCGCCGGCGCTCCCGATCGTCATGGAGTCACCTACGGGCATCAACCTGAGCATCCGCTCATCATGGACGATCGGGGTGGACGCGTGCGCCGCCGTGCGGTGTGAGCCCGGCCACCGCCGTGAACGGCCGTGCGTGATGGCAGTCTTGGCCCATGCGCCGATCTCTTTCCCTTCTCGCCGCGGCCCTGTTCGTGGGTGCCTTCGCCGTCCCCGCCCACGCCGTCGACGGCGACCAGGGATTCACGATCGCGGACCCCCGGATCACCGAGTCCAGCGGACTGGCCGCCTCCAGGCTCCACCCCGGCATCTACTGGACCCACAACGACCAGGACACCGGCCCGTACCTCTACGCCGTCGACGGCGCGACCGGGAAGACGGTCGCCCGGGTCGCCCTCTCCGGCATCGGCACGCCGCGCGACGTCGAGGCGATCTCCATCGGCCCGGACAACCGCCTCTTCGTCGGTGACATCGGCGACAACGACGGCGTGACCTGGCCCTACGTGTGGATCTACGAGCTGCCCGAGCCGACCGAGCTGAAGGACCAGACGGTCGAGGCCACGCAGTACGTCGTGAAGTACGAGGACGGGCCGCGCGACGCCGAGTCGATGGTCGTGCACCCGAAGACCGGGCAGGTCTACCTCATCGACAAGCAGGAGGACGGCGGCCATCTCTACGAGGGCCCGGCCGAGCTGTCCGCCTCGGGCCCGAACGTCTTCCGCCCCACCGCCGCCGTCGACCTGTGGGCCACCGACGCGGCATTCTCCCCGGACGGTGAACGCCTCGCCGTACGCGGCTACTTCGGTGGCCTCTGGTACGACTGGAACGGCGGCAAGATCAAGCGGAGGGACCGCATCAGCGTCCCGCTCGGCCAGGGCGAGTCCGCCACCTACACGATCGACGGCGAGAAGCTGCTCCTGGGCAGCGAGGGCGTGGGCAGCCGCGTGAAGGCGGAGGACGCGCCCGGGGGCGGGGGCGGGTCCCCTTCGGCAGCGGGCAGCTCGGGCACGTCCGCCGCCGGGGACGACGACGCGGGCGGCGACACCCTGAAGATCGGCGGGGCGGCCGTACTGGTCGCGCTGCTGGCCCTGTTCGGACTGCGGCGGCTGTTCCGGAAGGGGTGAGGGCCGGCGCGCCCTCATGTGGTCAGGGGACAGGGAAGTTCCGGCCGCCCCCGGTGCGGGGAGCAGCCCACCAGGGCCAGCGAGAGATAGCCGGGGCGTTCGAGGTAGACGCCAAGGGTCACGTCCCCGCCCGCCGCGAGCCGCCGCTCCACGGCGGAGGCGATATGACCGGTGCCCCAGTGGGCCCGGCGCACGGACCGGGGCACGTACTCGGCCACCCGCTCCCCGAGCCACTCCGCCGCGTCCCTCGCCTCGTCCCAGGTACCCCGGATCAGCGACCGCGGTTTGATCAGCCAGTACGCCGTTTCCAGCGGGGGCAGGTTCGAGGTGGGGAAGGCGGCGGAGACCTCCCGGTGGCGCTGGATCAGCTCGGGCCGGCTGCCGGGCGGGGGCGGCTCGGGGTGCGGCGGTCGCCGCAGCGCGTCCTGGTCGAAACGGGACTTCGGGCCGGTCCACAGGTAGCCGTGGTGATGCACGGGGGTTCCTGTTCGGTGGGTGGTCCGGGCGGTTCCGGCCGACGCCGGAACCGCCCGGGGACGGGTCGGTCAGAGGGCCAGTCCGAAGCGGGCGGGGTCGATCCCGGCGGCGTCCAGCTCGGCCGTGGTGAAACGGAGCGGGTCCTTGTCGGGACGCTTGCTGTCACCGAGGGCCCAGACGCCGTCACCGATGCGGGCGAGGGTGACGCAGCCTTCCGGGCAGGGGCCTCCGCAGGCTTGGGCCTGGACGAAGTAGGCGGAGGTGATGTCGAGGGCGTAGAGGTTGGATTCGTTCGGCATGGGTGCCTTTCCGGTGCGCCTGAATGTGCCTGACGTGTTGCTGTGGGTGACGACCGTAGGCGCGGAGGCGGGGCCGAGAACGCAGGTATTCTCGATTATTCTCTTGCCGTCACTCTGAATGCATGGACATTCACTCAGCGACGCCGAGATGCTGTGCGGGCAAAGAAGTGTCTGAGACTCAAGGGGTGGTTGCGCATGGCGCGCAGGTTGCGGTTCAACGGGACCGGCAGTGGTGTCACGGGGTGCCCGTCCGTGCACGAGGATGTGGACAGCGGAGAGGTGATCGTGCACGGCCCTCCGCTCACTGACGCGGAGGATGTCGCGCAACTCCAGCACCTCTCGGAGGGTGAGGTCGCCGTCGTGGTCCCGCGGAGCCTGCTCGTCGACTGGGCCCCGAAGGAGCAGACGCGCCAGGTGCGCACGATCGATCTGGACGAGTTCCACACCCTCTTCGAGACGTTCGAGCACACCGCATGGCGCCTGGAAACCCGCCGCCGGTACGCGAGTGACGAAAGCACCGACCGGTGGCGGCAGTTCACCGAGGCTGGGCACCTCGACGCGGACTGGATGGAAGGCTCGGTGGTCACCTGGTTCGCCGAGACGGTCCGCTCGCAGACGGCTCAGGGCAAGCGGTTCGAGCGGGTGCGCATCGTGGACGAGCCCGCCACCACCGGTCAGCGCTACCTCTTCGAGAGCGCCAAGTGGAACATCGCGCAGGGTGAGGACATCCGGCAGATGCGGCGCGCCGACGCGGACCGGCTGCGGCTCCCCGCCGAGGACTTCTGGCTGTTCGACAGCCGCCTCATCGCGCTCCTCAAGTTCGATGACGACGACCAGCTCACCCACGTCGACCTGATCACGGAGCCCGCCGAAGTGGTGCGCTGCTCGATGATTCGAGATGCTGCCTGGCATCACGCCGTACAGTGGCGGGATTTCATGGCCGAGATGTAGGCGGCGGAATGGACACCGGTGAGTACGGACTATCAGAGGGCACGTGAGGAACTCGGTCGCAGGCTGCGTGAGCTGCGTATCGAAAGCCCCGAGGGCCGGCTCACCGGTGTCCGTCTCGCGCAGCGGCTGGGATGGCAGCAGTCGAAGGTCAGCAAGCTGGAGAACGGCCGGCAGACTCCGACTGACGAGGATCTGCGCGAGTGGGCCGAGGCCACCGGCCAGCCTGCCGTCTTCGGTGAACTGCGGGCTCGACTTCGGGGCTTCGAGAGCCAGATCCGCTCCTGGCGAAGGCAACTGGCCGCCGGGCACCGCCCTGTGCAGGAGACCTGGAACACCCTCGTCGCGGAGTCCCGAACCCTGCACATGTGGGAGAACAACACGGTCAGCGGCATGCTCCAGACCGCCGACTACGCCCGGAACATCTTCGAGCGCTACGCGGAACTGCAACGCTCCCCACGCGATACCGAGGAAGCGGTGCGAGCCCGTATGAAGCGGCAGGAATGGCTCTACCGTCCCGGCCGGCAGTTGAAGCTGCTGATGTGGGAGGGCGCTCTGCGGGCCCAGGTCTGTCCGGCGGATGTGCTGGCGGCCCAACTGGACCGTCTCCTCGGGGTGGTCGGCATGGACACCGTCCACCTGGGGATCGTTCCCCTGGACACCGTGTTGCGGATTCCGCCGGCGAATCCGTTCTGCATACTGGACGACCGGTTGGTCGTCGCCGAGGACTGGCACGCCGAACTCTGGTTGGACGACCCGGAGTCGATCGACCTCTACCGCCGCGTCTGGGACACCTTCGCCGAGTCGGCCGTCTTCGGCGCCGACGCCCAGCAGGTGATCGCCCGGGTCCGCCGGAGTATCAAGGTCTGAGGACGTACGGCCGCACCACGTCGTCACCCTCGCTCCGCCACAGGGGGCGCATGGGTGCTTGAGGCTGGGTCTCCTCCAGCGGGAATGGGAGATAGCGGCCCGCCGCCCGGCACCGCCTGTGCCAGCGCCGCCAGCGCGCTTCGCGAAGGTCGGGCAGTCGCCAGACGTACGGGTCCGGGGTGCGGACCTCCTCACCGAGGTCCGCTGAGTCGCGCGGGCGTCGGCGGACGAGCCCGTCACGAATGCGCCGGAACACGGGTCTCCCACCTCGCCCACACACACTTCGCGTACGGCTCCTGCCGGCATCCCCAGGAGTCCGCGAGCGCCTCCACGAGGGCGAGGCCGCGTCCGTGTTCTTCGTCGGGGCCGGAGTGGTGGACGCGGGGGAGCCTGTCCCGGTCGGGGTCGGAGACCTCCAGGAGCAGCGCGGTCCCGTCCAGGGTCAGGGTGACTCTGACCTCGGCGTAGGAGACCCGGCAGTGGGTCACGGCGTTGGTGACGAGTTCGTTGGCGAGCAGGGTGACGAGGTCGGCGTGATCGTCGGTGATCCCCCAGTCGGCGAGGGCTTTGCGTACGTGCTGCCGGGCGGCGTGCACGTGCCGTTTGTGCTTGGGGATGCGGAAGGTTTCCGTCGAGGGCATGGGAGTTATTCGACACCGACAAAATCGAGACTGCGAAATGTATGCAGAGGTATCACTCGATCGTGTTATCCGAAGCCGGGCGAGACGGTGTGCGTGACAAGGTGGCTTGCGGAGAGGGGAGGCACCATGCCCGCAGGTGGACGGCCGACGGTGCGCAGTAGGCGCCTGGGTACGGCGTTGAGGCAGTACCGGCAGGCGGCGAAGCTCGATCAGCCGCAGGCTGCGGAGGTCATCGCTTCGAGCCAGGCCAGGATCAGCCGCGTGGAAAGCGGACACGCCACCCCACGAGTCATCGAGGTTCGGTTGCTGTTGGACGCGTATGGCGTCACCGATACGGATGTGCGCGCCAAATTGGAGGAATTGGCCAGGCATTCCAAGAACCGAGGCTGGTGGCTGGAGCATGCGGCGCACCTGCGTCCGGACTATCTCGACCACATCGCTCTGGAAGACGACGCGACGTACATCCGGGAGTGGCAGCCAGTGCTCGTTCCCGGACTCCTTCAGACTCCGGCCTACGCGGAGGCGATCACCACGGGCAGTCCCAACCGCATCGCTTCGGAGCGGGTTGCCCAGTTACTCAAGGTGCGGGAGGGGCGGCAGTCGAAGATCGCTGACGGTGGGGCCTCCTATACCGCCATCGTCTGGGAATCCGTAATCACACAGCCCTTGGTGGGTCCGCACATCCATCGCGAGCAACTCGCCGCGATCCTGGACATCGGGCAGCGCAAGAACGTCACGGTGCAGGTGCTGCCGTTCAGTGCGGGTGTACTCGGCGCGGTGACCTCCGCCTTCTCCACCTTCAGCTTCGACTCCGAGCCGGCGGTCGAAGCGGTGACCCTTGAAAACCTGAGAGGGACTTCGGTCCTCGAAGCTTCTGAGGACCTTGCCGCTTACGCCAATATGTACGACCAACTACGATCAGCAGCGTCGGCGCCGGAAGCGAGCGCGAAGCTCATCCGGAACATACTGCGGAGCATCAAGGAAGACTGATCGTGACCGAGGCTGTAGGCACCTTTCGCAAGTCGTCCTACTCGCAGGCCGAGAGCAACTGCGTAGAGGTCGCCCGCACCGCCTCCAACGGCCGAGCCGTCCGCGACAGCAAGCAGCAGACCGCGGCCGGCCCCCTCCTCACCGTCTCCCGCGAGAGCTGGACCGCGTTCCTGCGGCAGTTCTGAGGGAACCGGGCGGCTGCACGCCTGCGGCTCGCGTGGCCGCAGGCACTCGGGGACTGCCGCGTCAGCCCGAAGGAGTGGCGCTCCCGGCGCCGCAGCCGTTCTTCATCCCCGACACGAACAGGCCCTGGAACTCACCGTCCCCCGGCGCCCCCGTGGGCGCCGGCTCACCGGCTGCGAGCATGCCTATCGACTCTGCGCCCGCCGCCACGGCGAGAGTCCATTCGTCCTTCTCCAGCACGTAGCCCTCGCCGCCGCCGCCGTCAGGCAACGGCTCCGCGTCCTGCCGCCAACCGCGCTTCTCCAGCACGCCGATGAAGACGCGAACCGCGTCGAGGTCCGGCTGCTTCGGCGTCCGCGACCAACCGTTCACCATGCACGGCCCCGCGTGCGCGGTGAGTTCGGCATCCGTGAACGTGAACCGTCCGAGATGCCCGGCGGCAGCCGCCGCACGCAGGTCTCCCTTCGCCGCGGCCTGCGTCACCGCCACCCGGGCGGCCACGCTCCCCGACGCCTCACCGCCCGGCTGCGGGTCGGCGCCCTCGCTGCCGCCGCCACTCCCACATCCCGCCAACAGCGTCACTGCCACTGTCACTGTCGCCGTCACGCACGCGGCCATGGCCGCCCCCGCCCCACGTATCACTCGTCCACCTCGTAAGTCCTGGATCGTGAGGCGGAGTCAAGCACATGGGCGGCAGGCGAAAGCGAAGGGCGCCCGGCGGAGGTGTGCGCCTTCCTCCAGGGCAGGAGCAGCGCACTGGCCAGGCACAGCAGACCGGCGATGAGGAGTGCGCCGCGTACGCCCGCCGTAGCGGCGATGAGGCCACCGGCGATCATGAAGGCGGCCTGGCAGGTCTTCGAACCGACCGACCAGGAGGTGCCGACGCGGGACATGAACGCGTCCGGTGTGGCCGCCATGCGGTAGGTGGTGAACGAGGGATTGAAGACGCCGGCGGAGAAGAGCAGGCCGAAGTCGGCGGCCACGATGACGAACACGCCGAGGGCGCCGGAAGGCGTGAGCGGCAGCGGGATCAACCAGAGCGTGCGCGCGACACCGGACAGCAACAGGACGTGGCGCGGGCCGAATCGCCGGGTGAGCCGCGGGGCCAGCCGGGAGCCCAGCACCCCGCCCAGGCAGGGCAGCCCCAGAGCGAGCCCGTACTGCCACGGCGCCAGACCGAGGTCCCGCAGCATGAGGACGGCCATCAGCGGGGACGCCATCATGAGGGAGCCGCCGAAGAGCAGGGCGTTGAAGAACAGCGGGCGCAGTCCCGCATGCCGCAGGAGGTACTGCCACCCGGCGGCGATGTCGCGGCCCAGGTGAGAGCCGGCGGCGCGGCCGGGTGGCGGGGGTTCGGGCCGCCGGATGCGACGGATGCCGAAGGCCGATCCGAGGAAGGACACGGCGTCGACCAGCACCGTGGCGGCAGCGCCCAGCACTCCGACCAGCAGCCCGCCGACAGGCGGACCGGCGCTGACGCAGATCCAGTTGGTGGTCTCGAACATGCTGTTGGCACGGAGGCGGTGCTCGGGCAGGACGAGTGCCTTGAGGTGGGCTCCGCTCGACGCGTCGAACGCGACGGACGCGGCGGTCTGGAGAATGCCGACGACACACAGATGGATGAAGGTGAGCCTGTCGAAGGCCATCGCGGCCGGGATGCTCGCCAGCACCGCGCAGCGGGCCAGATCGGCGGCGATCATGACCGGCCGCTTGTGCTGGTGCTCGATACGCACCCCGAGCGGCAGGGCGATCACCGCGCTGGCCACGGCGGACAACGCGGCGAGCAGGGAGACCTGGAACGCCGAGGAACGCAGCACCAGAAGGGCGATCAGCGGTAACGCCCCCATACCGACGGCACTGCCCGCCGCACTGACCGCGGAGGCGCCCCACAACCGCCGGAAGTCCCGCCCGAGCGTGCTCCGCCGTACCAACACAACCCCCCGAGGCGCGAAGGCGCTCAGCGTAGTGGCTCGGTCCACGCGAGCGCGGACATCCAACTCGGCTACGCCCGCCGTTCCCCGAGAGGGCCGGCGGTGCCGCTTGTCCGGATCGCGGGGGCGGGGCGGGAAAAGGCGGGCGAGCCGGTGAACCGGAGGGTGGGTCGGCGAGTAGTGGTCGTACGACGGATGCACCCCAAGACGACAAGGGATGTGGAGCGTTATGCCGAACGGCGACGAAGCAGACCGGTGGAAGTGGGAGCGGGACAAGGTGCGCCGGGATACTCCGCAGTACAAGCGGGATACTGCGGAGTACAAGAAGGAGAAAATGGACGGACAGCGGAGGCGGCGGGCGAATCCGACCTTTAAGAAGCATGAGCGGGAACGTCAGCGGGAGCGGAGGGAGGAGCAGAGGGAGCAGCGGAGGGAGCAGCGACGGCAACAGCGGAGGGCCGCGGAGGCTGAGCGGGGGCCGTTATTTCCGAAGATAGTGGCGTTGGAGGTGTATGGCAGTTATCAGGAGCGGTCGGCGGGGACGTGGCCGGTGCTGCCGCCGGCGGGGTTGTGTGTGGCGTTGGACGGGCGGTCGGCCGGTGTGGAGGGGCGGGAGGCGGTCGTGGTGCGGCTGGACGTGCCGGGGTCGCAGGGCCTGTCGGGGACCCCGGTGCCCACGTTGCTGGCTGATCCTTCGCTTGATCTGGCGGATGTCGGGGTGCGGTCCCGGATATTCGCCGCGGGGGTCGACGAGGGCGGCTATCGGGCGGCGGAGAGTGCGCAGGGTGTTCTGCTGGATGTGCTGCGGGTGGAGGAGTTCGGGGCGGACGCCGCGTTCCCTCTCGGGCAGGGCCAGAACGAGGAACAGTACGGGTACGGGTACGGGTACGCCGACGATTACGGGTACGGGCCCGCGGAGTCGTTCGGCGGTGTGGATGTGAACGAGCTGATGAGTTCCGGGCCTCACCTCGGTGCCGGGGAGGGCATGGCCGAGGGCTGGGCCGGTGCGACCAATCCTGTCGGGTCGTATGCGGCGAGTTACCTGCCGACCGGGACCTACGGTGGTGTTCCCGCGCAGGGGGCCGATTCACTGTCGACGGTGATGGAGGCGCTCGCGGTCTCCGCTCGCGCGTTTCCGGCCGCCGGTTCCTATGCTCCGGCGGGGCAGGACTCGAATGTGGCGTACTCGCAGTGGGACACCTCCGCGTTCCTGCGGTCCGGCGTGCAGCCCGCCGCGAGGGACAGGAGCCCTTCGCCGGGGCCTTCCGCCGGTCCCTCCAGCGGCGGCCGGCAGTACTCCAGCCAGTCCAGCCGGACCGGCCATTCCAAGAGGGGGCGCTGAGGACGGGCGGCGGCTCCGGAGCGGGTGGCGGCTTGGGTCGCTGACGTCAGTTCGGCTGAGTGCCGTGCGGCGCCTGGGCCTGGTCGGAGACGAATGTCTGCCGTGAGGGGACCTCTCCGGCCGGGCCGGTGCGGTCCAGCAGGCCGTGGAGGTGCGAACGGCCGTCTGTTGTGGGGGGTTGGTGGTTCTGGTGCGACGGTCATGGTGAGCGGTGCCGTTTGTTCGGATCGCGGGGGGCGGGTCGGCAAAAGGTGGGCGAGCCGGTGAACCGAAGGGCGGGTGGGTGAGTAGTGGTGGTACGACGGATGGATCTGAAGACGACAAGGGATGTGGAGCGTTATGCCGTTGGACGACGCAGAACGGCGGAAGCGGGAGCGGGAGCGGGAGCGGGCACGGGATCGGTTGCGGCGGAGCGATCCGGCGTACCGGCGGGTGGAGGAGAGGAAGCGGCAGGAGCGGCGGGACCGGGAGCGGCGGGCGGCCGCGGTGGCGGTGGCTGTGTCGGATTCGTTGGTGCCGGAGATTGTGGCGTTGGAGGTGTACCGGAGTTATCAGGAGCGGTCGCCTGGTTGGCCGGAGGTGCCTCCGGCGGGGTTGCGTGTGGCGGTGGACGGGCGGTCGGCCGGTGTGGTGGGCCGGGAGGCGGTCGTGGTGCGGCTGGACGTGCCGGGGTCGCAGGGCCTGTCGGGGACCCCGGTGCCCACGTTGGTGGCTGATCCTTCGCTTGATCTGGCGAATGTCGGGGTGCGGTCCCGGATATTCGCCGCGGGGGCCGACGCGGGGATCTATCGGGCGGCGGAGAGTGCGCAGGGTGTTCTGCTGGATGTGCTGCGGGTGGAGGAGTTCGGGGCGGACGCCGCGTTCCCTCCCGGGCAGGGCCAGAACGAGGAACAGTACGGCCACGACTACGACTACGGCAATGACTACGAGTACGGTCACGGGTCTGCGGAGTCGTTCGGCGGGGTGGATGTGAACGATCTGACGCGTTCCGGGTCTCACCTCGGTGTCGGGGGTGCGATGGCCGAGGGCTACGGCGGTGTGGCCAATCCTGTCGGGTCGTATGCGGCGAGTTACCTGCCGCCGGCCAGGTCTTATGGGGGTGTTCCCGTGCAGGGGGCTGATCCGTGGTCGACGGCGATGGGGGCGCCCTCGGTCACCGGTCCGGCTCTCCCGGCCCCTGGTTCCTATGCTCCGGCGGGGCAGGACTCGAATGTGGCGTACTCGCGGTGGGACACCTCCGCGTTCCAGTTCCAGCGGTCCGGCGTGCAGCCCGCCGCGAGGGACAGGAGCCCTTCGCCGGGGCCTTCCGCCGGTCCCTCCAGCGGCGGCCGGCAGCACTCCAGCCGGTCCGGGAGAGGGCGAGGATGAGGACGGGCGGCAGCGCCCCGCGGCGGCCACCCACCACCCGCCACTTGCTTACTCACGCCTGTCTCGGTCAGGGCTGAACGCCCTCCGGACGAGCGAAAGGGCGCCCGGCGGAGAACCGGGCGCCCTTCACCGTCGTACGCGAGTCACCGTCGTACGCGAGTCACCGCCGTACGCGAGAAGCCAGCGACGTCGGAGAAGTCAGAGCTTCTCGATCACATAGTCGACGCACTTCGTCAGGGCCTCGACGTCCGCCGGGTCGATCGCCGGGAACATCGCGACGCGCAACTGGTTGCGGCCCAGCTTGCGGTACGGCTCCGTGTCGACGATGCCGTTGGCGCGCAGTACCTTCGCGACGGCGGCGGCGTCGACCTCGTCGGAGAAGTCGATCGTGCCGATGACCTGGGACCGCTTGGCGGGGTCCGTGACGAACGGGGTCGCGAACTTCACGTCCTCGGCCCAGCCGTAGAGCGCCCGCGCGGAGGCGGCCGTGCGGCCGGTGGTGAACTCCAGGCCGCCCTGGCCGTTCATCCACTCCACCTGCTCGTTGAGGAGGAAGAGCGTGGCGAGGGCCGGGGTGTTGTAGGTCTGGTTCTTGCGGGAGTTGTCGATCGCCGTCGGCAGCGAGAAGAACTCCGGGACGTGGCGGCCGGAGGCGTGCAGCCGCTCGGCGCGCTCGATGGCGGCGGGGGAGAAGACGCCGATCCACAGGCCGCCGTCGGAGGCGAAGGACTTCTGCGGGGCGAAGTAGTACACGTCGGTCTCGGCGACGTCGACCGGCAGGCCGCCCGCGCCGGACGTGGCGTCGACCAGTACGAGCGCGCCCTCGTCGGCGCCGGCCACGCGCTTGACCGGCATGGCGACACCGGTGGAGGTCTCGTTGTGCGTGAAGGCGTAGACGTCGACGCCCGCCTCGGCCCGCGCCTCGGGGTGCGTGCCCGGGTCGGAGGAGATGACGGTGGGCTCGGCCAGCCACGGGGCGAGCTTCGCCGCCTTCGCGAACTTGGAGCTGAACTCGCCGAAGGTCAGGTGCTGCGACTTGTTCTCGATGAGACCGTGCGTCGCGATGTCCCAGAACGCGGTGGAACCGCCGTTGCCGAGGACCACCTCGTAGCCGTCGGGGAGCTGGAACAGCTCGCCGATGCCCTCACGCACCTTGCCGACCAGGTTTTTCACCGGGGCCTGGCGGTGGGAGGTGCCCATGAGGGACGTACCGGTGGCGGCCAGGGCGTCCAGCGCCGCCGTCCGCACCTTGGAGGGACCCGCGCCGAAACGTCCGTCGGCGGGCTTGATGTCAAGGGGAATCCGGATCTCAGCCACGCACGGAGCCTAGCCGCTGGGGGAAACCCGGGCGAAACATCGTCCGTCGGGTGAGACGGAGGTCCACCGCGCCGCACTCCGCCACCGCCTCCGGGCCACCGAGCCGCCGCTGCTGGTTTGCTGGACGCATGGCGGCTACGGGTGCGGGTGCGGGTGCGAGTCCGGGGGCGGGTGGGGGATCGGGTGCGGGCGCGGAGCTGGACGTGGCGCTGCGCCGGGTCGTCCGGGGTGAGGTCGGGTTCGACCCGGCATCCCGGGCGCTGACGACGATGGACGCCTCCAACTACCGGAGGGTTCCGCTCGGGGTGGTCGCCCCGCGGGACGCGGACGACGTGGCGGCCGTACTGGAGGTGTGCCGGACGCACGGCGTGCCGGTGGTGGCGCGCGGCGGGGGCACCTCCATCGCCGGGCAGGCGACCGGTACGGGTGTGGTCCTGGACTTCACCCGGCACATGAACCGGCTGGTGTCCCTGGACCCGGGGGCGCGGACCGCCGTCGTGCAGCCGGGGCTCGTGCTCGACCGGCTCCAGGAGGCAGCCGCCCCGTACGGTCTGCGCTTCGGGCCCGACCCCTCCACCCACAGCCGCTGCACGCTCGGCGGCATGATCGGCAACAACTCCTGCGGCCCGCACTCCGTGGCGTGGGGGACGACCGCCGACAGCGTGGCCGGGCTGTCGGTCCGCACCGCGCGCGGTGAGCGGCTGCGGCTCGGGCGGGAGTGGGCGGGGGCCCCGGACGGGCTCCGGGCGCTCGTCGAGGGGGAGACGGCACGGCTGCGCACCACGTTCCCCGAGCTGCCGCGCCGGATCTCCGGGTACGCGCTGGACGCCCTGCTCCCGGAGCACGGTGCCGACGTGGCCCGGTCCTTCTGCGGTTCCGAGGGCACGCTGGGCATCCTCACGGAAGCGGTCGTACGGCTGGTCGAGGCGCCGCGCGCGCGGGCGCTGGCCGTGCTCGGTCACGCCGACGAGAGCGCGGCGGCCGAGGCGGCGGCCGGTCTGCTGCCGCTCGGGCCGCTGACCGTCGAGGGCATGGCGGCGGACCTGGTGCCGGACCCGTCCGGGCTGCCGAGGGGCGGGGCCTGGCTGTTCGTGGAGACCGGCGGGGAGTCGCACGGCGAGGCGCGGGCGCGGGCCGAGGCGGTGGTGCGCGCGGCCGGCGCCGAAACGGCCGGCTCCCTCGTCGTCACCGATCCGGCCGCGCGGCGGGCGCTGTGGCGGATGCGGGAGGACGCGGCGGGGACGGCCACGCGGATGCCGGACGGGTCGGAGGCGTGGCCGGGCTGGGAGGACTGCGCGGTGCCGCCCGCCCGGCTCGGGGCCTATCTGCGGGAGTTCCGGGGGCTGCTCACCGCGCACGGGCTGCGCGGCACGCCGTACGGGCACTTCGGGGAGGGCTGCGTCCATGTCCGGATCGACTTCGATCTGCTGACGGCGGCGGGGGTCGGCCGGTTCCGGCGGTTCTCGGAGGAGCTGGCGGACCTGGTGGTCGCGCACGGCGGGTCGCTGTCGGGCGAGCACGGCGACGGACAGGCCCGCGCCGAGCTGCTGCCGAGGATGTACGGCGCCGGGACCGTCGCCCTGTTCGAGCGCGTCAAGGCCGTCTGGGACCCGGACGACCTGCTCAACCCCGGCATGCTGGTCCGCCCGGCCCCGCTCGACGCGAACCTCCGCTTCGCCGTCCTGCCCCGCCGCCCGGTCGACGTCGCCTTCGGCTACCCGGCCGACGGCGGCGACTTCGCGGCGGCGGTCCGGCGCTGCGTCGGGGTCGCCAAGTGCCGTACGGCGTCGGCGGCGGACGCGGCCGTCATGTGCCCGTCGTTCCGGGCGACCGGCGAGGAGGAGCACTCCACGCGCGGCCGGGCCCGGCTGCTGCACGAGATGCTCGCGGGGGAACTCGTGACCGACGGCTGGCGGTCCACGGAGGTGCGTGACGCCCTCGACCTCTGCCTGTCCTGCAAGGGCTGCCGGTCGGACTGCCCGGTCGGGGTGGACATGGCGACGTACAAGGCGGAGTTCCTCCACCACCACTGGGCCGGGCGGCGCCGCCCGGCCGCCCACTACGCCATGGGGTGGCTGCCGGTGTGGCTGCGCTGGGCCGCGCGCACCGGAGCGGTCCCGGTCCTGAACGCGCTGGCCTCCGTGCGGCCGCTCGCCGCCCTGGCCAAGCGGGCGGGCGGACTCGCGGCCGAGCGGGACATCCCGCGCCTCGCCCGCCGCACGTTCAGCCGCTGGTGGCGTACGCGCCGCCCACCCGCCGGTTCGGGCTCCGGCTCCGGCCCCATCCCCGACCTCGGCCTCGCCCCCGCCCCCATCCCCGCCCCCCTGGTCGTCCTGTGGCCCGACACCTTCACCGAGTACCTCTCGCCGGAGGTCGGCCGGGCGGCGGTGCGGGTGCTGGAGGCGGCGGGGCTGCGGGTGACGCTGCCGCCCACGCTGCGGCTGCCGCGCGGCGCGCTCGCCGACGGCCGTACCCGGACCCCGGCCGCCCTGCTCGCGGCCCGGCGCGGCCGGGTGTGCTGCGGACTGACGTACGTCTCCACCGGCCAGCTCGACCGGGCCCGCCGGGTCATGCGCCGCACCCTCGACCTGATGGCGCCGGTGCTCGCGGGCACCGCCCCGGTCGTCGTCCTGGAACCGAGCTGCGCCGCCGCACTCCGCACCGACCTGCCCGAGCTGCTCCACGACGACCCGCGCGCGGCCGGCCTCGCCGCCCGGGTCGTCACCTTCGCCGAGGCCCTGGAACGGCACGCCCCCGGCTGGCGCCCGCCCGTCCTGGACCGCCCGGTCGCCGGCCAGACCCACTGCCACCAGCACGCGGTACTCGGCGACGCGGCCGACCGCAGGCTGCGTACGGCGGCCGGCCTCACCGGCGAACTGAGCGGCGGCTGCTGCGGACTGGCCGGCAACTTCGGTTTCGAGGACGGCCACTACGAGATCTCGGCCGCATGCGCGGAGGACCGGCTGCTGCCCGGGGTGCGCGAGGCCCCGGAGGGGGCGGTGGTCCTGGCGGACGGGTTCTCCTGTCGGACCCAACTGGAGCAGTTGGCCGGGGTGCGGGGGCGGCACCTCGCCGAGGTGCTGGCGCAGGCGCTGGAGAGCCGCCCCCGGGAGGGGGACGGCTGACGGATGCCCGGCGTCGTCCTCAGAGCGTGCGCACTCAGAGCGTGCGCACTCAGGGCGTGCGCACTCAGGGCGTGGTCTCGCCCTGTATCAGCGGGTGGCACACCGGCTGGATGTCCTCGGGCAGCTCGTCCGGGCGGCACCAGCGGGCCTCCAGGATCTCCATCGGGTCGATGCGCAGCTCACCGCCGAGCAGCCGGGCCTCGTACGCCACCTCCAGGCGGCGGTTGCGCAGGCCGCTGTTGAGCATGACCAGGCGGCCCGCCACCACGTCGAGGTCGGTCTCCTCCTTGACCTCGCGCACCACGGTCTGCCGGAAGTCCTCGCCCTTGTGCGCGTAGCCGCTCGGCAGGCCCCACTGGCGGCCGGGCGGCCACATCCGGTGCCGCAGCAGCAGTACCCGCCCCTCGTCGTCGCGGACCACCCCGGTCACACCGACCACGACCTTGGCGTTCACGAACCACATCAGGCGGTTCTGCACCGGGCGCAGGGCGCGCCACAGCCGGGCGAGGAGTCGTCTCACGGGACCTCCGGGAAGTACGCGGCGCGGGCGGGTGGAACTCCGCCGCTGCGGACGCTACCCGGCACGGGAGGGCGGTCCGCGCACCGGTCGTCCTTTGACAGCCGCCTACCCCGCCCGTGACAGTCGCATGGCAGGGTTATACGACTGACATACGGCCCCTGCCCGCATATGCTCCAGCCCACCCGCGCCCCTGCCCTCCCGCGACCGTCCCCGGAGACCCCGTGACCACCCCCAGCGCCCGCCCAGGCACCCCGGCCCCGGCCCCGGCCGCCCCCGCGACCGGCCTGCCGCCGGTGCCCGCCCCCGGCACCGCTTCCGGCACCGCCACCGCCGACGGCGGTGCCCCGGCCCCCGGTCAGAAGGGCGCCTGGGGGCCGGTCGGCCTGGTCCTCGCCGGGGGCGTGTCGGTGCAGTTCGGTGCCGCGCTGGCGGTGAGCCTGATGCCCCGGGCCGGCGCGCTCGGCGTGGTGACCCTGCGGCTGGCCGTGGCCGCCGTCGTCCTGCTCGTGGTCTGCCGGCCCCGGCTGCGCGGCCACTCCCGGGCCGACTGGGGCACGGTCGTCGTCTTCGGCGTCGCCATGGCCGCCATGAACGGCCTCTTCTACCAGGCCGTCGACCGCATCCCGCTCGGCCCCGCCGTCACCCTGGAGGTGCTCGGCCCGCTGGCCCTCTCCGTCTTCGCCTCCCGCCGGGCCGTCAACCTGGTCTGGGCCGCGCTCGCCCTGGCCGGTGTCGTACTGCTCAGCGGCGGCGGCTTCGACGGCCTCGACCCGGCCGGCGCCGCCTTCGCGCTGGGAGCGGGCGCGATGTGGGCGGCGTACATAGTGTTCAGCGCCCGCACCGGCCGCCGCTTCCCGCAGGCCGACGGGCTGGCCCTCGCCATGGCGGTCGGCGCGGTGCTCTTCCTGCCGCTGGGCATCGCCGAGTCGGGTACGGAACTCGTCGACCCGGTGACCCTCGGGCTGGGCGCCGGGGTCGCCCTGCTCTCCTCCGTGCTGCCCTACACCCTGGAACTCCTCGCCCTGCGCCGCCTGCCCGCGCCCACCTTCGCCATCCTGATGAGCCTGGAGCCCGCCATCGCCGCGGCGGCCGGTTTCCTCATCCTCGACCAGGCCCTGACCGCCACCCAGTCCGCCGCCATCGCCCTGGTCATCGTGGCCAGCATGGGAGCGGTCCGGACCCAGATGGGACGCCGCCGCGCCAAGGCACTCCCGCAGCCCCTTCCCTAGGGTTCGCCAGACGGGCCCGGGACCGGTCGGACAGGCCCCGGGACCGGGACGGTCCCGTCAGTTCGTGCGGTCGGCGTAGCCGTCGGGGAGCTGCCCCGGGGCCAGGTCGATGACCGTGTCGTTGTCGCGGCCGCACTGCTCGATGAACGTGATCTTCGCGAACTCGGGGATGATCACGTACGGGTAGGCGGGGCCCTCGTCCCGGAAGTCGCGCATGCTGTCCAGGAAGTCGTTCTGGTAGCAGATCGTCTTCTCCGGGTGCTGCCCCTCGCCCGCGATCCACTGGGGAAAGAAGATCGTGCCGTGCACCAGGCGGCGCGTGAGGTCGAAGAACAGGCTCACGCAGGTGCCGGTGGGCTCGTGCCAGTCGGTCTTGTACTGGCCCTCCGCGATCCGGACGACGGACACGGCCTGCCTCGTCACCCACCGGCCGCCGACCAGGCCGTGGTGGATGCGGTAGTCGCACTCCTTCTCGTTGCGGGCGTACCACTCGTACTGCCAGCCGTTGGCGTACGTGTAGATGAAGTGGTTGCCCACGAACGGCGACAGATCCTGCTCGGGCTCGGGGTGGTCGACCGAGGTCTGCGAGGCGGCGGGGCTCGGGCTCACGACAGGTCTCCTCTCGCGGGGGCGCGGTGTCCCTCCGAGGCCGATTCTGTTGCCGGGTTCCCGCCCCCGCATCCCCAGGGCGGCCGCACGGACGGGGCGACCGTCTCCACGACCACGTGACCCCGACCCCGACCACGACCCGGCGGCCTCGGCCATAAAATCATGCAAGCGTGCTTGATTGTTATTACGTCCCCTGCCATGCTCCTCACCACATCGTCACCGCGCCACCGCCGTACGTCACCGCCACACCGCCGCGCGCCACCGTGCCCGAGGGGAGCGTTCCGTGTCCGATCCGACGCCCGTCATCGACGACCTGCGCGAGGAGGGCGAGGAACTCGACGCGCTGGTCGCCGACTTGAGCGAGGAGCAGTGGGCGCTGCCCACCCCCGCGCCGCGCTGGACCGTCGCCCACCAGATCGCGCACCTGGCCTGGACCGACCGCTCGGCCCTGCTGGCCGTCACGGACGAGGACGGCTTCCGCGTCCTGGTGGAAGGCGCCCTCGCCGCCCCCGACACCTTCGTCGACGAGGGCGCCGAGGAGGGCGCGCTGCTGCCGCCCGCCGAACTGCTGACGGCCTGGCGCCGGACCCGTACCGCCCTCGACCAGGCGCTGCGCGAGGCCCCGCCCGGGGCCCGGTTCCCCTGGTACGGGCCGCCGATGGCCGCCGCCTCCATGGCCACCGCCCGGCTGATGGAGACCTGGGCGCACGGCCTGGACGTGGCCGAGGCCCTCGGGGTGCGCCGCCCGCCCACCGACCGGCTCCGGCACATCGCCCGCATCGGCACCCGCACCCGCGACTTCGCCTTCGCCGCCCGCGGACTCACCCCGCCCGCCGAGCAGTTCCGGGTCGAACTCACCGCCCCCGACGGCATCGGCGTATGGGAGTACGGCCCCAAGGACGCGGCCCAGCGGGTCACCGGCTCCGCCGTCGACTTCTGTCTGCTGGTCACCCAGCGCGTCCACCGCGCCGACGTCGCCCTGTGCGCGGTCGGTCCGGACGCCGGCCGCTGGCTGGAGATCGCCCAGGCGTTCGCCGGGCCGCCCGGAGCCGGCCGCGCGCCGAAGGGGGAGGCCCGATGACCGGGCCCGGCCCGCTGCGCGTCGGCAACGCCTCCGGCTTCTACGGCGACCGCTTCGACGCGATGCGCGAGATGCTCACCGGCGGCCCCCTGGACGTCCTCACCGGCGACTACCTCGCCGAGCTGACCATGCTCATCCTCGGCCGGGACCGGCTGAAGAACCCGGACGCGGGGTACGCCCGCACCTTCCTGCGCCAGTTGGAGGAGTGCCTCGGCCTCGCCCACGAGCGGGGCGTCAAGGTCGTCGCCAACGCGGGCGGGCTCAACCCGGCCGGACTCGCCGACGCCGTACGGAAGCTGGCCGACCGGCTCGGCATCCCCGTCCGCGTCGCCCATGTCGAGGGCGACGACCTCACCGCCGACCACCCCGGCGCGCTCGCCGCCCACGCCTACCTCGGCGGCTTCGGCATCGCCGCCTGCCTGCGCGCCGGGGCCGACATCGTGGTCACCGGGCGGGTGACGGACGCGGCCCTGGTCACCGGGCCCGCCGCCGCGCACTTCGGCTGGGCGCCGACGGAGTACGACCGGCTCGCGGGCGCGGTCGTCGCCGGGCACGTCCTGGAGTGCGGAGCGCAGGCCACCGGCGGCAACTACGCCTTCTTCGGCGAGGGCGACGTGCGGCGGCCCGGCTTCCCGCTGGCCGAACTGCACGCCGACGGCCACAGCGTCATCACCAAGCACGACGGCACCGGCGGTTTCGTCGACACCGGCACGGTCACCGCGCAACTGCTGTACGAGACGGGCGGCGCCCGGTACGCCGGGCCGGACGTCACCGCCCGCCTGGACACCGTGACCCTCACCCAGGACGGCCCGGACCGGGTCCGGATCACCGGCGTGCGCGGCGAGGCCCCGCCGCCCACCCTCAAGGTCGGCCGCAACCGCCTCGGCGGCTTCCGCGGCGAGGTCACCTTCGTCCTCACCGGCCTGGACATCGAGGCCAAGGCGGCGCTCGTGCGGGAGCAGATGGAAGGCACCCTCAAGAAGGCCGCGGACGTCCGCTGGGACCTGGTCCGCACCGACCGGCCCGACGCCCCGACCGAGGAGACGGCCAGCGCCCTGCTGCGGCTCGTCGTCCGCGACGCCGACCAGAAAGTCGTCGGGCGGGCGCTGAGCGGGGCCGCCGTCGAACTCGCCCTCGCCTCCTACCCCGGCTTCCACGTGACGGCCCCGCCGGGCAAGGGCGCGCCCTACGGGGTCTTCGAGAGCGCCTACGTCCCGCAGGACGCCGTCGCCCACGTCGCCGTCCTGCCCGACGGCCGCCGGGTCCCCGTGCCGCCCGCCCAGGAGACCGCCGTACCCGGTCCGGTGCCGGAACCGCCGCTGCCCGGCCCGCTGCCCCCGGGACCCACGCGCCGCGCCCCCCTCGGTCTCGTCGCCGGTGCCCGCAGCGGGGACAAGGGCGGCGACGCCAACGTCGGCGTCTGGGTCCGGACCGACGCGGCCTGGCGGTGGCTCGCCCACGAGCTGACCGTCGACCGGTTCCGGGAGCTGCTCCCGGAGACCCGCGACCTGCCGGTCACCCGGCACCCGCTGCCCCGCCTGCGCGCCCTGAACTTCGTCGTCGAGGGCATCCTCGGCGAGGGCGTCGCCGCGCAGGCCCGTTTCGATCCGCAGGCCAAGGCGCTCGGCGAATGGCTGCGCGCCCGCCACCTCGACATACCGGAGGCCCTTCGGTGACGGTCCTGTCCTGCGCCCTCGACCCGGCCGACGCCGAGCACCGCGCGCACCGCGAGGCCATGCTCGGCAAGCTCACCGAGCTGGACGCCGAGCACGCCAAGGCCCTCGCGGGCGGCGGCGAGAAGTACGTCGCCCGGCACCGCGAGCGCGGCAAGCTGCTCGCCCGCGAGCGCGTCGAACTGCTCCTCGACCCCGACACGCCCTTCCTGGAACTGTCCCCGCTGGCCGCCTGGGGCAGCGAGTACACCGTGGGGGCCTCCCTGGTCACCGGCATCGGCACGATCGAGGGCGTGGAGTGCCTGATCACCGCCAACGACCCGACCGTGCGCGGCGGCGCCAGCAACCCCTGGTCCCTGAAGAAGGCCCTGCGCGCCAACGACATCGCGCTCGCCAACCGGCTGCCCTGCGTCAGCCTGGTGGAGTCGGGCGGCGCCGACCTGCCGTCCCAGAAGGAGATCTTCATCCCGGGCGGCGCGATCTTCCGGGACCTCACCCGGCTCTCGGCGGCCGGCATCCCCACCGTCGCCGTCGTCTTCGGCAACTCCACCGCCGGGGGCGCGTACATCCCCGGCATGTCCGACCACGTCATCATGGTCAAGGAGCGGGCCAAGGTCTTCCTGGGCGGCCCGCCGCTGGTGAAGATGGCCACCGGCGAGGAGAGCGACGACGAGTCCCTCGGCGGCGCCGAGATGCACGCCCGCACCTCCGGCCTCGCCGACTACTTCGCCGCCGACGAGCCCGACGCGCTGCGCCAGGCCCGCCGGGTCGTCGCCCGCCTCAACCACCGCAAGGCCCACCCCGACCCGGGACCCGCCGCGCCACCGAAGTACGACCCGGAGGAACTGCTGGGCATCGTCCCCGGCGACCTGAAGACACCGTTCGACCCGCGCGAGGTGATCGCCCGGATCGTCGACTCCTCCGACTTCGACGAGTTCAAACCGCTCTACGGGACGAGTCTCACGACGGGCTGGGCCGAGCTGCACGGCTACCCCGTCGGCATCCTCGCCAACGCCCGGGGGGTCCTGTTCAGCGCGGAGTCGCAGAAGGCCGCCCAGTTCATCCAGCTCGCCAACCAGCGCGACGTCCCGCTGCTCTTCCTGCACAACACCACCGGCTACATGGTCGGCAAGGAGTACGAGCAGGGCGGCATCATCAAGCACGGCGCGATGATGATCAACGCGGTGAGCAACAGCCGCGTCCCGCACCTCTCCGTCCTCCTCGGCGCCTCCTACGGCGCCGGCCACTACGGCATGTGCGGCCGCGCCTACGACCCGCGCTTCCTGTTCGCCTGGCCCAGCGCCAAGTCCGCCGTCATGGGCCCGCAGCAGCTCGCCGGTGTCCTGTCCATCGTCGCCCGCCAGTCGGCCGCCGCCAAGGGACTGCCGTACGACGACGAGGGCGACGCGGCGCTGCGCGCCATGGTGGAGCAGCAGATCGAGTCCGAGTCGCTGCCGATGTTCCTGTCCGGGCGGCTCTACGACGACGGCGTCATCGACCCGCGCGACACCCGCACCGTCCTCGGCCTGTGCCTGTCCGCGATCCACACCGCCCCCTACGAAGGCGCGCGCGGCGGCTTCGGCGTCTTCCGAATGTGAGGTGTGAGGGACCAGTGATCACTTCCGTACTCGTCGCCAACCGGGGCGAGATCGCCTGCCGCGTCTTCCGTACCTGCCGTGAGCTGGGCATCCGTACGGTCGCCGTCTTCTCCGACGCCGACGAACACGCGCTGCACGCGCGCGTGGCCGACGCGGCGGTACGGCTGCCGGGGTCGACGCCCGCCGAGACCTATCTGCGCGGCGAGGCGATCGTGAAGGCCGCGCTGGCCGCCGGCGCCGACGCCGTGCACCCCGGTTACGGCTTCCTCTCCGAGAACGCGGCCTTCGCGCGGGCCGTCACCGACGCCGCGCTGACCTGGATCGGGCCGCCCCCGGAGGCCATCGAGGCGATGGCGTCCAAGACCCGCGCCAAGGAACTCCTGGGCATCGCGCCCCTCGACACCGTCACCGAGGCCGACCTGCCGGTCCTGGTGAAGGCCGCGGCGGGCGGCGGCGGCCGCGGCATGCGGGTGGTCCGCCGGCTGGCCGACCTCGACGCCGAACGGGACGCCGCACGCGCGGAGGCCCAGAGCGCCTTCGGCGACGGCGAGGTCTTCGTCGAGCCGTACGTCGAGAACGGCCGCCACGTCGAGGTGCAGATCCTCGCCGACACCCACGGCACGGTGTGGGCGCTCGGCACCCGCGACTGCTCCCTGCAACGCCGCCACCAGAAGGTCATCGAGGAGGCCCCGGCGCCCGGCCTGTCCGAGGAGCTGACCCGGGACCTGTACGACCAGGCGGTCCGCGCCGCCCGCGCCGTCGACTACACCGGCGCCGGAACCGTCGAGTTCCTCGTCGCCGACGGCCGCGCCCACTTCCTGGAGATGAACACCCGCCTCCAGGTCGAACACCCCGTCACCGAGGCCGTCTTCGGCATCGACCTGGTCGCCCTCCAGCTCCGCGTCGCCGAGGGCCGCCCCCTCGGCCCGGAACCGCCCCGCGCCCGCGGCCACGCCGTCGAGGCCCGCCTCTACGCCGAGGACCCGGCGGCCGGCTGGGCCCCGCAGACCGGCCGCCTGCACCGCCTCGACCTCCCGGACGGCGTCCGCCTGGACACCGGCTACACCGACGGCGACGACATCGGCGTCCACTACGACCCGATGCTCGCCAAGGCCGTCGCCCACGCCGCCACCCGCGAGGAAGCCGTCCGCCGCCTGGCCGGCGCCCTGGAACGGGCCGCCGTGCACGGCCCGGTCACCAACCGCGACCTCCTGGTCCGCTCCCTGCGCCACGAGGAGTTCACCGCCGCCCGCATGGACACCGGCTTCTACGGCCGCCACCTGCCCGCCCTGACCACCCCGGCCCCCGACCCGTACGCCCCGCTGGCCGCCGCCCTCGCCGACGCGAGCAGCCGCTCCCGCTTCGGCGGCGCCTGGCGCAACCTGCCCGCCCAGCCCCAGGTCAAGCGGTACGTCATGGCGGGCGAGGAGCACGAGGTCCGCTACCGGCACACCCGCACCGGCCCGCGGGCGGACGGCGTCCGTGTCCTGCACACCGCCCCCGACCTGGTCGTCCTCGAAGTGGAGGGCGTACAGCGCCGCTTCGAGGTCGCCCGCTACGGCGACCAGGTCCACGTCGGCCCCACCCGCCTCACCGCGCTGCCCCGCTTCCCCGACCCCACCGCCCAGCACGCCCCCGGCTCCCTGCTCGCCCCGATGCCCGGCACGGTCGTCCGGGTGGCGGAGGGCCTGCGGGAGGGCTCGTCCGTCGAGGCCGGCCGGCCCCTGCTGTGGCTGGAGGCGATGAAGATGGAACACCGGATCACCGCCCCGGTCACCGGCACGCTGACCGCACTGCACGCCGTGCCGGGACAGCAGGTCGCGGTCGGCTCCCTGCTGGCGGTGGTGCGGGGCGAAGGCGACTAGGGCGCGCCCCCCAGGAACGACCAGGGCGCGCCCCCCAGGAACGACCAGGGCGCGCCCCCCTCAGGAACGACCAAGGCGCGAAACACCGCCCCAGGAACGCGGAGAACCGCGCGACCCGGCACGACGAAACCCGCACCCCAAGGAGCCCCCGATGCCCACCCTCATCGAATCCGACGAGCGCAAGTCCCTCCGCGCGGCGGTGGCCGCCCTCGGTACCCGGCACGGCCGCAACCACGACCGGGAAGCCCTCTGGTCCGAGGCCGGCAAGCTCGGCTACCTCGGCGTCAACCTCCCCGAGGAGTACGGCGGAGGCGGTGGCGGCATCGCCGACCTCTCCATCGTCCTCGAAGAACTCGGCGCGGCCGGCTGCCCCCTCCTCATGCTGGTCGTCTCCCCGGCGATCTGCGGCACGGTCATCGCCCGCTTCGGCACCGAGCGGCAGAAACGCGACTGGCTCCCCGGGATCGCCGACGGCACCCGCACCATGGCCTTCGGCATCACCGAACCCGACGCCGGCTCCAACAGCCACCGCATCACCACCACCGCCCGCCGCGACGGCACCGACTGGCTGCTCACCGGCCGCAAGGTCTTCATCTCCGGCGTCGACCTCGCCGACGCCACCCTCGTCGTCGGCCGCACCGAAGACTCCCGCACCGGCCGCCTCAAGCCCTGCCTGTTCATCGTCCCCCGGGACACCCCCGGCTTCGAACGCCGCCAGATCGACATGGAACTCCAGGCCACCGAGAAACAGTTCGAGCTGACCTTCGACGACGTACGGCTGCCCGCCGAGGCACTGGTGGGTGGGGGCCCCTCCCACGCTTTCGGCAGTGGGGGAGAGGACGCGGGGCTGCTCCAGCTCTTCGCCGGGCTCAACCCCGAGCGCGTGATGACCGCCGCCTTCGCCATCGGCATGGGCCGCTACGCCGTCGGCAGGGCCGTCGAGTACGCCCGCGACCGCACCGTCTGGAAGGCCCCCATCGGCGCCCACCAGGCCATCGCCCACCCCCTCGCCCAGGCCCACATCGACCTCGAACTGGCCCGCCTGATGATGCAGAAGGCGGCCCACCTGTACGACGCCGGGGACGACATCGGCGCGGGCGAGGCCGCCAACATGGCCAAGTACGCGGCCGGCGAGGCGTGCGTACGGGCCGTCGACACGTCCGTGCACACCCTCGGCGGCAACGGCCTCACCCGCGAGTTCGGACTCGCCTCGCTGATCACCGCGTCCCGGGTGGCCCGGATCGCCCCGGTGAGCCGGGAGATGATCCTCAACTACGTCTCCCACCAGACCCTCGGCCTGCCCAAGTCGTACTAGCCCGCACCGGCTACCAGCCGCCACTGGAGGAACCGTGTTCCGCAGCGAGTACGCAGACGTAGACCCCGTCGACCTGCCCATCCACGAGGCCGTCCTGGGCCGGGCGGCCGAGTTCGGCGACGCGCCCGCGCTGATCGACGGCACCGACGGCACCACCCTCGGCTACGCGCAGGTGGACCGGTTCCACCGGCGGGTCTCCGCCGGGCTCGCCGAGGCCGGGGTCCGCAAGGGCGACGTCCTCGCCCTGCACAGCCCCAACACCGTCGCCTTCCCGCTCGCCTTCTACGCCGCCACCCGCGCGGGCGCCTCCGTCACCACCGTGCACCCGCTGGCCACGGCGGAGGAGTTCGCCAAGCAGCTCACCGACTGCGCCGCCCGCTGGATCGTCACCGTCTCACCGCTCCTCGAAACCGCCCGCCGGGCCGCCGAACTCGCGGGCGGTGTACGGGAGGTCTTCGTCTGCGACAGCGCGCCCGGCCACCGCTCCCTGACCGACATGCTGGGCTCCACCGCGATCGAGCCGGTGGTCGCCATCGACCCCGTCGAGGACATCGCCGTCCTGCCGTACTCCTCCGGGACCACCGGCCTGCCCAAGGGCGTGATGCTCACCCACCGGCAGATCGCCACCAACCTGGTCCAGCTCGAACCGGCCGTCACCACCGGCCCCGGCGACCGCGTCCTGGCGGTGCTGCCGTTCTTCCACATCTACGGCCTCACCGCGCTCATGAACGGGCCGCTGCGCCAGGGCGCCACCGTCGTCGTCCTGCCCCGCTTCGACCTGGAGCAGTTCCTCGCCGCCATCCAGAACCACCGCATCACCGACCTCTACGTGGCCCCGCCCATCGTCCTGGCCCTGGCCAAGCACCCGCTGGTCGCCCAGTACGACCTGTCGTCGCTCAAGCGCGTCACCAGCGCCGCCGCCCCGCTCGACGCCCGCCTCGCCGCCGCCTGCTCGGCGCGGCTCGGCCTGCCGCCGGTCGGCCAGGCGTACGGCATGACCGAACTCTCCCCGGGCACCCATGTCGTCCCCATGGACGCGACGGCCGACGCCCCGCCCGGGACCGTCGGCAAGCTCATCGCCGGCACCGAGATGCGCCTGGTCTCCCTGGACGACCCCGGCACGGACCTCGGACCCGGCGAGTCCGGCGAGATCCTCATCCGGGGCCCGCAGATCATGAAGGGCTACCTCGGCCGGCCCGACGCCACCGCCGCGATGATCGACCCCGAGGGCTGGCTGCACACCGGGGACGTCGGACACGTCGACGCGGACGGCTGGCTCTTCGTCGTGGACCGGGTCAAGGAACTCATCAAGTACAAGGGCTTCCAGGTGGCCCCCGCCGAACTGGAGGCCCTGCTGCTCACCCACCCCGACATCGCCGACGCCGCCGTCATCGGCGGGTACGACGAGAACGGCAACGAGATCCCGCACGCCCACGTCGTCCGCCGGCCCACCGCGCCCGCCCTCACCGAGAGCGAGGTCATGGCGTACGTCGCCGGACAGGTGGCCCCGTACAAACGGGTCCGCCGGGTCACCTTCATCGACGGCGTGCCCCGCGCCGCCTCCGGCAAGATCCTGCGCCGACAGCTCCGGGAGCGCACATGACGACCGCCCCCCTGATAGCCCGCGCCCGCGTCCGGGGCGTCGAGACCCTCGCCCTGGACTCGCCGGGCAGCCGCAACGCGCTCTCCGCCGCCCTGGTGGACGCACTCGCCGGGGCGCTGGCCGACTGCGCCGCGGACTCCGGCGTACGCGCCGTCGTCCTCACCCACACCGGCACCACCTTCAGCGCCGGCGCCGACCTGCGCGACCCGCCCGCGCCCGAGGCGCTGGTCGGCCTGCTCCGGCAGATCGTGGAGCTGCCCAAACCGGTGGTCGCCCGGGTCGCCGGGCACGTCCGGGCCGGCGGCCTCGGCCTCCTCGCCGCCTGCGACCTCGCGGTGGCCGCCACCGAGTCGACGTTCGCCTTCACCGAGGTACGCATCGGGGTGGCGCCGGCCGTGATCTCCCTGACCGTGGTCCCGCGCGCCGACCCGCGCGCCCTCGCCCGCCACTACCTCACCGGCTCCCGCTTCGACGCCGCCGAGGCCGTCCGCACCGGTCTGCTGACGGCGGCGGGCGACGACGTGGACGCCGTACTGGAACCCGTCCTCGACGGCCTGCGCAAGTCCGCCCCACAGGGCCTGGCCGAGACGAAACGGCTGCTCACGGCTAGGGTGCTGGAGGCATTCGACCGGGACGCGGCGGACCTCACCGCCCGCTCGGCCCGGCTGTTCGCCTCCCCGCGGGCCCGCGAGGGGATGACGGCCTTCCTCGAACGACGGGAACCTCCATGGGTGCTGTGACGACAGCCGACCGCGTCCCCAAACAGGACCGCAGCCGGGCCACCCGGCAGCGGCTGCTGGCCGCCGCGGTGGCCTGCCTCGCCGAACACGGCTGGGCGGGCTCCACGGTCTCGGCCGTCGCCGAACGCGCCGGAGTCTCCCGGGGCGCCGCCCAGCACCACTTCCCGACCCGTGAGGACCTCTTCACCGCCGCCGTCGAGTACGTCGCCGAGGAACGCTCCCTCGCCCTGCGCGCCCTCTTCCCCGAGGGCACCACCGCCGCCGACCGGCCTGCGGTGGTCACCGCCCTCGTCGACCTCTACACCGGCCCGCTCTTCCGCGCCGCCCTGCACCTGTGGGTGGCCGCCTCCAACGAGGAGCAGCTCCGGGGCCGGGTCACCGAACTGGAGGCCCGGGTCGGCCGCGAGACCCACCGCATCGCCGTCGACCTGCTCACCGCCGACGAGCGCCGCCCCGGCGTCCGCGAGACCGTCCAGGGCCTGCTGGACATGGCCCGCGGCCTGGGCCTCGCCAACCTCCTCACCGACGACACCGTCCGCCGCGCACGCGTGGTGGACCAGTGGGCCGCGCTGATGGAGGAGACGCTCGGCTGAGCCGTCGGCCGGCCCAGGTGGCCCAGGTGCCCGGAGCGCTCAGGGGCTGAGCCGCTCCACCCGCCAGCCGCCCGCCTCGTCGGTGACGTACCGCAGCCGGTCGTGCAGGCGGTTCTCCCGGCCCTGCCAGAACTCCACCGCCCGCGGCGCCACCCGGAAGCCGCCCCAGTGCGGCGGCACCGGCACCCGCTCGCCCTCCGGATAGCGGGCGGCCAGCTTGGCGTAGCCGACGTCCAGCTCCTCGCGGGAGTCGACCACCGACGACTGGGCGCTGGCCCACGCGCCGAGCTGGGAGCCGTGCGGCCGGGTCCGGAAGTAGGCGGCCGTCTCGTCCCGTCCGGTGCGCTCCGCGACCCCCGACACGATCACCTGCCGGGCCATCGGATGCCAGGGGAACAGCAGCGAGACGTGCCGGTTCACCGCCAGCTCGCGGGCCTTGCGCGACTCGTAGTTGGTGTAGAACACGAAGCCCCGCTCGTCGAAGTGCTTCAGCAGCACCGTGCGGGAGCTGGGCCGGCCCTCGGCGTCGGCGGTCGAGACGACCATGGCGTTCGGCTCGAAGAGGCCGCCCGCCGTCGCCGCCTGCCGGAACCAGCGGGCGAACTGTTCCACGGGCGTGGCGGCCGCCCCGTTCTCGGACAGCCCCGCGGCCCGGTACTGCCGGCGCATCGAGGCGAGATCGAGAGGCACGGCGTCTGGCTCGGTCACGCGGACCATCCTGCCGTATCCGGACCGCCCACGGGTGGTCCCGCTCACTCCGTGGCACTGAGTGCCGCAAACCCTCCCCATAAATGGCACTCAGGGATATCGTGCAGAGACCGTCCCGGCCGGCCGCCCCCGGGCCGAACGGGGCACCACGGGGGTGACCGCGGCCACACATCACGCACACGACCACGAGGAGCCGCCTCATGTCCGACTTCGTACCCGGACTCGAAGGAGTCGTCGCGTTCGAGACGGAGATCGCCGAACCCGACAAGGAGGGCGGCGCGCTGCGGTACCGGGGCGTCGACATCGAGGATCTGGTCGGCCACGTCTCCTTCGGCAACGTCTGGGGCCTCCTGGTCGACGGAGCCTTCAACCCCGGCCTGCCCCCCGCCGAACCGTTCCCGATCCCCGTCCACTCCGGCGACATCCGCGTCGACGTACAGTCCGCGCTGGCGATGCTCGCCCCCGTCTGGGGCCTCAAACCGCTCCTGGACATCGACGCCGAGCAGGCCCGCGACGACCTCGCCCGCGCCGCCGTGATGGCCCTCTCCTACGTCGCCCAGTCCGCGCGCGGCCAGGGCAACCCCATGGTGCCGCAGCGCGAGATCGACAAGGCCCGGTCCGTCGTCGAACGGTTCATGATCCGCTGGCGCGGCGAGCCCGACCCCAAGCACGTGGCCGCCGTGGACGCCTACTGGACCTCCGCCGCCGAACACGGCATGAACGCCTCCACCTTCACCGCCCGCGTCATCGCCTCCACCGGCGCCGACGTGGCCGCGGCCCTCTCCGGCGCGGTCGGCGCCATGTCCGGCCCGCTGCACGGCGGCGCCCCCTCCCGGGTGCTCGGCATGATCGAGGAGATCGAGCGCACCGGCGACGCCGACGCCTACGTCCGGCGCGCCCTGGACCGGGGCGAGCGCCTGATGGGCTTCGGTCACCGCGTCTACCGCGCCGAGGACCCGCGCGCCCGCGTCCTGCGCCGCACCGCCCGCGACCTGGGCGCCCCCCGCTTCGAGGTCGCCGAGGCGCTGGAGAAGGCGGCCCTGACCGAACTCCACAACCGCCGCCCGGACCGGGTCCTGGCCACCAACGTCGAGTTCTGGGCGGCCATCGTCCTGGACTTCGCCGAGGTCCCGGCCCACATGTTCACGTCCATGTTCACCTGCGCCCGCACGGCCGGCTGGGCCGCGCACATCCTGGAACAGAAGCGCACCGGCCGCCTGGTCCGCCCCTCCGCCCGCTACCTGGGCCCCGGCCCGCGCGACCTGCGCGAGGTCGAGGGCTACGAGGGCATCGCCCGCTGAACGAGCGGGTCCCCCGCACGCGGGCGACCCGCGAGTCAGGTTCCTCCGTGGAGGAGCCGGCCGGACGTACCGGCGACTCGCGGGTCGGGTGACCGCGTCGGGATTGGGCCGACCGCACGCCTCTGTCACGCGCCGGCCGGGCACCGCACTCGCTGTGGTGCCGGGCCGTCAGCCCGCGGCCACCTCACGCGTCCGGTTCTCGTACATCTGCGGAACCACCTCCCTTCTCGTGTACGGCCCACCCTAAGAACGCCCCGGCGTCCGTTCAACCGTTTTTGCTGTGACCCGGGAGACGGGGCGGGGCTGATTTCCGCCGTACAACGATTTCTGCATTTTTGCAGGAACCCGCTGTGTGCTGGGTCACGTTCGAGTTGAATGAAGGCCAGTGAGCGCATTCAGTGAGTGAGTGAACCGACGTGCCGTACGGCGGACGCAGTCCGCAGGGGGGTCCGGATGAGTGCTTCCCGGCGTAGTGGGGCCACCGACGAGCTGGGGCCGGACGAGCCGGAGCAGCCCGAGCGGGAGGGCGCGGACCTGCTGGCCGCGCTGCTGGACGGGATGGACGCGGCGCTGTGCGCCTTCGACGCGGACGGTGTGGTGACGCACTGGAACCGCGAGGCGGAGCGCATCCTCGGGTGGACGGCAGCCGAGGCGGTGGGGCGGCGGGGGTTCGCCGGCTGGGCGGTGCGCAGCGCGGACGCCGAGGAGATCGAGCGGCGGCTGCTGGCCGCGATGCGGGCCCCGGGACGGCAGGTGCACGAGTTCGCGCTGCTGACCAAGGACGGCGGACGGGTGCTGGTGCGTACGCAGTCCGCGGCCGTGCGCGGTTCGGACGGCAACCCCGCGGGGCTGTACTGCGCCTTCAGCGAGGTGCACACGCAGATCGACCTGGAGCGTTCCATAGCCCTGAGCGAGGCCCTGTTCGAGGACGCGAGCTGGGGTGTCGTCCTGGTCGACGCCGACCTGCGCCCGGCGGTCGTCAACGCGCACGCGGCGCGGGCCCTGGGCACCGGGCGGACGGCCGTACTGGGCCGGCCGCTGGGGGAGTTGCTCGCGCAGGGCGTCGAGGAACTGGAGAGCGCGCTGACGCACGTGCTCGCGGAGGGCGCGCCGCCCGCGCCCGCGGAGATCTGGGTGTCGGTGCGCACCCCGGACGGGGACCGGCGCCGGTGCTGGAGCAGCGGTTTCCTGCGGCTGGCGTCGCCGCTGGCGGAGGAGCCGGTGCCGCTGGGCGTGGGCTGGCTGTTCCAGGACGTCACGGAGGCCCGGCAGACCGAGCAGGAGGCGGCGCTGCTCAGGTTCCGTACCAACCAGCTCCACCGGGCGGCGCGGGCGGCGGCGGAGTGCGAGGACCCGGCGGAGGCGGCCGTCGTCCATCTGGACTTCGCGCTCGCCGGGTTCGCCGACCACGCGCTGATGGACCGGGTGGCGGGCGGTGCGCTCGGCGACGCGGACGCGGCGGGTCCGGTACGGCTGGTGCGGCTCACGGCGACGCCGGCCGGGGCGCCGGGCCCGAGCCTGGCGGCGGACGCGGCCGGGCTGCCGGTGCGGTACGCCGAGGGGCATCCCGCGGTGCAGTGCGCGCAGCGGGCCGGGTCGGTGCGGGCGAGCGCCGGGGCGATGGCGGTCGAACGCACCCGCGAGTGGGCGAAGGCGCGGCAGTGGCCGCCGGAGACGGTGCACGCCCTGTGCGCGGTGCTGCGCAGCAGGGGGCGCACGCTGGGCGTGGTGACGTTCCTGCGGACCTCCGGGCGGAGCGCGTTCGAGCGGCTGGACGCGACCTACGCGGAGGACGTGGCGGCGCGGATCGCCGCGGCGCTGGACCTGGCCGACGCCGCGTCCCGTTCCGGCGCGGTGGGGGAGGAGCGGCCCCGCGCGTGACCCTGCCCGGGGTCTCGGCGGAGGGGTCTCAGTGGTGGTAGAAGATCCGGTCGCGGTACTCGTCCAGCACCCGGTCGTTCCACTCGTGGCCGCCGTCGACGTTGCCCGAGCGCAGCAGCGGGGGTTCGGTGCCGCGGTCGGCCAGGACGGCGGCCGTGGTGGCCATCACGGCTTGCAGGAGGGCCGTGGTGACGACGGTGGAGGCGGGGGCGAAGGGGGCCGGCACGGTGTCCAGGGTCAGTTCCGCGTCGCCGACCGCGATCTTGGAGTCGAGGACGAGGTCGCAGTGGTCCTTCAGATACGTCCCCGAACTGTGCCGGGACCTGGTCCGCCCGGCGTACGCGACCGAGGTCACGCCGATCACCTTGACGCCGAGCGCGCGGGCGTGGGCGGCCATCTCTACGGGCAGTGCGTTGCGGCCCGACAGGGAGACGATCACCAGTGCGTCGCCCGCCCGCAGCGGCGAGGAGTCCAGCACCGCGCTCGCCAGACCGTCGACGCGTTCCAGGGCGGAGCCCAGGGTGGCGGGCATCACGTCGACGCCGACGACGCCGGGCACGACGAGCAGGTTCATCAGGGCGAGACCGCCGGCCCGGTAGACGAGGTCCTGGGCGGCGAGGGAGGAGTGCCCGGCGCCGAAGGCGAAGAGCCGGCCGCCTTGCTCGACGGTGTCGGCGAGGAGGGTGCCGGCCGCCTCGACGGAGCCGGCCTCCTCGTCCCGGACGCGGTGCAGCAGCTCGATCGCCGCGTCGAGGAACTCGTCGGCGGGCTTGCGGTCGCTCATGCGGTGCCCCTTCGCTGTGGCCGTGTCGCGCCTCACCGTGCGGTCTGGACCAGTGCGGTGTCAACACCTCGGAAGCGGGCCGGCCGGCCCCGCCGGGGGCCCTGCCCGGCCCCGGTTCCCACGGCGCGGCACGGTTGTCGGTGGTATGCGTCAGAATTGGTGCCAGGGCCACCGCACGCGCCGGAGCGCCGTCGAGCCTCCGGAAGATCTAATCGAGGGGCACGTATGTCCGGACTGATCGACACCACGGAGATGTATCTCCGCACCATCCTCGAGCTGGAGGAGGA
This sequence comes from Streptomyces ziwulingensis, assembly GCF_039542605.1. NCBI lineage: Bacteria > Bacillati > Actinomycetota > Actinomycetes > Kitasatosporales > Streptomycetaceae > Streptomyces > Streptomyces ziwulingensis. The sequence goes on from NZ_BAABIG010000043.1 coordinate 114,659, forward strand.
AGGTGTGGTCCCCATGCGCGCCCGGATCGCCGAGCGGCTCGACCAGAGCGGCCCGACGGTGAGCCAGACGGTGGCGCGGATGGAGCGCGACGGCCTGGTCTCCGTCGCCACCGACCGGCACCTGGAGCTGACCGACGAGGGCCGCCGGCTGGCCACGCGCGTGATGCGCAAGCACCGGCTCGCGGAATGTCTGCTCGTCGACGTCATCGGTCTGGAGTGGGAGCAGGTGCACGCCGAGGCGTGCCGCTGGGAGCACGTGATGAGCGAGGCGGTGGAGCGCCGCGTGCTGGAGCTGCTGCGCCACCCGACCGAGTCGCCGTACGGCAATCCGATCCCGGGCCTGGAGGAGCTGGGCGAGAAGGACGGCGCCGACCCCTTCCTGGACGCGGGCATGGTCTCGCTCGCCGACCTGGACCCGGGCGCCGAGGGCAAAACGGTCGTCGTGCGCCGGATCGGCGAGCCGATCCAGACGGACGCCCAGTTGATGTACACGCTGCGGCGCGCCGGGGTGCAGCCCGGTTCCGTGGTGAGCGTGACGGAGTCCGCGGGCGGGGTGCTGGTGGGCAGCGGTGGTGAGGCGGCTGAGCTGGAGTCGGACGTCGCCTCCCACGTCTTCGTCGCCAAGCGCTGAGCCGGGCGGACCGGCGGGCGTGGCTCGTGGCCCCTGGCCCGGGGCCGCGGCACCGTAGCGATCCCGCCCGATCCGGATCCACCGCGCCGAAGCGCGGCGTCCGCGCGCCTGGCGTGGAAGGCTGGCGCGCGGGCATATGACGCCGGGGAGAGAGGGGGACGACGTGCCGCCACTCGTACGGAGAGGGCCCCGGCGCCGTGTGGCGCCGGGGCCTGTCCTCCCCTGTACCGACCCGGAGCCCCGAGCTCCCAGGGTCGGTCCCGCGGACCCCTTTTCCCCGAGCGGTCCGCCTCCCGCTGAAGATCTCCCCCGAGGCGCGGCGGACAATCCCCGGAGGGTGTCACTCGAATGAGGGGTGTTATGCGGCAGGACGGCCGTTTCGAATGAGCATTCGATAGTCTGCGGGCGGCAGCGATCGCCACCGGCGGGACCGGCGGGACCGCACGACTGACAGTACGACTGACAGTACGACGGGCACCACAGACACCACAGACACCACAGACACCACAGACACCACAGACACCACAGACACCACAGGTACGGCAGGCGCGACAGGCAGAACACGGTGCACAGGAGCGGCCGGTCCCCACGGGAGCCGGGCGGTCCGGGCGGAGCTTGGGGGGTGCCAGGAGCATGGCGCGACGCATCGACGTGACCGGAGCGGGCGGAGTACACCTCGCGGCCTGGGAGTTCGGCGACCCTCCCAAGAACGACCCGGCCGCCGACCCGCCTTCCGATCCGGCCGCCGGGTCCGGTGGCGGCGCGCCGGGGGTGCTGCTCCTGCACGGCCTGATGGGCCGTGCCTCGCACTGGGCGGCCACGGCCCGCTGGCTCTCCGAGCGCCACCGCGCCGTCGCGCTCGACCAGCGCGGCCACGGCCGCAGCGAGAAGCCGTCGGAGGCGTCCTTCACCCGCGAGTCCTACGTCGAGGACGCCGAGGCCGCCCTGGAACAGCTCGGCCTCGGCCCGGCCGTCCTCATCGGCCATGCCATGGGCGCGCTCACCGCCTGGCAGCTCGCCGCCAAACGCCCCGACCTGGTCCGCGGTCTGATCATCTGCGACATGCGGGCCTCGGCGATCGGCGGCGCCTCGCAGCGCGAGTGGACGCAGTGGTTCCAGGCGTGGCCGGTGCCCTTCGCCACGCTCGCCGACGTCCGCAAGTGGTTCGGCGAGGACGACCCCTGGGTGGAGCGGCCCAATCCGGCCCGCGGCGAGTTCTACGCCGAGGTGATGGCCGAGTCCCCGGACGGCTGGCGTCCGGTCTTCGACCCGGAGCAGATGCTCCGCACCCGCGAGACCTGTGTGCACGACGCGCACTGGGAGGAACTGGCCCAGGTCCGCTGCCCCACCCTCGTCGTCCGCGGCCTCGACGGCCAGCTCGGCCGCGCGGAGGCCCAGGAGATGGTCCGGGTGCTCCCGCACGGCCAGTACGCGGAGGTCGCCGACGCCGGCCACCTCGTCCACTACGACCAGCCCGAGGCGTGGCGCGCGGCCGTCGAACCCTTCCTCGACGGCCTCCGCGAGAGCTGACGGGCCTCCGCGAGCGTCGACGGGCTTCCGCGAAAGCTGACGGGCCTCCGCGAGCGCCGACGGCCTCCGCGAGAGCTGACGGGCCTCCGCGAGAGCTGACGCGCGTGAGCCGGCCGGCCGGTCTCAGCCCTTGCTGACCGCCGTCAGGATCTCCGGCAGCCGCCGGGCCGTCTGCGGCGCGGCGAAGCGGAGCCCGACCACTGTCAGCGCCGCGCCCCAGACCGTGCCGGCCGGCAGCAGCACCCACCCCCATCCGTCGCCGCCGGCGCTGACGCTCCGCCAGATCGCCAGCGCGATGACCGGGGCGCACAGCAGGGCCGCGGCGACCATCCCGCCGAAGATCGAGATCCAGGCGAGCCCGACCTGCCCCGGGGCCGCGTTCTTGTGCCCCTCCTGCGGGATGGAGTACGGGAAGCGGGCGGAGGTCCAGGCGCCGGTCGCCAGCATCGCGCCGAGCAGCGCGTAGGAGAGCCCCAGTGCCTCCGGCAGCTTCTCCCAGTCGCCGAGCATCGCCGCCGTCACGACGGTGACGAGCGTGGCGTACGGCAGCGTGATCAGCAGCAGGGCCAGCGCCCGCGCGCGCAGTTCGACGTACGCCTGCCGGGCCGAGGAGATCGTCATCGCGACCATCCAGAACGCCGAGGTGTCCTGCCCGAACTGGTTGTACATCTGGATGCCGAGCATCCCTGCGGCGAAGCAGGCGAAGTACACCGAGCCGGTGCCCTGCCAGGCGTTGAAGACCGGCACGATCAGGCCGATCGCCAGCGAGGTGACCCAGGCCGCCTTGGTCTTCGGGTCGCGCCACACGTACCGCAGGGTGCGTTCCATGGCGGTGCCGGTGCGGCCGGCCGGCAGCAACCGGGCGAGTCCGGTCGAGGCGCGCTGCCGGGCGGCGGTGCCGGCCCCCGGCAGCGTGGAGCCGTCCGGGGAGGTCATCAGCCGGGTCAGGTGCCGGGTCCACACCGCGAGGAGCAGCGTCAGCAGCGCCGCGCACAGGGCGAGCTGGGCGAGGGCGGTCCCGTACGAGCCCTCGCTCGCCGCGGCGACCGCGCCGAGCGCCGACGCGGGCGGCACCCAGCGCACCACCTCGGCCGGCGCGTCCAGTTCCGCCAGCCCGGAGCTGCCGAGCCGCTGCGCGCCGAAGTTCACCACCTGCGCGCCGACCGCGATGACCAGCCCGCTCAGCACCGCCAGATCCCGCCCCTTGCGGCTGGTCAGCAGCCGTACGTTGGCGGCGGCGACGGCCCGCGCGAGGGCCACGCAGACCAGCAGCGCGAGGACGACGCCGACGACACCGACGGCGTACGCCGCGGGGCCGTGCGCCAGCGCGACCACCGAGCCGGCGAACAGGCAGAGCGTGAAGAGCGGGCCGATGCCCACCAGCGAGGAGACCAGCAGTGCCCGTACCAGCGGGCGGGGCCGCAACGGCAGCATGACCAGCCGGGTGGGGTCCAGCGTCTCGTCGCCGCCGGGGAAGAACAGCGGCATCACCGCCCAGCCCACGGCCAGTACCGCCGCCAGCAGCACCACGAGGGAGTCCGCGTGCGCGTGGCCGCGCAGCGCGATCAGGCCGACGAGCTGGAGCAGGGCGAAGAGCAGGACGAGGGCGGCCGAGGCGATGTAGGCGGCCCGCCGACCGCCGGACTGCCGCAGTCCGTTGCGCAGCAGCGACAGCTTCAGCCGCACGAAGACCGGGGTGACGGCGGGGTGCGAGGAGGCGCCCGCGGTCATCGGTTACCGCCGCCCAGCCATTCCAGGTCGGACCCGGCGGTGCGTGCGCCCGCCCCGACGAGGGTGAGGAACGCCTCCTGGAGCGAGGGGGCCGCACCGCGCACCTCGGCGAGGGGACCGGTGGCGCGGATGCGGCCCGCGGCGAGCACGGCCACCCAGTCGCACAGCGACTCGACCAGTTCCATGACGTGGGAGGAGAAGACCACGGTGGCGCCGGAGGCGGTGTACCGCTCCAGCACGCCCCGGATGGTCTGGGCCGACACCGGGTCGACGCCCTCGAACGGCTCGTCCAGGAACAGCACCTCGGGGTTGTGCAGCAGCGCGCTCGCCAGGCCGATCTTCTTGCGCATGCCGGTCGAGTAGTCGACGACCAGCTTGTGCTGGGCGCCGGCCAGGTCCAGGACGTCGAGGAGCTGGGCGGCCCGCTTGTCGACCTCGGCGCCGGGCAGTCCGCGCAATCGGCCGGTGTAGCCGAGCAGTTCCCGTCCCGACAGCCGCTCGAACAGCCGTAGCCCCTCGGGCAGTACCCCGATCCGGGCCTTCACCTCGACCGGATCGCTCCACACGTCGTGCCCGACGACCTCCACCGTCCCCTGGTCCGGCCGGAGCAGCCCGGTCACCATCGACAGTGTGGTGGTCTTCCCGGCCCCGTTCGGCCCGACGAGCCCGATGAACTTCCCGGCGGGCAGCTCCAGATCGATCCCCGCCACGGCGACCTGCTGCCCGAACCGCTTCCAGAGCCCTTGCACGCGTACGGCTGACGTCATGACCCGAACCCTACGGGGGGACCAGGTCGCGAGGGGCGACGGAACCCGGCGGACGGAGGGCGCTACCGCTACCGAATCGCTCCCGAACCGCTCCCGCTCCCGAACCGCTCCCGCTAGCGAACCGCTCCCGCTACCGAACCGCTCCTGCTACCGCTCCCGCCCGCACGCGTAGGCGAGCGCCGGGATCAACTCCTCCACGTCCGGCAGCCACCGGTTCGCGGACGTCGGCGGGCAGGCCCACTGCACCGCCGCCCCCCAGGCCCCGCACCTCGTCGGCGGCGCCGCCACGTACGCGCCCTCGCCGCACGCGCGAAGGTCGAGCCCCGACGGGGACCAGCCGAGCCGGCCGGCCAGGTCCGGCACCTTCGCCGCCGCCCCCGGCAGGACGAGGAACCGCATCCGCCGGTCCGGTGCCTGCGTCACCGGCCCCGGCGTCAGCCCCATCCGCTCCATCCGGGCCAGCGCGAGGAACCCGGCCGTCTCCGGCACGTCGATCGCGTCGAACGTACGGCCCGTGGGCAGCAGGACCGACGCCGTCGGCTGCTTCTGCCACATCCGGCGCGCGACGGTCGCGCTGCCGGTCGCCTGGGCCGCCCAGTCGGCGCGCGCCGGGTGCGCGCCCGGGGCGGCGCACGCCGTGGCCCCGCAGGAGCAGCGCTGCACCCCGCGGGCGGCTTCCAGCCAGGTACCGGGAAACACGTCCCAGTGACGCTCCTCGGCGTAGCGGACTGCGGCCTCCAGCAGCGATGCGCCGCGCTGCCGGGGAATCTGTGCGGCTTCGGTGCCGGGGACCGTTTCTTCCACGTGGAACTCAACTCCCGCACTCATCTTCGGTTACGGCTCCCGCGCGCGCGGGGGAGGAGCATCGATTCCGCAGCCGGGGCGCATGGTTGCACGTCCGGGGGCGCGCGTGAGGATCCCCGGTGCGAGTTGGGTAGCCACGTCAGGGGGGCACGGCGGCAGCCGTTACCCGGCAATCCTCGCAAGCCTCGCATTTTCCGCTCTACGTCGGGGCATTGATCTTCACGGCCGGATTCTTTCGGTGAAAGACACGTCAACTCGGTGCACGGGCAGGCACCCGAGCCATGAAGCAGGGGGTACGCCATGGCCGCAAGGCCACTCGTCGCGCGGCAGCCGAACGAACGGCTGCAGGCGCTCATCCAGGAAGCGGGCTGCTCCAACGCGGGCCTCGCCCGCCGGGTCAACATGTGCGGCGCCGAGCACGGTCTCGACCTGAGGTACGACAAGACGTCCGTGGCCCGCTGGCTGCGCGGACAGCAGCCCCGGGGCCGGGCGCCGGCCGTCATCGCCGAGGCGCTCGGCCGCAAACTCGGCCGTACGGTCACGATCGACGAGATCGGCATGGCCAACGGCAAGAACCTCGCGTCCGGCGTCGGCCTCCTGTTCTCGCCGACCGTGCTGGGCGCCATCGAGCAGGTCTGCGAACTGTGGCGCAGCGACGTCGGCCGGCGGGACTTCCTCTCCGGTTCCTCGGTCGCCGCGTCCGCGCTGGTCGAACCGAGCCGCGACTGGCTGATCTCCGCCCCCGACCCGCAGGTCGCGCGTGCGGCCGGGCCCCGGGTGGGGCAGTCCGACGTGGCGGCCGTGCGGGCGATGACGCAGGCCCTGGTCGACCTGGACCACCAGCACGGCAGCGGGCACGTGCGCCCGGTCGTCGTGCACTACCTCAACAGCGTCGTCTCCGGGCTGCTCGCGGGCTCCTACCGGGAGGCGGTCGGCCGGGACCTGTTCGGGGCGGTGGCCCGACTGACCGAACTCGCCGGGTACATGGCCGTGGACACCGGACAACCCGGGCTGGCGCAGCGGTACTACATCCAGGCGCTGCGGCTCGCCCAGGCGGCCGGCGACCGCGGCTACGGCGGATACGTGCTCGCCGCGTCGATGAGCCACCTTGCCGCCCAGCTCGGAAACCCGCGCGAGATCGCCCAGTTGGCGCGGGCGGCGCAGGAAGGGGCGCGCGGCCGGGCCACCCCGCGCGCGGAGGCGATGTTCCACGCCGCCGAGGCCCGCGGGCACGCGCTCCTCGGCGACGTGCGAGGGGCCCAGACGGCCGCCGGGCAGGCGGTCGCGGCGATGGAGTCGGCCGGTGACTCCGCCGGGGACGACCCGGCCTGGATCGCCCACTTCGACGAGGCGTACCTCGCCGACGAGTTGGCCCACTGCCACCGGGACCTGGGGCAGGCGGACGCGGCGGCCCGCTGCGCCGAGCAGTCGCTCGCCGGGCACCCGGAGAGCCGGGCGCGCAGGCGGGCCATCGGCTATGTGCTGCTCGCCACCGCGCAGGTGCAGCGGCGGGAGGTCGAGGAGGCGTGCCACACCGGTCTCAAGGCCGTGGAACTCCTCGGCACCCTGCGCTCCAACCGGGGCGCCGAGTACCTGGAGGACCTCCAGCAGCGGCTGGAGCCCTACCGGGACGAGGCGGTGGTGAAGGAGTTCGGAGCGCGGCTGGAACTCCAGGCGGCGGCGTGACCGGCGGCGCGTACGGAAGGAGGGCGTCCCAACGGCATAGCGGACCCGGCGTTGTTACCGCCGTCACAGGGCGGGAGGTCACGCCCTGTGCTGCGTGGCCGTGGGCTCGGGGGACCCGGTAGCGTGAGCCGACGATTCCGAAGGTCCCCCATTCGTAGGAGTCCCGGTGACGCAGAGTGGACAGGGCGAGGAGCCCTCGCAGCGCCCCGCGCGCGAAGGCATCGTGCTGCCCTCCGACGGTGGCGAGCCCCTGCTGCCGGGACTGGCGGGCGTCTGGGCCCCGCAGCCCGGCAGGCCCGCCCCCGCCCCCGCCTCGGCCCCGCCCGGCGGTCAGGCGTGGAACCAGCCCTGGGGCCCCGGTGGCCCCGAGGGCCCGTCCCCGGACCAGGACGCGTCCGCGTCCTGGAACGCGCACGGACAGCCCGACCAGCAGTCCTGGCCCGCCCAGGACGCCTCGCGGACGCCGTACCAGCCGGGCCCCGGTCCGCTGCCCCCGGAGGGCGGCCACGCCCCGTCCTACGGCACCCCGCAGACTCCGGCGTCCGGCGCCCATCAGCCCGGCGCGCAGCAGGATTTCGCGCCCGGGGCGTACCAGCCCGGGGGTCCGGAGGGATACGGCGGCGGTCCGCAGGAATACGGGGGCGGTCCGGAGGGATACGGGGGCGGTCCGGAGGGATACGGCGGCGGTCCGCAGGAATACGGGGGCGGTCCGCAGGGATACGGCGGCGGTCCCCAGGGATACGGGGAGGCCCGGGAGTCGTACGGGCCGCAGGGCGGAGCCGCGCCGCTGCCGCCCGCCGAGGACCGGGCGACCCACTACCTGCCGCAGGTGACGACGGCCCCCGCCGACCAGGCGGCCACGCAGTTCATACCCCCCGTGGCGGCCTCCGCCGACGAGGGCGCCACGCAGTACATCCCGCCGGTCGCACCGGGCGCGCTGCCGCCCGAGCGCTCCGCGCGGGACACCTCCGAGGACACGCGGGCGCTGAGGCGTCCGACGCCGCCCGCCCCGCAGGGGCCCGGCCCGCTGCCGCCGGCCGCCGGCTCGGACGCGGAGGCGACGCAGTACATACCGCCGGTGGCGGCCGCGCCGTTCGGTGCCGCGCCCGGCCAGGACGCCGACCGGCAGCCGCCCGCCGAGTTCGACAACCTCTTCCGCGGCTCCGGCGGCGACGGCCCGGCCGGGGCCACCCAGCAGATGCCCCGCGTCGACCCCGCGCAGCCCCCGCCCCCCACCGCCGGCCGGCGGCACGGCGGACCTGAGGGCAACCACGGAAACCACGGCGGCCACGACGACCGGGGCGGGCGCACCCGGACCGGTTCGCGGCTGCCGCTGCTGGCGGCCGTCGGCGTCGGCCTCGCCGTGGTCGGTATCGCGGCCGGGGCGTTCCTGGCCGGCGGGGACGGTGAGGAGAAGGACGACGCCGACCGGACCGTCTCCGCCACGGCCCCCGCCACCGAGGGCTCCGCCTCCGCGCCGGCCTCCGCCGACCCCGTCCGCGAGCAGGCCGTCGCGCTGGACGAGCTGCTCGCCGACAGCGGCAACAGCCGCAGCGCGGTGATCAGTGCCGTGGGGGACGTCAGGTCCTGCGACAACCTCTCCGAGGCGGCGGGCGACCTGCGGGACGCGGCCGAGCAGCGCACCGACCTCGTCACCCGGCTCGGGCAGCTCTCCGTGGACAAGCTGCCCCGGCACGAGGAACTGACCACCGCCCTGACCAAGGCGTGGCAGGCGTCGGCGTCGGCCGACAACCACTACGCGGCCTGGGCGGACCAGGCGGCCGGCAAGAAGGGGTGCCAGAAGGGCCAGGCCCGCTCCACCGGCCAGACCAAGGCGGGCAACGGCCAGAGCGAGACGGCCAGCACCGAGAAGGCCAAGGCCGCCGAGCTGTGGAACCAGATCGCGAAGACGTACGGACTCACCCAGCGCCAGCCCGTCCAGCTCTGATCGGGGGCGAGCAGGGGTGAGCGGGAGCAACGGGGGCAACGGGGGCGAGCAGGGGCAACGGGGCAGGCGGGGGCTGCTCAGCTCACGTCGGCGTTCTCCAGCGTCTCGGTGGTGTCGAGGGAGCCCTTGCGGGCCGACACCAGCTTCCCGTCCCGTACCACCTGGAGGGTGACCTCGGTGTTGACCAGCCGAGGGAACCCGACGGAGGCCAGCTTGTCCTGGAACCGCCACTGGAGCGCCGGCGTGAGCCCGCCGGTCTCCACCTTCATGCCGTCGTCGAGGGCGCGGGTGATCACGTCGGCGCTCACCTCGCCCTCGCCGAGCGCCTCGACGATCCCCTTGAGCACGGTGTAGGCGATCCAGGTGGTCTGCACTCCGGCGTCCGCCGCGTCGACGCGGTTGTCGCCGAACGCCTTCTCCTTGATCACCTTCTGCAGCGGCTGCCAGCGCGCGTCGGTCGCCACCGGGTACCAACTGGTGACGTACGACCCCTCGTACGGGCTGGACGCCCCGCCGGTGGCGTTGATCGTCGCCTGGTCGACGCTGCCCAGCACGGTCGCCGTGCGCACCTCGGAGTGGTCCTCGCGGGCGCGCCGGAAGGAGTCCATGAAGGTGCCCGTGCGGTCGCCGAGCACCGGCACCACGCACCCCTTGGCCAGCGGGTCCGTCGTCGACCGCGCCAGCGCGCGGCCGGCCTGGCCGTCGTACTCGGTGGCGTCCTCCGCGGCCCGCTGGTCCAGGGCGCGCGCGTGCCCGCCCGCCACCAGGCCGGAGTCGATCAGGGCGGGGAGCTGGTCGCCCGCGATGGTGTCGGGGCGGACCAGGGTGACGGGGCCGCAGGTGCCGGCCAGCGCGCTGCCCAGCCCGGCCAGGAGCGCGGGCTGACCGCCGTTGACCGGGTAGGACAGCGGACTGGTGAACTCCTCGTTGGTGGTGCCGTACCCGCCGATGTACGGGATGCCGGCGCCCTCCAGGATGGGGAGGAAGGCGTCGGAGTGCTGGCTGTAGGAGCCGACCACCGCGACGGCGCCCTCCTTGACCGCGCGCCGGGCGCACTTGGCGGCGCCCCCGTTGTCGTTGTGGTCGTTGCAGGTCAGGACGGTGAGCTTCCGTCCGCCCAGGCCACCCCGGTCGTTGATCCAGCGGGCGTAGGCGCGGGCGAAGGCGGGCATGCCGGGCTTGTTGGTCGCCTTGGTGTCCTGGGGCGCCCAGGTCATGACGGTGATCGTGTCCTCGTCGGCGTCGCCCGCGACCCCCTGGACGACCCCGCAGCCGACGGCGACGGACGCGCACGCCGCCCACACGCCCGCGGTCCGGGCGCGTTTCCCCAGGTTCCGCAGGAGGCCGGGGAGGGAGGGGCCGAGGGTGCGTCGCCTGCCGGTCATGGTTCCTCAGGATTCCGCGGTACGGATAACCTGGAAGCGACCTCCGGTCAATGTGGAGTGACACGAAGGTGAAATACGGGGGCCGGTGGGACGGGCATGAAGGGGAACGTACGATCGATGACCGTGCAAGGTTCGGAGAACTCTTCCCGTCGCGGCCGTCGCTCCCCCACCATGGGCGGCATGCCTTTGAACGACATGCCGTGGTGGCGCTGGCGCAGCAACGTGCGCTCGGCGCTGCACATGCTCTCCGATCCCGCCTTCCAGCGCGGCGTCTGGCTGGCCGGCGTCGACGGCTACGGTGACGTCACCGACGCGGTCTACCGGCTGGTGGAGGACACCTGGCTGGACCACTGGTCCGCGGAGAAGTACGTCGGCACGATCTTCCGGGACTCCCAGGAGGCCGCGCTGGTCGACACCGCCGTCCTGCGGGTGCTGCGGATCATGCACGAGGTGGGGCCGGACGCGCCGGTCTCCACGTACCTCGCGCACGCGGCCTGGCCGGACGCGGTGCGGGCGGCCCGGGACGCGCACGTCCGGCTGGCGTCGAGCGACGGCGACGACCCGGACACGGCGCCGCGCACGCTGGAGCTGCTGAGCATCCTGACGCGGTCCGCGTAGCGGGACGGCACCCCGGCGGGGGACGCGGATATGGGACCCTGTCCCGCATGAACGAGCAGTCCACCCGCGCCGCGGCCCCCGCCGACCAGTACGTCCTCACCCTCTCGTGCCCGGACAAGCAGGGCATCGTGCACGCCGTGTCGAGCTACTTGTTCATGACCGGTTGCAACATCGAGGACAGCCAGCAGTTCGGCGACCACGACACGGGCCTGTTCTTCATGCGCGTCCACTTCTCCGCCGAGGAGCCGGTGACCGTGGACAAGCTGCGCGCCAGTTTCACCGCGATCGGCGACGCCTTCCGGATGGACTGGCAGATCCACCGGGCCGACGAGAAGATGCGCGTCGTGCTGATGGTGAGCAGGTTCGGGCACTGCCTGAACGACCTGCTCTTCCGGGCCCGGATCGGCGCGCTGCCGGTCGAGATCGCCGCGGTGGTCTCCAACCACGGCGACTTCGCCGAGCTGGTGGGGTCCTACGACGTCCCCTTCCACCACATCGCGGTGACCAAGGACACCAAGGCCGAGGGCGAGGCGCGGCTGCTGGAGATCGTGCGCGAGCGCAACGTCGAACTGGTCGTCCTCGCCCGGTACATGCAGGTGCTCTCCGACGACCTGTGCAAGCAGCTCAGCGGGCGGATCATCAACATCCACCACTCCTTCCTGCCGAGCTTCAAGGGCGCGAAGCCGTACCACCAGGCGCACGCGCGGGGCGTGAAGCTGATCGGCGCGACCGCGCACTACGTGACGGCCGACCTCGACGAGGGGCCGATCATCGAGCAGGAGGTCGAGCGGGTGGGGCACGACGTCACCCCCGACCAGCTCGTCGCGATCGGGCGGGACGTGGAGTGCCAGGCGCTGGCGCGGGCCGTGAAGTGGCACGCGGAGCGCCGGATCCTGCTGAACGGGCGCCGGACCGTGGTCTTCGCCTAGAGCGCGCGAGCGCTGGAGCGCGTACGGGGGCGGGGGTCCGGGTCCGGGCTCAGGGCCGGGTTTGGCGTTCGAGGTCGGGTTCGGGTCCGGGTTCGGGTGCGCGGGTGGCTGTGGGCAGCCGTCCTTACATCCGGCTCAGGCTCGCCGCCGCGAACAGTACGTCCCTGATCGCCTCCCGGTCGCCGTCCTGACCGGCCGCAGCCTCCTCGGGCGGGACCCGCCCCGCGGTGAGCCGGCAGAACTCGACCCCGTCCAGCGCGACGTGCGCCACCTCGTGCGCGGCGGAGCCCGCCGCGGGGGAGTCCAGCGGGATCAGCCACTCGCCGCCGCCCGAGCCCTCGATCTCCAGGCGCAGACTGCGGCCGGGCGCCCCGGCCGCCACCAGGTGCCGGTGGCCGCCGGGTGCGGCCGTCCCGGCGCGGCGGCGCTGGGCGAGGGCGGCCGGCAGCATCCGGGCCGCGAGGTCGATCATGCGGTTGAGGTGGCGCGGGGAGGGCGGGCCGTACGGGTAGGCCACCGCCTGGGCGATGTCCTCGGCGTGCACCCAGCACTCGAAGGCCCGGTCCACCATCGCGTCGTGCAGCGGCAGCTCGAAGTCGCCGTACGAGACCGGCATCCGGCCCGCGCCGCTGCCGGTGAAGGAGACCGTGCGCACGAGGTCGTGGCTCTGGGCGCGCCAGGGTGCCCGCACCGCGCGGGTGGGCGGGAGGTGCGAGGCCCGCCAGTACGCCTCGGTGCGGCTCGCCGGCGCCGGATTCGGGGCGGGGATCTCGCCGAGCGGGTCGGGAAGGCCGAGGGCGACCGCGACCAGGCCGTCGACGGCCAGCAGGTGCGCGACGACCCCGGCGACGGTGGCGCGGCGGCTCGCCGTGCCGTCGGCCGAGAACCAGCGCAGCCGTACCGGCGTGTGCCAGTCGGCGTCGCCGATGTCCTGGAGCAGCGCGTCCAGGCGGGCGGTCTCGGCGTCGTAGGGCGTGGCCCACTCGGGCACCGGGATGCGCGGCGGACGCCGGGCCAGGCAGCCGTCGAGGACGCGGTTGCGCAGCGCCAGGTCCAGGTCGAGGCTCTCCGGCCGCTGGAGCAGCGCGACCGCCCGCCGCAGCCGTCCGGCCTCCTCGGCGCAGGTCGCGCACGCGCCGAGGTGCGCGTCGACGGCCGCCGCCTCCTCGGGCGAGCAGACGGCCAGCGCCCAGGCACCCAGCAGCGAGGTCAGCACCTGGTGCTCCAGCACGAGCGGTACGTGCTGCACGGCGGCCCCGCGAGCGGGCGCCGGTGGTGCGGGCGGTGGTGCGGGCGATGGTGCGGACTGCGGCAGCCCGCCGTCCTCCACAGGGGTGCGCGGCAACGGGATTCGCGGCTCCCGGCCGGCTCCCCGCCCACCACGGGAACCCGCCCCGCCTGGCCCGCCGGGTCCGTCCGAGCCGCCGGAGCCGTCCGAGCCGCCGGGTCCGTCCGAGCCGCCGGAGCCGTCCGAGCCGCCGGGTCCGTCCGAGCCGCCGGAGCCGTCCGGTCCTCCTGGCTCGTGGGGGCCGTGCGACGCGTGGGGGCCGTGCGACCCGAGGGGATCATCCGGCCTGTCCGGCCCGTCCGGCCCGTCGGACCCGTGCGGTGTGCCCGGGTGGTTCGGGGAGTCGTCCGGCGGGACCGGGCCGCCCGCCGGGCCGCCTCGCGCCGCGGCGGGCCAGGTGTCCTGGTCGCCCCCGTCGCCCGCTTCGCCGGCGTCGCCCGCGTCGATGTGGTGCGGGTACACCCCCGTGTGCCGGGTTCCGCTCATGCCGCACCGCCGTATCCGGGCGGGCCGGCCGCGTCCTCGGCCGTGGCGAGGAGTTGCAGGCCGAGGCGGAGCCTGCGGCGGGCCTCGTCCTCGGTGATGCCCAGGTCCGCGGCGGTCTGCCGGTAGTCGCGGCGCCGGAAGTAGGCCCGTTCCAGCGCGGCGCGCAGCGGTACGGGCATGGACTGGACGATGTAGTCGGCGCGGGCGGCGACCGCGGCGTGGCGCACCTTGTGCTCCAGGTCCGCGGCGGTGCCCGGGCCGCCGCGCGCGAGGGCGGCCGTCCCGGTGGCCCGCAGCCGCCGTACGGCCAGCCGGTGGGTGAGTTCGGCGATCCAGGTGCGCAGCGGGCCCCGCTTCGGGTCGTAGGCGTCCGGATGTTCCCAGACGTGGGTGAAGACCTCGCGGGTGACCGCGTCGGCGGCCTGTTCGTCGCCCAGCACGCGGTGGGCGAGACCGTGCACCAGGGAGGCGAACCGGTCGTACAGCTCACCCAGGGCCGCGGCCTCGCCGCGGGCGAGCCGCTGCTGCGTCTTGCGGTCCCAGCCCAGCGGCGCGTCCTTCCTCGCCATGCGGCACTCTCACCCCCTGCTCGGCTGCGACGTCCGGACCGTGACCGTCGGTGTCCAGCCCGCGGCCGTCGTCTCCTCGAATGTAGTCGGCACGTATGACGGCGCACGCCCCTTTATGGCAATGCGCGCCCCGCGGGGGCCCCCGAGTGGTACAAGCCCCGCGCCGGAATAAGCGGCTTCGCCCCGCTGCCCGTTCCCCTCGGAGTGTTTGCGGGAACGGCCGCTGGGCAGGTGCGCGGCCAAGAAACGTAAGCAAGGCTTCCGTTTTGAGTTGGTTTGAGTGAGTTGAGCGAGTTGAAGGCATACGCCGGAGTTTTCCGGTGTACCGGCGAGTGAAGGGCATGGTGGTGGGGTTCCACGTGACCGGTGATGAACGAGGCCGGTGGGCCGTACTCGAAGTGACGGGCGAACTGGACATGGTGACGTCACCCATGCTGCGCCAGCGGGTGCACGACGTGGTGGCGGAGGGACAGCACAGTCTCGTCCTCGACCTCTCCGACGTGCTCTTCTGCGATTCCAGCGGCGTGAGTGTGCTGGTCGCCGCCCGGCGCCTGATGTGCTCCTGCCAGGGCAGGCTGCGGCTGATCCTCCCGGCCCAGGGCGCGGTCGACGGTTCCCACGTCAACCGCGTGCTCGGCGCGCTGGGCGTGCGCAGACTCTTCGACTGCCATCCCGACCTCGACTCGGCGACCGGCGACGAACCACGCCCACTGTCCGCCTGAGACCCTCGCCGGGACCTTTCCCCGCTCCACTTTTTCCGTCCAGCAGGACCCTCCCCGGCGTCGTACGCTCCGAGCGAGACGCACCCTCCGACGTAAGGCGGCCAGAGAAGAGATGGTCAGCAGCGAGTACGAACGCAGGATCGCCGACCGGTTCGCCCTCTTCGACCAGGACGGCAACGGCTACATCGACCGCGAGGACTTCAACCGGGCGGCCAAGGCCGTGCTGGCGGAGTTCGGTGCCGCGGCCCGGACCGACAAGGGCCAGGCGCTGTACGGCGGAGCCGAGGCGCTCTGGCAGGGCATGGCCGGTATCGCCGACCGCGACGGCGACCAGCGGATCACGCGTGCGGAGTTCGTCACCGGCGCGGTCAAGCGCCTGCGGGACAACCCGGACCGGTTCGCCGAGATCGCCCGCCCCTTCCTGCACGCGGCCCTCGCCGTGGCCGACACCGACGGCGAGGGGACCGCCTCGGTCGAGGACGCCGGGCGGGTGCTCACCGCCCTCGGCGTGCCCGCCGAGGCCATCGGACCGGCCGTGGCGCTGCTCGACGCGGACGGCGACGGCAGAGTCGGCGAGCCGGACGTCGTACCGGCCTTCGCCCGTTACTTCACCGTGCCGGAGTAGCGGCTGCCGCACGGTGCCGGAGCAGTGGCTGCCGCACCGTGCCGGAGCGGCGGCTGCCTCGTCGTGCCGGAGTGGCGGCGCCGGGGCCTCGCCCCGCCGTGCGCAACACGCCCGAAGCCGGGACCCGGTTCGGCCGGTCCGTGGCGGTTCGCCGCCGGGGACCGGCCGTCCGCCGTTTCCGGCACCGCGGCCGGCGGCGCGGGCCGCGGCCCGGCACCCGGCGGTCACCCCGCTCCGGACTCAACCGGGTCCTTCGGGTCGGCCGGGTCGGCCGGACGCACACGCGTCGTCCGGCGATTATCACGGAGGGTGAGCGACGCGTCGCGGGTGGCGCGCCGACCCGATCGCGGCGGACGCCCGTGTGCTGGGGCATTACCGTGAACGGCCGTGCGGATGTCACGGATCGTGGCAATGTCATGATCACGGAGCGTCGTTGCCGGGTTGTGTCCGGGGTGTGACCCGTCACGGCCCGGAGTCGGAGCCGGGCTCCGGTACCTTGGGTGCGATGCGAGTGATCCGGAGCGCGAGCCGTGCCGGCGTCGCCCCTGCGGCGGCTCCGGAAAGGCCGGTACGCGCCGGTACGGCAAGGGTTTCAGGCCCTTACGTCACCGCTCGCCCGACGGTCCGCGGCGAGCGCCGCGCAGTATCCCCCACGAGTACTCCTTCGCGCTGGAATATGCCTGAAGCGCTTGTTGGGGTGACGGAACGTCAACCATGCTGTTCTTCACGGGAGTCACGTTCCGTGACTCCCCACCCGGCCGCTGTCCCGGCCGTGCAGGTAATGGCTACGATCGTGGCCCTCGTGAGGCGCGAGCCTAAGTGTCCGCCGGTTCGGATGGTGTGAGCGGTGCAGGTGCTTCAAGTGCGACTGGAGATCCGGCCCGACCCCGCAGAGGTCGGGCGGGCCCGCAGATGGGCCCGGGCGCGGCTCGCCAGGTCCGGGGTGCGGGCCGACGAGCCGCTCGCCGAGACCCTCGTCCTGCTCGTCTCGGAGCTGGTCACCAACGCCGTCGTGCACACCGGCCGGCCGGCCGTGCTCCAACTCTCCCTGCCCCGCGCCGTGGCCGAGGGGGCCACCGTCCGGCTGGAGGTGGCCGACGCCAGCGAGCGCGCCCCGGTGCCCCGGTATGTGGACGGCGACGCGACGGGCGGCCGGGGGCTCGCCCTGGTCGACGGCCTCGCCGACCGCTGGGGCTGGAGCCGCGAGGACGGCGGGAAGCGCATCTGGTGCGAACTGGACCGCTGTGTCCGGCGCCGGGAGTCCACCGCGGCCTACGGCTCGACGGTGGCCTACGAAGGGCTGGCGTACGAAGGTCTGACGTACGAGGTGGTGTAGGCCGCGGGGCGGCGGGGGTTGCGGCCGCGCCCGTTGTCATCGTCTCGTCGGCCTGTGCGCCGTCGCGCCGTCCGTGCTTCCGTGCGCGTCCGGAGCAAAAGGGACCTTGACGACTAATTCCCCTGGGCGGGTTGACCGGCCGTCACCTCTTGTTCACCCTTGAGATCAGCGATTCGCCGTGAGGGGACGGCGAGGGCTTCGGTGACGGAAGCCCTCGGCGAGTGTGGGTCGTGATCCGGCGGCCGTTCCCTTCGAGGTCCAGGGGGCCAGGGCGGACACCCGCCGGGTCGGGTGGCGGTGAGCGGCGCCGACCTCACGGTACGGGCGCCGCGCCGCCGTCCGGCCGACCGAACCCCACCATTCATCCACAGGCTGTGGATAACTTCTGGGGATCTGAAGACCCGGAGATCTGGAGATCTGGGCATCCGGAGATCCGGAGACCTGAAGATCCCGTGATCCCGTGATCCCGTGATCCGGACGCGAGGCCGGTCTCAGGCGAGGGCGCCGCTGCGGAACGTCCGGCGGTAGGCGGTCGGCGTGACCCCGAGCGCCGCCTGGAGATGCTGGCGCATCGACTGGGCCGTGCCGAAGCCCGCCTCCCGCGCCACTTGGTCGACCGAGAGGCCGGTGGACTCCAGTAGATGCCGGGCGCGTTCGACCCGCTGCCGGGTGAGCCACTGGCCGGGGCTGAGGCCGGCCTCCGCACGGAACCGGCGGGTGAAGGTACGTACCGACATGGCCTCCTGGGCCGCCATGTCCCGCAACTGGATCGGCTCGTGCAGCCGCGCGAGGGCCCAGGCGCGGGCGGCGATGGTGGACGACTGCTGCGGATCGGGCACCGGCCGCTCGATGTACTGGGCCTGACCGCCGTCGCGGTGGGGCGGCACCACCGTGCGCCGGGCCACCTCGTTGGCGACCGCCGTACCGTGGTCCCGGCGCACGATGTGCACGCACAGGTCGATCCCGGCCGCGACCCCGGCGGAGGTCAGCACGTCGCCGTCGTCCACGAACAGGACGTCCGGATCGACCTCGACCTTCGGGAAGAGACGCTGGAAGTGCTCGGCGGAGGCCCAGTGCGTGGTGGCCGGGCGGCCGTCGAGGAGACCGGCGGCGGCGAGCACGTAACCGCCGGTGCAGATCGCGACCAGCCGGGTACCCGGGCGGACTTGGGCGAGGGCCGCTGCCAACTCCTCGGTGAGCACGCCCTCCTCGTGCACCGGGCCCAGCTCATAGGAGGCGGGGACGACCACCGTGTCGGCGGTGGCCAGGGCCTCGGGGCCGTTCCGTACGAGGATCGAGAAGTCGGCATCGGTGACGACCGGGCCCGGCGGCCGGACCGAGCAGGTGACGACCTCGTACAACAGCCGGTGCCGGGCGTCCCTGGCCCGACCGAAGATCCGCTGGGGGATGCCCAGTTCGAAGGGGAGCAGGCCGTCGAGGGCGAGTACGACGACGCGGTGCGGGCGGGACGTACGGTCATCCGGCATGGCCCGATCCTAACGAACACTGACGTGCGGGCCACTCGTTCGTACGGCATCGGCGACCGAAGCTCTATGACGTGACCCAGACAACCGATGCCATGGCCGCCGAGGAGCCGACCGAACCCTCCCGCCCGGACCAGGGCGGACCGGACCAGGACGGACCGGACCAGGACGGACCGGACCAGGGCGGACCGGACCAGGACGGCCAGGAGCAGGGCGGACCGGACAAGGGCGGAGCGGACCGCGGCCGGGCGCGTCGCCGCGGCCGGGTGCACCGGGCCTGGTTCGTCGCCGCCGTCACCTTCGTGACGATCATCGGCGCGGCCGCCTTCCGTTCTGTGCCCGGACTCCTCATCGACCCGCTGCACGCCGAGTTCGGCTGGTCACGCGGCACGATCGGGGCCGCCGTCTCCGTCAACCTCGCGCTCTACGGTCTGACCGCCCCCTTCGCCGCGGCCCTGATGGACCGCTTCGGCATCCGGCGGGTGGTCGCCGTCGCCCTGACCGTGATCGCGTTCGGCTCCGGACTGACGTACTGGATGGAGTCGGCCTGGCAACTGATGCTCTGCTGGGGGCTGCTGGTCGGGCTCGGCTCCGGTTCGATGGCGCTGGCCTTCGCGGCCACCGTCACCAACCGCTGGTTCACCACCCGGCGCGGACTGGTCAGCGGCATCCTCACCGCGGCCTCGGCCTCCGGGCAGTTGATCTTCCTGCCGCTGCTGAGCTGGATCGTGGAGACGTACGACTGGCGGCCCGCCGCCGTCACGGTCGCGCTCGCCGCGCTCGCCGTCGTCCCCTTCGTCTGGCTGCTGCTCCACGACCACCCGGCCGACCTCGGGCAGAAGCCGTACGGCGCGCGGGAGTTCGTACCCAAGCCCGCGCCGGTACGGGGCGCCGCCCGGCGCACGCTCGGGGTGCTCTTCTCCGCCGCGCGCACCGGCCCGTTCTGGCTGCTGGCCGGGACCTTCGCCATCTGCGGCGCCTCGACCAACGGCCTGGTGCAGACCCACTTCGTGCCCGCCGCGCACGACCACGGCATGCCGATCACGGCCGCCGCCTCGCTGCTCGCCGTCATCGGTGTCTTCGACGTGGTCGGCACGATCGCCTCCGGCTGGTTCACCGACCGCTTCGAACCGCGCCGCCTGCTCGCCGTCTACTACGCACTGCGCGGCGTCTCGCTGCTCTTCCTCCCGCTGCTGCTCGCGCCGAACGTGCACCCGCCGATGATCTTCTTCATCGTCTTCTACGGCCTGGACTGGGTCGCCACCGTCCCGCCCACCCTCGCCCTGTGCCGCGAGCGCTACGGCGACGACAGCGCGATCGTCTTCGGCTGGGTCCTCGCCTCGCACCAGGTCGGCGCCGCCCTCGTCGCCTTCCTCGGCGGCGTCGCCCGCGACACCTTCGGCACCTACGACGTCGTCTGGTACGCCTCCGGGGCGCTGTGCGCGGCGGCGGCCCTGATGGCTCTGGTGATCCGCCGCCACCAGCCGTCCGACCTGCCGGTGGTACCGCTCTGACCGGTGCGTACGCCCGCCGCCGCGAGGTGCGGAAGGCGGCGGGGCGGGGGGACCCGCCGGATACCGCGAACGGGGCTCCTGCGGACGGGGCTCCTGCGGTCAGCCCGGCAGCCGGGACACCCCGTCGGCGTCGCGGCGGGCGACGGCCTTCGCGATGCGGGCCGCGTCGCGGGCGAGTTCGCGGAGCATGCCGCTGATGGGGTTGGTGAAACCGGTGAAGTACAGGCCGGGCGCGTTCTTCGGGGAGCGGCCGCCACGGACGACCGGCCGGCCGCTCGCGTCGAGCACGTCCAGGTGGCCGACCAGGTTCTCCAGGCCGCGGACGTATCCGGTCGCCGCGATCACCGCGTCCGGGGCCACCCGCTCGCCGTCGGCGAGGACCACCCGGCCGTCCTCGAAGCCGTCCACGGCGGCCACGACCTCCACCCGGCCCCCGCGCACCGCGTCGATCAGACCCGCGTCCTGCACGGGTATGGACCCCTGTCTCACGCGGCTGTAGAGCCCGGTGCCGGGGCGGGGCAGACCGTGGGCCGACAGGTCGGGCACGCTCAGCCGGGCCACCGGCCGGGCCAGCCGGTCGACCAGGGCGACGGGCAGCCGGCGGACCAGGACGCCCGTGTACTGGGCGGGCCAGCCCGCGGTGGAGCGGCGCAGCAGGTGCGGGGCGGTGCGCACGGAGAGCCGTACCCGCGAGGCGCCGCCGTCCGCGAGGTCGACGGCTATCTCGGCGCCGGTGTTGCCGACGCCGACGACCAGGACGTCCCGGCCGGCGTAGGGCCCGGCCGCGCGGTAGGCGCCGGCGTGCAGGAACTCGCCGGTGTAGGTGTCGCGGCCGGGCCAGCGCGGCAGCCGCGGGGTGTGGTTGTACCCGGTGGCGACGACGACCGCGGCGCCGGTCAGCTCGCGGCCCCCGCTGGCGTGCAGCAGCCAGCCGGCGCCGTCGGGCGCGCGCTCGACGCGGTGCACCTCGACGCCGGTGACCACCTCCAGGCGGTGGTGTTCGGCGTACTTCTCCAGGTACCGCACCACGTCGTCCCGGGACGGCCAGCGGCCGAAGCGGCGCGGCATCGGCAGGCCGGGCAGCGCGGACAGGCGGCGGGTGGTGTGCAGGCGCAGCCGGTCGTAGTGGCGCCGCCAGGACGCGCCGACCTGGTCGGAGCGTTCCAGGACCACCGCCCGCAGGCCCCGGGCGCGCAGGGCGTACGCGACGGCGAGCCCGCCGGGGCCGCCGCCGACCACGTAGACGGGGCGGTCCGCGGGGGGTGCGGGCGGGGAGGAGTCAGCCATGAGCGCGAGCGTAATGACGCGACTCGTCGATGGGTCTCGGCCGAGACCGGAATTGGTTGCTGATTGATCACGGTTGGCCGCCGGGGGCCGGGAGACGACCGTCGACCGCCCTCGGAGAGGGTGACTCCGGGTCGCCGAACGGTGCGGGTTCCGCGCCGAGGGCGTCCTGCGCGGGGCGATGTACGAGGAGAACCGGCGCGACGCCTTCCGCGACGTCCACCTGCACGCCCGCCTTGCCATGGACGAGGCGCCGGCGCGCTGACCGCTCACGGCCAGAGCAACCGCCGGTCCCACCCCGTCCCGGCGGCCTCCGCCGAGGACCCGCGCCGGTAGGCGAGGCGTACGTGACGGCGGTGCGGGTCGCCCTGGAAGAACTCCACCTCGTCCGGGCGCAGGCGGTACAGCGTCCAGGTCGGGGCCGGGGTCCCGGGGTGCGCGGCGGCCCGGTCCCAGGCCGTGGCGGAGGCGTCGGCCAGTTCCGCGAGGGAGCCGAGTGCCCGGCTCTGCCGGCCGGTGAGCGCGGCGGCCAGCGCACCCGTCGAACGGGCGTGCAGATCGGCCTGCGCCTGCTCGGCCGGGGCGACGGTGACCGGGCCGCGCACCCGCACCTGACGGCCCAGCACCGGCCAGTGGAAGGCGAGGGCGGCGTACGGGCGGGCGGCGAGGTGGCGGCCCTTGCGGCTTTCCGCGTGGCCGGCGAAGGACCAGCCGCCGGCGTCAGCGCCGTGCAGCATCACGATCCGCACGTCCGGCGTGCCGTCCGCGTCGGCCGTCGCCAGGGAGACGGTGTGCGGCTCGCGCTGCCCGGCCGCCACCGTCTCGGCGAACCACCGGGTGAACAGGGGCAGCGGCTCGTCGGGCGCGGCGTCCGGGTCGAACGGCGGCAGCTCGGTGGTCTCCGGGTCCCACACCCGAAGGGACCTCAGCAGCTCGTGAAGATCGCTGTCCATGCTCCGGTCCTTGGTCCTTGGTCCTTGTTTCCTGGTTCCTGGTCTCTGGTCCTTGCTTCGTGGGCCCCGGTCACACCGAGCCGAGGTCGGAGGAGACCCACCGCTCCGGCCGCAGCCGTACGACCACCTGGTCGCCGTGGTTCTTCGAGGCGAAGTCGATGTAGCCGTCGACCTTCTCGGCCGGGAGGTAGCGGGCGGAGATCTCCCGCAGGTGGCCGGAGGTGGCCGGGAACGTCTCCACGACCGGGCCCTCCACCGACACGTACCTGATGGTGGGCTCCACCCGCTCCACCATCAGCGAGAACCGGCCCGCCGCCTTGATCAGTTCGTACTTGCGCGAGGTCGCGCCGGTCATGATCCAGACGTCGCCGCCGGGTGCGTACTGGTACCAGATCGGCACCGTCAGCGGGGCGCGGCCCGCGCCCGCGTCGACCGCCAGCGCGGCGATGTGCGGTTCGGCCAGGAACTGCTCGCGTTCTGCACGGGTCAGGGCCATGGTGGTCTTCTCCTCGGACGGTCGCGGGGCGTCGTCGTGCCGGTTCCGGCACAACGCGGGCGGGCGCGCGGGTGTTCCCACCGCGGGGCCGCCGCCGGACCGCCGCGGGACCGCCGCGGGACCGCCGCGGGACGCGACAGGCGGCGGTCCACTCGGGTGAACCGCCGCCTGGCAGACAGGACTTGGACAGGACTTGATGCCAAGGGGGAGTGCGGGGTCGCGTGACCCCGCCCGGTCACCGCGTCGGCTTCTTCCCGGTGATGCCCAGGTGGACCAGGAGGGAGAGGCTGGGCTTGAGTTCGGCCTGCTTGACGCCCCAGGAGGAGAAGCCCTTCTGGTGCGAGGCGGCGGCGGCGAGCATCGTCACCAGCGCGCCGGCCACCGCCGCCGGGTTCACGTCCTTGTCGACCTTGCCCTTGGACCGCAACTCGGCGACCGACTCCGCCAGCGAGCTGTTCACCGAGTTCAGGATCTTCATCCGGAGCTTGTAGAAGCGCTTGTCGCCCTCGGCGGCCCCGAGGTCGACCACCCGGAGGATGGCGTCGTTCTTCCGCCAGAACTCCAGGAAGCCGTCGACCAGTTCCTGCGCCGTCTGCCAGCCGGCCTTGCCCACCCAGGAGCGGCCCTGGACCAGACCGGTCAAGGCGGCGCTGTCGGCGACCGTTTGCTCGGCGAGCTCCAGGACGGCGCCCTCGACGTCCGGAAAGTACTGGTAGAAGGTGGCGGGCGAAGTGCCTGCCTTCCGGGCGACATCGATGACCTTGACGTCCCGGTACGCGGAGGAGCTGAGCATCTCGCTGAGGCAGTCGAGCAGCTTCTGGCGGGTCGCCTGCCCTCGCCGGCCGGCCACGCGGCCGTCGACGGTACGCACTTGTCCTGTCATGTCGTCAGCTTACCGACGGGTGATCGGAGCGCTATTCGGCCGACTGCAAATGGGGTGCGGGGGCGCGCGGAGGGCGCTGTGCCTGGTCTGCGCGGTGCGCGGCGGACGGTTACTTTGACGACATGGCCGAAAACAGCGCATCCGCGTACCCGGAGGGCGTCCCCTGCTGGGTGGACGCGCAGCTCCCCGACGTGGCGGCGGGCAAACGCTTCTACGGCGGGCTCTTCGGGTGGACCTTCGACGCCCCCGGCGGCGACCGACCCCCGGACGCCGAGCCCCCGGACCCAGGACCTCGGGACCCAGGACCTCGGGACCCAGGACCTCGGGACTCAGGACCCCGGAACTCCCGGGCCCTGGCGCGCCTCGGCGGTGATCCGGTCGCCGCGCTCGCGCCCAAGCGGGACGGCCGGATGCCGACCGTCTGGACGGTGTACTTCGCCACCTCCGACGCCGTCGCCCTGGCCGGGCGGATCCGGGCGGGCGGCGGGCAGCTCGTCACCGCACCGCACCCGGCCGACGGGGGCACGGCGGCGCTCGCCGCCGACCCGCAGGGCGCCGTCTTCGGCCTGTGGCAGCCGGCCGGCCACGCCGGTTTCGCCCGGCGGCACGAGCCGTCCACCTTCACCTGGGCCGAGCTGTACACCCGGGACACCGAGGCCGCCGACGCGTTCTACGGCCACCTGTTCCACGACGCCCTCTTCGGCCCGGGAGCCGAACCCGACTTCGGCCGGGCGCCGGTCTCCGCCGTCTTCCCCGCCGAGATGCCGCCGCACTTCCTCGTCCACTTCCTCGTGGCGGACGTCGAGGCGGCGCTCGGCACGGTGGCCCGGCTCGGCGGACGCGTCCAGGTCCCGCCCTTCGAGACGTCGTACGGCGGGGTCGCGGTGGCCGGGGACGACCAGGGAGCCTCGTTCGCCCTGCTGCAACGGTGATCCACGACTGCAGGGGCGCGCCGCGCCGGTGAGCAGATGCAGCCCTTTGCCCGTAAATGACGTGAGACACCCTGATTGCCCGCGGGTTCGCCACCGGGGCCCGGGACAGGAAGAATCGGGGTGCGTGGCGCCACGCCGGTGCGGTGGTGAGACGCTGCACTTCGGCCGCGTACATATGTGGGTGGCGCGGTTCGTACGGGGAGGTGGCAAGCAAGTGGTGGATCAGCTTACGCAGCACGATCCGCGGCGGATCGGGCCGTTCGAGGTGCTGGGGCGGCTCGGGGCCGGCGGCATGGGGCTGGTCTATCTGGCGCGCTCGGCGTCCGGACGGCGCGTGGCGATCAAGACGGTGCGCACGGAACTGGCCGAGGACCAGCTCTTCCGGGTGCGCTTCACGCGTGAGGTCGAGGCGGCCCGCGCGGTCTCCGGTTTCTACACGGCGGCCGTGGTCGACGCCGACCCGCGCGCCGCCGTGCCCTGGCTGGCGACCGCCTACGTGCCGGCACCCTCGCTGGAAGAGATAGTGAACGAGTGCGGGCCGATGCCGGCCCAGGCGGTGCGCTGGCTGGCGGCGGGCGTCGCCGAGGCGCTCCAGTCCATCCACGGTGCCGGACTGGTCCACCGCGACCTCAAGCCCTCCAACGTCCTGGTCGT
This sequence comes from Streptomyces ziwulingensis, assembly GCF_039542605.1. Taxonomy (NCBI): domain Bacteria; kingdom Bacillati; phylum Actinomycetota; class Actinomycetes; order Kitasatosporales; family Streptomycetaceae; genus Streptomyces; species Streptomyces ziwulingensis. The sequence goes on from NZ_BAABIG010000043.1 coordinate 139,914, forward strand.
CGAGGACGGCCCCCGGGTGATCGACTTCGGCATCGCCTCCGGTGTCTCGAACACCCGTCTGACGATGACCAACGTCGCCGTGGGCACCCCCGCCTACATGTCGCCCGAGCAGGCCAAGGACTCACGCAGCGTCACCGGCGCCAGCGATGTCTTCTCCCTGGGCTCGACCCTCGTCTTCGCCGCCACCGGCCACGCCCCGTTCCACGGCGCCAACCCGGTGGAGACGGTCTTCATGCTGCTGCGCGAGGGCCCCGACCTGGACGGGCTGCCCGAGGAACTCCGCCCGCTGATCGAGTCCTGCATGCAGATGGAGGCGCACGGCCGGCCCAGCCCCGCCGACCTCCAGTCCCAGCTCGCCCCGCACCTGTTCGGCTCCGGCTCCGACGACAGCGGTACGGCGTCGGCGTGGCTGCCCGAGCGCGCGGTGAGCCTGATCGAGGGCCGCCGGGGCGGCCGTACGTCCGTCAAGGCCGCGCCCGCCGCGGGCCGCGGCGGCGGTGGCCGTGTCGCCCAGGTCCCGCCCCCGCCCGCGCACGACCCCGTCGTCCCCGCCCGGGCGGTGCCCGCGCCGGCCGGCGGCCCGGACACCGGGCCGGTGCGACTGGCGGGCGCGGCGGTGGCCATCGGCCCCGGCCCCCGCGTCGCCGACATGCGCGCCACCGCCGTCAAGGCGCCGGCCCCCGAGGCCGCCCTCGCCGCCTCCTGGTCCAAACCGCGCCCCGGCGTCAACGGCGCCGACCCCGCCGTGACCGCCGCGCCGCCCGCCCCCGCCGCGCCCCCGGACGCGGCGGCGGCCGGCTGGCGGCCCTGGCGGTTCCGGATGTCCAACGACGTCTGGGGCACCCCCTCGGTCGCCGACGACCTGGTCTACGTCACCTCCTTCGAGGTGCACGCCCTGGACGTGGCCACCGGCCGCCGCCGCTTCAAGACCCGCGACGTGGCCTGGTCGATGGCGGTCGCGGACGGCCGTATCCACGCCTCCGACGGGCCCACCCTCTTCGCCCTGGACGCCCGCGAGGGCGGCGACCTCTGGCGCCTGCAGACGGATGCCTGGGTGTACTCCCTCAAGGCCGACCGGGGCACCGTCGTGGCCGGCACGCGCGGCGGCGGCGTCCAGGCGTACGAGGCGGCCGGCGGCCGGAAACTGTGGGAGCTGTCCGGCTGCCAGACCGAGTTCGAGTCCCCGGAGGCGGGCGCGGCCCTGCACGGCGGGACGGTCTACGTCTGGCAGGACGCCCGGCTGCGCGCCCTGGACGCCCGTACCGGCGACGAGCGCTGGTCGTACCCGATCGGCGACGCGGCCTCCTGCGGCGGCGTCCCGGTCCGCCTGACCCACGCGGAGGACGGTTACGTCTACGTCTGCGCCGGCACCCGCGTGCTGGCGCTCGACGCGACCGGCGGCCACGTCCGCTGGCACTTCGAGGCCCCCGCGGTCTTCCTCTCCCCGCCGGTCTTCGTGCCGGGCCCGGCCGTCACCGGCGGCGGCGTCTACCTGGCCGACTACCTCGGCACGGTCTACGCCCTGGACGCCGCCGACGGCCGCGACCGCTGGCGCATCGCGACCGAGTCCCGCGCCTCCACCGAACCGGTCCTGGTCGCCGCGGGCCATGTCCACGTCGGCAGCGGCAAGGGCCTCTACACCCTGGACGCCGTCACCGGCACGCCCAAGTGGCGCTTCCAGGCGGGCGGCGACATCGTGGGCGCCCCCGCGGTGGCCGAGGGCCGCATCCACTTCGGCTCCACCGACCACCTCCTCTACACGCTCAAGGCCGACGACGGCCGGCTGCGCTGGAAACTGGCGACCGGCGGCGAGATCACCGGCACGCCGGTGGTGAAGGACGGCATCGTGTACGCGTGCAGCAAGGACAGGTGCGTGTACGCGCTCGACGCGGAGAAGGGCACGGGGACGGCGCGCACGGCCTGAGTCCACCCGCGCCGGCCCCACCCCGTCGCGCCCCGCCCCGCCCCGCCCGTCCCGGGTGCGGGCCCGTGGCTGTGCAGTGACATGCTCGTGACACGTGCCGATTAGTGTGGCGTACATGCGGACACGGGGGAGAGTGCTCAAGTGGACGACGGTCGCGGCGCTGACGGTCCTGGCGCTGACCGGTTTCTCGACGGGACGCGGCCACGGGGGCGGCGGTAGCGGGAGCGACTCCGGTGGCGGGTGCAGTTCCTCCTCCCAGGATCACGACAACTCCTCGTCGACGTCGGGCGGCAGTGCCTACAAGGACGACGACGAGTACGGCGACTACGACGACACCTCCACCCCAGGCTCCGGCTCCGGCGGCAGCACGGTGTCGGTCCTCCAGGACGCCACCGTGAAGCTGGTGAGCTGCGCGAGCGCCGACCGGCCGTACGCCACCGTCGAGGTCACCAACCCCAACTCCCGCTCGGGCACCTTCTCGGCGTCCGTCGACTTCCTGGACGCCACCCACACCACTCCGCTGGACTTCGGGTACGTGGACGTCACGGTGCCGGCCGGGGCCACCAGGACGGCGAAGGTGCCGGTCGACGCGGGCCACCTCGACGCGCTCGACCACTGCGCGGCGGACGAGACGGCCGCCGCCGCCTGACCGCCCGCCTGACCGGCTGCTCGACCGGCCCGGCCGCCCGGCCTGCGTGCTCAGCCGAACGCCCGCACCGCCTGGTAGTACGTCCAGGCGGTGCTGGTGCAGGCCGTCTTCGTGCCGCCGCTGTAGGAGTTGCAGACCCGCTTGAGGTCCTCGTACAGGGCGCTGTCGAGGCGGGGCTTGTTGGCGGCGAAGGCGCCGGCCGCCTTGTAGTTGCGGTAGCCGAAGTCGTGGCGGGCGCACGAGGTGGCGAAGGGGAAGCCGAGCGGGTTGTCCGGCGAGGAGGAGCAGTAGTCGGTCGTCCAGTCGAAGCCGTACGCCGACCAGGCGGACTGGTGGGCGCGCGCGGTGTTCCACTGGCTGTAGCTCGACGCGCTGGTCTGGGTCCAGCGGGAGAGGACCTGGGGCTTGTCCGCGGGGGCGGCGTCCGCGGCGGTGGCGGTGGCGACGACCGTGCCGAGGGCGAGGGCCGAGGCGGAGAGAGCGGTGGCGAGTCTGCGGTGCATTGCACACCTCCATGAGGCTGCCGCCCGCTGATCGGGCAACAGGTCCATGTCAAGAGAATCGCCAAGTGGAACGGTGTCTCACACCTCTTGAGGTCGAATGTTCACCGAATTCCGGAAGACGAACGGTTACCCGCCGATGTCGACCGCATTCTGACGGAGCGCCGGCCCGACGGAGCGCCACCGGTCTCGCGGAGCGCCGACCGAGTGCCGGACAGACGTCGGCCGCGACGGCCCCCCTGCACGCCGCCGCGGCCGACCATGTCCCCGGATTCCTCCGGATTCCCCGGAATCCGGTTTCTCTGTCGCCTACTTGCTACTTGCTACTTGCCGCCGAGGTCCAGCGCCGGCGGGGCCGGCATCGCGTTGTCGAACGTGGTGATCGCCGCCTCGGCGACCGCGGGCCCGCCGGGCAACGCGCTGTCGCGCGCGGTGACCAGCTTCTCGGCCGCGGGCGGCGCGGGCATGGCGTTGTCCTGAGTGGTGACGGTCGCGTCCTTCTTCGGCTCGTTCATGGGCGTCGTTCCTCTGTCTTGGGTGACCAATGAGGAACGCCCGTCCGGTATCTCCCCCGAGGAATGCCGGACGGGCGTTCGGAGCCGCACAGTAACCGGTGGGGCTCCAGGCCGGACCGTCTGCCCCCCGACGCGACGGTTCGACAGGGACCACAGTGCCGGAGACCGATAAACAAACGCTGAACGCCTCCGTTCAGCCCTTCCCGGGTCCAGCGCCCCGTTCAGCGCCGTTGCGCACCCCCGTGTGAAGCGCGCGCTCTTCGTGCCCTTGCGCACTCCCTCGACGCCATCACGCGCCCGGCGCACGGTGGAGCCCACAGGGGAGGGCGTTCCCGGTACGGAAGCACCACTGCCGGACCCGGGCTCAGCAGGAGGCGCCCGGCACCCGCCCACCCGGCTGGTGCCGGCACCGGGCGGCGCCGCGGGCTCGGGCGGGACGCCGGCCGGGCGGGTGCGGTGCCCGTGTTCACCCCGTCGAGGCGGGTGCGAGCAGGACGCGTACGGCGTCGGCCTCCGGGGCGCTGCTCAGGTCGTAGAGGTGGACCGCCTCCGCCCAGCAGGCGCGGGCGCGGTCCGCCTGGCCCAGCGCGGCCAGCGCCCGGCCCAGCAGGGTGAGGACGTTCCCCCGCATCCGGTCGCCGCCGATGCAGCCCAGGGTGAGCGCCACCTCCGCGTGCCGGGCGGCCTGCGCGGGGCGCCGGGCGCCCAGATGCACCTGCGCGATACGGAAGTTGGTCACCCCTTCCCACAGCCGCTGCCGGTGGTCGTGGAAGATGCGCTGGGCGCGGTGGAACTCGGCGAGCGCCTCGGTGCGGCAGTCGGCCTGGTTCAGCGCCACGCCGAGCGCGAAGTGGCTGTTGGCCAGCCGTACCGACCGGCCGATCCGGCTGTGCGCGGCCAGTCCCTGCCGGGCGATCAGCACCGCCTTCGCGGTGTCGCCCATGCCCAGGTAGGCCCGGGACAGATTGCCCAGGGCGGTGGCCTCGAAGGGCCGGTTCCCCGCCGCCCGCAGCCCCTCCAGAGCCCGGTCGAAGAAGGTCTTGCCGTCGGCGAACCGGCCCTGGTGCAGACAGAGCAGGCCCCGGTTGTTGGCCACCCAGCTCACGGCGGTGGCGTCGCCCGCCTCCTGGGCCAGCTCCATCGCGACCCGGGCCTCGTCCTCCGCCTGCTCGATCCGGCCGGAGACCAGCAGCACGTCGCTGAGGACGGTACGCGCCCGGCCCTCCGCCCGCGCGTCGCCCGCCGCCGCCGTGGCCTCGCAGGACGCCCGCGCCGCCGCCTCGTACTGGTGCGAGAAGGCACCCGACTCGGTCAGGTCCTTCGCCGCCCACAACAGGTCCACCGCCCGGCGCAGCCGCTCGGTCCCGGCCGCCTGGCGGACCGCGGCCAGCAGCGAACCGGCCTCCGTGTACAGCCAGTCCAGGGCCGCGGTCTCGCCGGTCAGGGGCAGCCCCGGATAACGGGTCGGCTCCAGCGCGTCGACCAGCCGGTCCTCGGGGCGCTCGATGCCGTACACCCGGGCGGTGGTGGCCAGGTAGAAGTCGAGGAGCCGGGAGAGCGCCGCCGCCCGCTCGCCGGCCGGCGACTCGTCCCGCTCCGCGCACGCCCGCGCGTAGAGCCGGACCAGATCGTGGAAGCGGTAGCGGCCGGGCGCCGCCGACTCCAGCAGCGAGGTGTCGACGAGGGACTCCAGCAGGTCCTCCGTCTCCTCCGCCGGCAGGTCCAGTACGGCCCCGGCCGCCGCCAGCGAGATGTCCGGCCCGTCCGCGAGGCCGAGCAGGCGGAACGCCCGCGCCTGAGCCGGTTCCAACTGCCCGTAGCCCAGCTCGAAGGTGGCCTTCACCGCGAGGTCGCCGGCCTGGAGTTCGTCCAGGCGGCGCCGCTCGTCGGCGAGCTTCGCGGCGAGCACCGACACCGTCCAGGTGCGGCGGGCGGCCAGCCGGGAGGCCGCGATCCGGATCGCCAGCGGCAGGAAACCGCAGGCGGCGACCACGTCGAGGGCGGCCTCCCGCTCGGAGCCGACCCGCTCCCCGCCCACGATCCGGGTGAACAGGGCGAGTGCCTCCTCCGGCGACATCACGTCCAGGTCGAGCAGGTGCGCCCCGGCGAGGCCCACCATCCGCACCCGGGAGGTCACCAGCGCCGCGCACCCCTCGGTCCCCGGCAGCAGCGGACGGACCTGCGCCGCGTCCCGGGCGTTGTCCAGCAGCACCAGCACCCGCCGCCCGTCCAGCAGCGACCGGTACAGCGCCGCCCGCTCCTGGAGGGAGTCCGGGATCGCCGAGTCCGCCGTGCCCAGGGCGCGCAGGAAGGACCCGAGTACCGTCTCCGGTTCCGCCGCGCGGGCGCCGGCGCCCTGGAGGTCGACGTAGAGCTGCCCGTCGGGGAAGGCGACGCGGGCCCGGTGGGCGACGTGCACCGCCAGCGTGGTCTTGCCCACGCCCCCGATGCCGGCCAGCGCGGACACCGCCATCACCCGGCCCGAGCCCCCGCCCGTCGGCCCGGTCAGCACCGCGCTCAACTCGGTGACCAGGGCGGACCGGCCGGTGAAGTCCGGCACGCTCGCGGGCAGTTGCGCCGGACGCACCGGCGGCGCGGGCGCCTCGGCCTGCGGGGCGGACGGCCCCGCCAGCTCCGGATCGGCCTGGAGGATGCGGCGCTGCAACTCGCGCAGGCCCGGCCGGGGCTCCACGGCCAGCTCCTCGTCGAGCAGCCGGCGGGTGTCGGCGTACACCGCGAGCGCCTCCGCCTGCCGGCCGCTGCGGTACAGGGCGAGCATCAGCAGTTCGCGCGGCCGCTCCCGCAGCGGGTGGGCCGCCGTCAGCGCGGTCAGCTCCGAGACGGCCTCCGCGTGGCAGCCCTGCTCCAGGTCCAGATCGAGGCAGAGCTCCAGCAGTTGCAGCCGCCACTCCTCCAGCCGCGCCCGCTGGGCCCGCGCGTACGGCCCCGGCACCCCGGCCAGCGCCTCGCCGTCCCACCGCGCCAGCGCTCCGCGCAGCAGCTCCCGGGCGTGGCTCAGATCACCCTCGCTGCGCGCCTTCTCCGCCTCGGCGGCCAGGTCCTGGGCCTCGGCGAGATCGAGCGCCCCTTCGCCGAGGCCCCGTACGGCGTACCCGCCCGACTCGCTGACCAGCACCCCCGCGTCGAGCACCTTGCGCAGCCGGGAGGCGTAGGTGCGCACCGCCGCCAGTGCCTGCGACGGCGGGTCCTCGCCCCACAGGGCGTCGATCAGCTCCGCCGCCGTGGCCGTACGGCCCTCGCGCAGCAGCAGGGCGGCCAGCAGGGCGCGCTGCTGGGGGGAGCCGGTGGCCAGCGCCTGCGTGCCGCGCCAGGCGCGCACCGGACCGAGCACGGCGAAGCGCAGGGGCGCCGGTTCCGCCGGGGAACCAGACCGCCGCTGCTCCGGAACTCGCGGCACACCGTCCATAGGTCCCCCTAGACATCCTGAACAACTCCGTCAGTTTGCCTTGTTGATGCCGACTCCGTCAGCCGCGGGGGACGCCGGGCACCAGCGGGCGTGCAGCATCTCACAAGGTCTGCACGCCTTCTCCTCCCTCCCTTCAGGGCTCCGGGCGAATCGTCGTCTCCGCCCTGAGCCGGCTTCCCGTCGTGAGCCGACATCGATTCTTCGGCTCCTCGTCTCGTGTCCGCCTCATGTCCGTCTCATGTTCTTCCCTGTTCCACGGAAAGCCTCATGGGACGGCGGGAACGGCGAGAGACGGGTGGTAAGGGCGTGCGGGTCGTGACCTGGAATCTGTGGTGGCGGTTCGGCCCCTGGGCGGAGCGGCAGAAGGCCGTCCTCGCCGTCCTGCGGGAGCTGCGGCCCGACGTGGTGGGACTCCAGGAGGTCTGGTCGGCGGAGGGCGGGAACCTCGCGGAGTGGCTCGCCGGGGAGCTGGGCCTGCACTGCGCCTGGGCGGAGTCCGGCGCCCCCGGCCGGTGGCAGCGGCGGATCGGCGACGACACGGTCGGCATCGGCACGGCGGTGCTCAGCCGCTGGCCGGTCGCGGAACGGGCCGTGCTGCGGCTGCCGGTCCCCGAGGAACTGGACGACGGCCGGCTCGCCCTGTACGCCGGACTGGACACCCCCGGCCACCTCGTCCCCTTCTTCACCACCCACCTGACCTCGGTGCCAAACGCCTCGGCGGTCCGCGCCGGGCAGGTCGCCGCGCTCGCGGAGTTCGTCGCCGGACACCGGCGCGAAACCGGCTTCCCGCCCGTGGTCACCGGGGACTTCAACGCCCGGCCCGACTCCGACGAGCTGCGCCTCCTGGGCGAACGGGGCTTCCTGGACGCCTGGCGGTACGCCGACCCGGCCGCGCCCTCCGCCACGGTGGACCCCGCCAACCCCTACGTCACGTCGGGTGGCCCCGGACTCCGCATAGACCACATCCGCGTGGGCCCGCCCGGCCCCGGCGGACTCGGCCGGGTCCGGGCGGTCCGGCGGGCCGGCGACGGCCCCGTGGACGGCGTCTGGCCCTCCGACCACTTGGCGGTCGTCGCCGACCTGGACGGCGACGGGGGCCACCTGCCGGACCGGGCCTGAGGCCCGCACCGCCGGCCGGCCGGAGCCTGGCCCGGCCCGACCCGACCCGGACGAGGGCCTGAGGCCCGCCCCCCGGCGGCCGGGGCGGCGTCGCGTCCTACCCGCGCCCCAGCCACACCGGATTCGTGAACGCCGCCAGCGCCCCGGGCAGCGGCCCCGCCGCCGTCTCGTGCCGCAGCTCGGCCCGTACGTAGGCGGCGTACGACGCGGTGGTCCGCCACTCGACCGTGCCCGCGCCCGACACCGGCAGCGGGGCACTGGTGTGCAGGACGCCCTGGTCGGTGACGAAGCGGACCGTGCAGCGCGGGGCGCCGGTGACCGCCAGGCGGACGGTGACCGGGGTGTCCGGGTCCACCCGCAGCCGCTCCCCGATCCCGGCGTGCTCCCCGCGCCCGCCGGCCGCCGTGAACGCCAGCGTCACCTGCGCCGACTCGGCGACATAGGACCGGCCCGCGCGGATGCCGTCCTGGATCGCCTCCCGGGTCAGGTCCTCGGCGAGGACCACGGTCTGCGGCAGCCCGATGACGTCCGGGTCGCGGTGGGAGTCGCTGCTGCCCATCGCCGGAATCCAGGCGCGCCCTTCACGCCCTTCACGCCCTTCACGCCCTTCGCGCACGGCGGCGACCAGCATGCCGTCCCAGTCGGCGAGCGCCACCTCGTCGTCGGGCGTGTACGGCCCGTTCCACACCTCGACCGCGTCCGCCTCGCCGAAGCCGAACTTCCAGTTGCAGCCGATGCAGGTGGCGTGCGGATGGGCCGGTACGACCAGACCGCCGGCCCGGCGGATCTGCCGGGCGAACCGGCCGAAACGGTTGTCGCGGGCCCGGTAGCGCCAGTCGACGAACGTGCCGGGGTCGGTGCCGAGGGCGACGACGTGACCGTTGCGCGTGGTCACCTCCTCGCCCAGCAGGACCAGCAGGTCGGCACCGGCCGAGTCCGCCCAGTGGGCGTGCGCCGAGTGCGTGTTGTGCTCGGAGGAGTTGATGAAGTCCAGCCCGGCCGCCCGCGCGAGCGCCGCGATCTCCGCCGGGGTGCGGCGGCCGTCGGAGTGCCAGGAGTGCAGATGGCAGTCGCCCCGGTACCAGGCCCGGCCCCGCCCCTTCGCCCGCTCCGGCGGATACACCGGCCGCACCGGGGTGCCGGGCTCGCCGTAGCTCAGCGTGACGGTGATCTCGTACGACAGTCCCTGCGGGGCCACGGTGTAGGGGCCCAGCGCGAGATGCCAGGTGCCCGCCCGCACCGGCCCCGGGAGGTACCCCGGGGTGGCCTCGTCGGCGCGCAGGAAGAACTCCGTGCGCGCCCCGCCCGACCAGCCCCGGAAACCCCGGCCGCCCAGCTCGGTGCCGCGCTCGTCGAAGATGCCGATGTCGAGGGCGTTGCCCGCGGTGCCGGCCGGGACGGCGGGCCTCTCGTAGGTGTAGGCGACCCGGATCTCCCGCACCCCGCGCGGTACTTCCACGGGCAGGTACACGAAGTCCGGCGACCCCGTCGGCAGGGTGCCGCGTACGGTTCTGGTCTCCTGCTCCCGGCCCTCGGCCGAGGCGAAGCTCACGGTTCCCAGTGTGAGCGCGGCGGCGGTGCCCGTCACGAACAGGGCGCGTCTGCCGATACCGGTGTGATCGTCCTCGCACATGCTGCTGCTCCCCAGAGTGATGCCGGGTGGTGCGCGCAACCTTCGTATCGCGCGGTGAACTCCGGTGTAAGGGAGGGGAATGGACGGAAGAAGGTATCGCCGGAGAGTCGAGGCCACCCGTACCCGTCCGTACCCACCCGGACCGGCCCGCACCCGCCCGCCCCGCACCACGAGCCCCCCACGCCCCCGGCGCCCCCCGGAACCCGCGCAACCCAACCGTATGCTCGAAGGATGACGATTGACGCGCCCGCCGGAACCGGCCCCGCCGGCCCCACCGAGAACTCCCTGCGTCGCGCCCTCAAACGGGCCAGGGACGGCGTCGCCCTCGACGTCACCGAGGCGGCCGTGCTGCTCCAGGCGCGGGGCGCGCACCTGGAGGACCTGGCCGCCTCCGCCGCCCGGGTCCGGGACGCGGGTCTGCAGGCGGCCGGCCGGCCGGGGGTCATCACCTACTCCAAGAGCGTCTTCATCCCGCTGACCCGGCTCTGCCGGGACAAGTGCCACTACTGCACCTTCGTCACCGTCCCCGGCAGGCTGCGCCGCGAGGGCCACGGCATGTTCATGTCCCCGGACGAGGTCCTCGACATCGCCCGCAAGGGTGCCGCCCTCGGCTGCAAGGAAGCCCTGATCACCCTCGGCGACAAGCCCGAGGAGCGCTGGCCCGAGGCGCGCGAGTGGCTCGACGCGCACGGTTACGACGACACGATCGCCTACGTCCGCGCGATCTCCGTCCGCATCCTGGAGGAGACCGGCCTCCTGCCGCACCTCAACCCGGGGGTGCTGTCGTGGACGGACTTCCAGCGCCTGAAGCCGGTGGCCCCGTCGATGGGCATGATGCTGGAGACGACCGCGACCCGCCTGTGGTCCGAGCCGGGCGGCCCGCACCACGGCTCCCCGGACAAGGAACCGGCCGTCCGGCTGCGCGTCCTGGAGGACGCCGGCCGCTCCTCGGTCCCCTTCACCTCCGGCATCCTGCTCGGCATCGGGGAGACGTACGAGGAGCGCGCCGAGTCGCTGTTCGCGCTGCGCAAGGTCGCCCGCGCCTACCACGGCGTCCAGGAACTGATCATCCAGAACTTCCGCGCCAAGCCGGACACCGCGATGCGCGGCATGCCCGACGCCGAACTGGACGACCTGGTCGCCGCGGTCGCCGTCGCCCGGATCGTCATGGGCCCGTCCGCCTGTCTCCAGGCCCCGCCCAACCTGGTCGACGCCGAGTACGAGCGGCTGATCGGCGCCGGCATCGACGACTGGGGCGGGGTCTCCCCGCTCACCATCGACCACGTCAACCCCGAGCGCCCCTGGCCGCGGATCGAGGAACTGGCCGAGCGGTCCCGCGCGGCCGGATTCGCGCTGCGGGAACGTCTCTGCGTCTACCCCGAGTTCGTCCGGCGCGGCGAACCCTGGCTGGACCCGCGCCTGCTCCCGCACGTCCGCGCCCTCGCCGACCCGGCCACCGGCCTCGCCGTCCCCGACGCGGTGGTCGAGGGCCGGCCGTGGCAGGAGCCGGAGGAGGTCTTCGAGGCGTCCGGCCGCACCGACCTGCACCGCACCATCGACACCGACGGCCGCACCGCCGACCGCCGCGACGACTTCGACGAGGTCTACGGCGACTGGGACGCCCTGCGCGAGGCGGCGGCCCCCGGCATGGTCCCGCAGCGCATCGACACCGACGTACGGCAGGCGCTGGCGACCGCCGCCGACGATCCCACGAAGCTGACCGACGACGAGGCGCTCGCCCTCCTGCACGCGGACGGCCCGGCCCTCGACGCCCTGGCCCGCGTCGCGGACGACGTGCGCGCGGCGGCCGTCGGCGACGACGTCACGTACATCGTCACCCGGAACATCAACTTCACCAACGTCTGCTACACCGGCTGCCGCTTCTGCGCCTTCGCGCAGCGCCGCACCGACGCCGACGCCTACACCCTCTCCCTGGACCAGGTCGCCGACCGCGCCCAGCAGGCGTGGGAGGTCGGCGCGGTCGAGGTCTGCATGCAGGGCGGCATCCACCCGGACCTGCCCGGGACGGCGTACTTCGACATCGCGAAGGCGGTCAAGGAGCGCGTCCCCGGCATGCACGTGCACGCCTTCTCGCCGATGGAGGTCGTCAACGGCGCGACCCGCACGGGCATGTCGATCCGCGAGTGGCTGAGCGCGGCGAAGGAAGCGGGCCTGGACTCCGTCCCCGGCACCGCCGCCGAGATCCTCGACGACGAGGTCCGCTGGATCCTCACCAAGGGCAAGCTGCCCGCGGCGACCTGGATCGAGGTCATCGAGACCGCCCACGAACTGGGCATCCGCTCCTCCTCCACGATGATGTACGGCCACGTCGACCAGCCCCGCCACTGGCTCGGCCACCTGCGCACGCTGGCCGGCATCCAGCAGCGCACGGGCGGCTTCACGGAGTTCGTCACGCTGCCCTTCATCCACACCAACGCGCCCGTCTACCTGGCCGGCATCGCCCGCCCCGGCCCGACGATGCGCGACAACCGCGCGGTGACGGCGATGGCCCGCCTCCTGCTGCACCCCTGGATTCCGAACATCCAGACAAGCTGGGTGAAACTGGGTACCGAGGGTGCGGCGGAGATGCTCCGCTCCGGCGCCAACGACCTCGGCGGCACCCTCATGGAGGAGACGATCTCCCGCATGGCGGGCTCGTCCTACGGCTCGTACAAGTCGGTCAAGGACCTGATCGCGGTCGCGGACGCGGCCGGCCGCCCCGCCAGGCCCCGCACCACCCTGTACGGCGAGGTCCCGGAGGAACGGCGTCGGGCGGCGGCGGCGTCGGACGGCCACCTGCCGGAGCTGCTACCGGTACTGGACTGAAGACGCCGTCGCGGACCGGGAACCGGGACGCTGGCAGTACGATGATCGGAGGTCTTTCGTAGCTGAGGAGATGCGTGCCCGTGCCTGCCCGACTTCCTTCGTGGGCCTGGGTCAGCGGTCTGACCGCGGGCGCGACAGCGGCGGTGACCGTGCTGGCCATGCAGGCCGACCAGGGTCCGAAGCCCACCGCCGCGGCGGTCTCGCCGACCCCCTCGGCCTCGGCGACCGCGTCCCCCAGCCCCTCGACGCCCCCACCCGCCCGGGTGCCGGACGGTTCCGGCACCGGACGGCGGATCGTGTACTCCCTCGGCCAGAAGCGGGTCTGGCTGGTCGACGCCAGCGACGCCGGCCGGCGCACCTTCACGGTGTGGCCGGGCACGGCGAGCCCGGACCCCGGCAGCTACACGATCGGCAGCCGCACCGAGGCCACGACCGGCTCGGACGGCGTCGAGGTCGAGAACATCGTCTACTTCGCCCTCGCGGACGGCGTCAACGTCGGCTTCTCCAACGCCGTCGACGGCTCCTCGCCCCCGCCGCCCGCCGCGGGTGCGACGACCGGCGGTATCCGGCTGCACAAGGCGGACGGCGCGGCCGTGTGGAAGTTCGCGACGGCGGGCACGCAGGTCACCGTGATCGAGTAGCGCTCACGGCCGGCCCGGCAGAGCCTCAGCCGACGAGGAGTTCGGCCTTCAGGTGGCGCAGTTCCTTGGCGTCCAGGCCGAGCGCCTTCTTCGTGTACGTGCCGAAGGAGCCGTACGCGTCCGCCACCTCGGCGAAGCCGGAGTTCAGGTACTCCGCGCGCACGTCCAGCATCGGCTTGTAGACCGCGGCCTGCGCGGCCGGCATCGCGGCCAGGGCGGCGGCGTTGGCCTCGGCGCGGTAGTCGTTGGAGGCGAGGTAGTCCTTCATGACCGTCGCGCGCGGCACGCCGAGGGCGGTGAGCAGGGTGGCGCTCGCCCAGCCGGTACGGTCCTTGCCGGCCGTGCAGTGGTACACCGAGCCGTCGGCGTCGTCCGCGATGCCGTTGAACACCTTGGTGTAGGCGGCCTTGCCGGTGTCGCTGCTGACCATCGACTTCTCGCCGTCGATCATCATCTGCACGGCGCCCTCGGCGGTCGTCGGCATCGACCAGCCGCCGCCGCCCGCGTCACCGCTGACGTTCGCCGAGACGTAGGCGACCCCGCGGGGCAGCCGGTCCGGCGCGGCGGTCCGCTCGGAGGTCATGCGCAGGTCGTAGTCGACCTCGATGCCCAGCCGCCTCAGCTTCGCCAGGTCGGCGTCGGTGAGCTTGTCCCAGGCGTCCGAGCGGTAGACGACGCCCATCTTGACCCACTGGCCGGCCGCGGTGCGGTAGCCGCCGGCGTCCCGGAAGTTGACCGTGCCGTCGAGCTGGATCAGCCGGTCGGCCAGGCGCAGCTCGCCGCCGCGCTCGGGCACCAGGTCGAACCACTGGCGGTCGGCGGCGCGCAGTCCCCTGACGGTGACCGAGCCGGCCGACCCACCGGTGGCGACGGTACGCCCGCCCGCCCGGACGGCGACCTTGCGCACGCCGGGCGCCTTCCAGGTGACCTTGTACGAACCGTCGTCCTGCGCCGTCACCTCGGCGGCGGTGAACGGTATCGCCCGCGCGGACTGCCCGCCGCCGGTGTGGTGCGAGGGCGCGGCGGAGGCGATCGGGGCGGTGACCCCGGTGAGCAGCGCGGCGGCCGAGAGGGCGCACACCGCACTGACACGCGTCTTGTTCTTCATGTTCTTCATGGCCGAAATCATTCGGTGCCCTGACGGGCGGGACACCAACGGATCATGAACTGTGCCGGTCGACCGGGCGAAGCGACTGTGCGGGTGAACGCGGCCCACGAGGTGTCCGTGACGGTGAGGTGGGGCCGGGCGGTGTGAGTCGCACCAGCACTTTTCTCGATGTCATTGATGAGGCGGCTGTGCAACTGCCCTTCCGAGTGGCCGACGATCTTGCCGTCCCGCAAGCGCGGTAGCCGCATGGAACCGGCCGTACCCGCGTGACCATCCCGGTCGGTCGGCATCACCTGGACCTCTACGTACGGCAACATGCCCTCCTGCGCCGGGTGTTCGAGCTGTCTCCGCAGTGTCATTCTGTCCCCGAGCGGGCCGCGGAGAGTCACCTCTTCCTGGACAAAGGTGAGGAGCGGCCGGGGCGTCCGGCCGAAGACGGACTTCCGGGCATTCGGGCGGCCACGTACCGGTCGATCGCCACCTTCGTCGCCGACAGTTCGCCGCCCGCCCCGAGGGGCCTTGTCCGTGCCGACCGCGTCCCAGTTGTCCGCGACCCGGCGAGGCGCGCACCTCGCCCGACTGCTCGCGGAACGCCAGTTGGACGACTGGGGGCGCCGCGTACGCGGACCGTACCTGACTGGCGCGACAGGGTGTTCGTAGTGCAGCGTCTGCGACGACAACCGGCAGACACGAATCGGCCCCCGCCGGGACTGCCATCCCACTGCGAGGGCCTGATCATCAAGGAAGAGAACAGCTTCCCCATGACTACGTTGAACCCTAGCGCCCCCGAGCCCCGTCCGTCCGGTCATTTCACCGGAGGCGTCGAGCACGTCAACGTGCCGCACACCGAGAACTTCACCGTGGTCGGCAACCACCTCGCCCAGCACCGGGACCTGTCGCTGACGGCGATCGGCCTGGCGCTCCACATCCAGTCGCTGCCCGCCGGCACACCGATCGGCATCAAGGCACTGGCCAAGAAGTTCCCCGAGGGCGAGATCCGGATCGCGGCGGCGCTGCGCGAGCTGGAGGAGCACGGGTACCTCAGGCGCACCAAGGAGCGTCTTCGATCGGGTCGAGTCATGACCCGGACCCAGAACCGGAGAAGCCGCGGCCCGACCACCCGAAGGCGGCCCGCCTGCTCATCCGCCTCGGCGTCGACGAGCCGCGCCTGCTGCTCACGGCCCGGGACGTACGCCGCCTCACCCCGGCGGTACAGGTATGGCTGGAACGAGGCGTCCCCGCCACGACGCTGGAACGCGTCCTGACGAACGGCCTGCCCGCGGACCCGATCCGCCACCCGGCCGCCTTCCTCCACCACCGCCTCACCGAAGACCTCCCCCCGAGCCTCCCGCCCCCACCACCCGCGGCACCCCCCGTCCACCGCCCGTACCCCCTCCACACCTGCGACGGCTGCGACCGCGCGTTCCGCGCCCCGACCCCGGGCCGCTGCCGCGACTGCCGCCCCACCACCCCACGGGCGGCGTAGCCGTGCCGAGCGGCGCGGAGGACGAGCCGCTGATCCCGATGCCCGTACCGATCCCACCGGCGATCGTGAACACACCCTCACACTCTCCGCCCTGAACTGACCGTCCCCGTTCGATTACAGTGCCGTAGGTCGTACGTACGGACGGGGACCCGGGAGGACTGGGTGGGCGGGACTTCCGGTGCCCTCTGGGGCCGAGCCGAGCAGCAGGACTTCCGGAGCCGGGTGCGCGGGACGCTGCTCGGGGCCGCGGTCGGGGACGCGCTCGGCGCCCCCGTGGACGGGCTCGGGCTGGCGGAGATCCGGGCGGCGCACGGACCGGACGGCGTGGCCGATCTGGCCGCCGCCCACGGCAGGCGCGGTGCCGTCACTCACCTCACCCAGCTCACCCTGTTCTCCGTGGACGGGCTGATCCGGGCCCAGGTGCGCCGCGACACCGGCGCCTGGCACCCGCCGACCGACCTGCACCGCGCCTACCGCCGCTGGCTGGCGACCCAGCGTGACTGGGGTCCCGACGAGCGCCGCAAGGACGACGGCTGGCTGGCCCGCGAGGAGTGGCTGTACGCCCGGCGCGACGCGCCCCGCGTGCTGCTGCTCGGGCTGGGGGACGAGTCGATGGGGACGCCGGACGCCCCGAAGAACCCCGGCGCCCGCGGGCCCGAGGCCGCCGCCCGCTCCGCGCCGTTCGGGCTGCTGGTCGGCTGGGAACCGCAGCTCGTCGTACAGCTCGCCATGGAGTGCGCGACGCAGACCCACGGCCACCCGGCCGGCTGCCTCGCGGCGGGCGCGTACGCCGTGATCGTGCACGCGCTGGCCCGCGGCGACAGCCTCGACGGCGGCGTGCAGAAGGCGCTGGCGCTGCTCGCCGCCCGGCCCGGACACGACCCGGTCTCCGACGCGTTGCAGCACGCCCTGGGCGCGGTGCGGCAGGGGCTGCCCACGCCCGCGCGGGTGGCCGAGCTGATCGGCGCGGGCACGGCGGAGGCGCTGGTGGCGGCCTCCGTCTACTGCGCCCTGGTCGGCGAGGACGTACGGCAGGGGCTGCGGCTCGCGGTCAACCACGACGGGGCCTCGGCCGCCATGGGAGCCCTCACCGGCGGACTGCTCGGCGCCCTGCACGGCGAAACGGCCCTCCCGCCGGCCTGGCTGGCCGAACTGGAGGGCCGTCCCACGATCCTGGAGCTGGCCGACGACTTCGCGATGGAGATGACCCAGGGTCCCGCCCTGCACGGGCCGGCCGGTTCCTCCCCGGGCTGGCTGGCGCGCTACCCGAGGGCGTGACCCCGGCGCTGCCCGCGGGCGTGAACCTGAACCCCGAGCCGGAGGCCGGTCAGTCCTTCACCGGTGACCGGTTGCCCAGCGCGTCGCCCGCCCCGCCGGCCGGCGCCGGAACGGCCGCCGCCGCGGAGTCGTCGCCGTCGGTGTTGACCCGTTCGATGATCGCGAGCCGCTCCGGTGTGTCCTCCGGCTTCAGGAAGCCGATCAGGATGTAGAGGATGAGGGAGACCGCGAGCGGGATCGACACCTGGTACTGGAGCGGTACGCCGCCCTCGACGGCCCAGTTGATCGGGTAGTTGACCAGCCAGAAGGCCAGCAGGCCCAGCCCCCAACTGGTGAGCGCCGCCGTCGGGCCCGAGCGGCGGAAGGGCCGCAGCAGGCCGAGCATCATCGGGATGGCGATCGGACCCATGAGACCGGCCACCCACTTGATCACGACGGTGATGATGTCCTTGAAGGCGGGCGAGTTGACCTGGGTGGCCACCGCCATGGACAGGCCGAGGAAGACGACCGTCGTCACCCGGGCCGCCACCAGTCCGGACCGGTCGCCCCACCCTCGCGCCCGCGAGGACAGCACCGGCGCCACGTCCCGCGTGAACACCGCCGCGATCGCGTTGGCGTCGGAGGAGCACATGGCCATCGTGTGCGAGAAGAAGCCGACGATGACCAGGCCCAACAGGCCGTGCGGCAGGAGCTGTTCGGTCATCAGGGCGTAGGAGTCGGAGCCGTCCGGCTTCTGCGACTCGACCAGCAGCGGCGACATCCACATCGGGAAGAACAGCACCAGCGGCCAGACCAGCCACAGCACCGCCGACAGCCGCGCGGAGCGCTCCGCCTCGCGGGCGTTGCGCGTCGCCATGTAGCGCTGCGCCTGGTTGAGCATGCCGCCGTTGTACTCGAACAGCTTGATGAAGAGGAACGCGAGCAGGAACACCGTGCCGTACGGCCCCACCAGCGGCTTCCCGTGGCCCTGGAGGGCCGGCTCGTCCCAGACGCCGAAGAAGCCGCCGTGGTCGCCCAGCTCCGCGACCACCGCGATGAACATCGCCACGCCGGCCAGCAACTGGATGATGAACTGGCCCAGTTCGGTCAGCGCGTCCGCCCAGAGGCCGCCGATCGTGCAGTAGATGCCGGTGATCACGCCGGTGATGAGGATGCCCTCGTTGAGGGAGATCCCGGTGAACACCGACAGCAGGGTGGCGATGGCCGCCCACTTCGCGCCGACGTCCACGATCTTCAGCAGCATGCCGGACCAGGCCAGCGCCTGCTGGGTGGGCAGGTTGTACCGGTTCTTCAGGTACTCCAGCGGAGAGGCGACGTGCAGCCGTGAGCGCAGCCGGTTGATGCGGGGCGCGAACAGCTTCGACCCGATGGCGATGCCGAGCGCGATGGGGAAGGACCAGGTCACGAAGGACGTGACGCCGTACGTGTAGGCGATGCCCGCGTAGCCGGTGAACATCACCGCGCTGTAGCCCGACATGTGGTGCGAGATACCGGAGAGCCACCATGGCATCTTGCCGCCGGCCGTGAAGAAGTCGCTGACGCTCTCCACGCGCTTGTGCGACCAGACGCCGATGGCGACCATCACCGCGAAGTAGCCGATGAGCACGGCCCAGTCGAGACTGTTCATGTGCGTGCCCCCCTTCCAGGGTCCGCCTTGTGAACTCCGCTCATCCTGTTGGCACTTCGCCTGAGCGGGGTAGGGGCGAGGAAGGCCGCGAAGTGCCCGCTCATCGTGGGTGGGGCGACGCGGGCACGACAAGGAAGCGGAAGGTCAAGAGGAAGTAAAGATGTTCGCCTCGATGACCTGAGTTCACGGACATGAACAGTTGGTGAGGTGCCGGGCGGTGCCCCGGCGGGGTGCCGATCGGCGGCTCAGCGCCACTCCTCCGGGCACGGGGTGCCGCGCGGAAGCTGGTAGGGCGCCGCCAGCCGGTAGGTGCCCTTCTCCGGCGCGAGCAGCACCGTCCACTTGTCGCCGTCGGCGTCCTCCTCGGTCTCCATCAGGCAGCCGTCGACGTTCTCGTACGTCTTCTCCTCGCCGTCCGCCGCGTTCTTCGACGCCTCCGTCTCCTGCGGCGCCCGCAGGCTCCTGCCCTCGGCGTCGACGATGCTCAGCCACGGCGAGTACGGGATGCGGACCAGGATCCGGCCCGCCTCCTTCACCTGGATCGTCCACTCGCCCTGCTCGGCCCGCTGCACCTCGGCGTGCGGCCCGGCCAACGGCGCCGGATCGCTCACCCGGAAGAGCTGCCAGTTGGCGTCGCCCCAGATCTGCTTCAGATACGGCAGCCCCCGCTGGACCAGTTCCCGCTCCCGCTCGCCGCCGTCACCGTCCGGGTCGTCCTTCGGCACCACCACGAAGTGCACCGCCCACCGCTCCAGCCACTCGTGGTAATTGGCCGAGTTGAGCGTGTCGTCGTAGAAGAGGGGATTGCGCTCCATGTCGGCCTGGCGGTTCCAGCCGCGCGCGAGGTTCACGTACGGGGCGAGCGCGGACGCCTCGCGGTGCGAGCGGGCCGGCACGACCTCCACCCGGCCGCGCTCCGCGCCGACCTCCTGCAACTCGTTGACCAGCGGTGCCAGCTCCCGCGCCCAGGAGGCGGCCGGCGTGGTGTGCACGACGTCGTCGACCGACTTGTAGCCGATCCACACGGTGAACCCGACCACGCAGAAGACCAGCGCGTACCACCTGCGCGTCCGCGGGACGGTGAACGGCAGCGCGGCCACCAGCGCCACCCCGGCGAAGAGCATCGACAGCCGGGTGACGTTGGAGCCGATCTGCGAGCTGATCAGCCAGACCAGCAGCACGGAGAGCCCGTACACCGCGGCGGTGATCCGCACCGTCGTCCAGGTGCGCGGCACGAACCAGAAGACGAGCACCGCGTACAGCAGCGGCAGGCTCGCCGAACCGAAGGACATCGGCTGGGTTCCGGAGAACGGGAACAGCCACGCCGACAGCGCCACCACCACGGCCGGCGCGATGCCCAGCGCCCAGGCGCCCGGCCGCCGCTTCTGCAGGAACAGCGCCACCGCCACCAGGCCCACGAAGAGACCCGCCACCGGCGAGGCCATCGTCGCCAGCGCGGCCAGCGGCGCCGCGCACAGCGCCTTCGCCCACCGCTTGTACCGCCACCGGTACGGCCAGCAGAACACCACGGCCACCGCGCCCAGCCCGAACAGCGTGCCGAGGCCGAACGTCACCCGGCCCGACGCCGCGTTGCACAGCAGCGCGTAGACACCCGCCAGCGCCGCCCACAGCGGGTTGCGGACCGCCCGGCCGCGGATCAGGACCATGGTCAGCAGCCCGGCGGAGACGGTCCCCGCGATCATCATCGTGGTCCGCACCCCGAGCACCGACATCAGGTACGGCGACACCACGCTGTACGACACCGGGTGCATCCCGCCGTACCAGGCGAGGTTGTACGCGGAGTCCGGGTGCCGTCCGACGAACTCGGCCCACGCGTCCTGGGCCGCCAGATCCCCGCCGCTGTTCGCGAACGTGAAGAACCAGACGACGTGCAGCACACCGGAGACGGCGGTGACGAAGAGGGCGGGGTGGCGCAGGAGGAGCGCGCGGACCTTCTGGAGGGGTCCGGTGGGCCCGGATTCGGCCCGAGGCCGAGGCCGAGGATCGGGATCGGGCTCGGGATCGGGCTCGGGTTCGGGTTCAGGAGTGCGGTCGTGCGGTCCGTCCGGGGCGGTCCTGGACGCCGGTATTCGAGGGCCGTGCTCCGGCCCGGGATCGGCGTCGTCGGCGTGTGTCGGCTCCGCAGTGGCCACCTGAAGGCACTCCCCGTGTCCCGTCTTCAACTCTCGGCCGTGCCCGGTTCCCGCGCGGTTCACGCCCGCGTCCGCGCCATCGGTCGGCTTGCCCGTTTCGTGACGCTAGCACGCACCCCGCCGCCGGGCTCCCGGGTGGGGGCCCGCCGACGGGGTGCGCGAGGACGCCGTACCGCCCGGTGTCAGCCGAGACGGGTCAGCTTGTCCGTGAAGCCGGGTTCCACGAGATCCCGCTGGAGGGCGACGGGGACCTTGACGGCACCGCTGGTGCCGCCGTCACCCACGGTGAGCGCGCCCACCTTGGTGCCGGCCTTCGCGGTGTGCGGCACCTCGTCCGCCGTGAACGTCAGCTTCACGGTCAGTCCCGCCCAGCCCACCGCCTTCACGTTCTGCGTCGCGACGACCGGCGTACGGCCGCCGAGACCGTCGTCCACGTACCCGACGACATCGCCCTTCTTCAGGATCGTCGCGGACTTCAGCGCGTCCTGCGCGGCCCGGACCAGCTTGTCGCCGGCCGAGAGCGCGCCCTGGAGGATCGTGTTGTCCGAGCCGCCGGCCGGCTGGCGCACCACGGCCCCCACGATGGTCCGCGTCTCGCCGTCGACCTCCTTCTTCGCCGCGAAGACGAGGTTGCCGAGGGCGGAGGTGGTGGTGCCGGTCTTGATGCCGACGACGTCGTTGTAGCCGACGAGCTGGTTCCAGTTGTTGTGCTTGGCGCCCTTGTAGTCGACGTACGACATCATCGCGGCGACCTCGCGGAACGCCGGCTGCTTCATCGCCGCCTTGGCCAGCTTCACCTGGTCCACGGCCGTGGAGACGGTCGTGTTGTTCAGCCCCGAGGGGTCGGTGTACGTCGTGTCGGCCATGCCGAGGTCCTTCGCGGCGTCGTTCATCTTCGCCACGAACGCCTTCTCCGACCCCGCGTCCCAGCGGGCGAGGAGTCGCGCCACGTTGTTCGCGGACGCGATCAGAACGCCCTCCAGGGCCTCGCGCTGCGTGATCGAGTCGCCCTTGAAGACCTCGACGGTCGACTCGTCGCCCGCGTCCGACTGGTCCTCGGCGGTCTGGTCGATATTGATCTTCGGACCCTCGGCGCCGCTCTTCAGCGGGTGGTCCTTGAGGATCAGGTACGTCGTCATGACCTTGGCGACGCTGGCGATCGGCACGGGCCGCTGCTCACCGGAGGAGCCGAACGAACCGATGCCCTGCACGTCCAGGGCGGCCTGCCCCTCGGCCGGCCACGCGATGCCGGCCTTGGCGCCGTCGAAGGTGAAGCTCTCCTCGGCGGTGAGGTCGAGGGTGGGCGCGGGCAGCGGACGCACGGTCTGTACGACGCCGAGGACGACGAGCATCAGCAGGACCAACGGCGTCCAGATCTTGACCCGCCGTACGGCCGTGCGCAGCGCGGTCTCCGGCGGCGGCGGGGTGTTGGTCAGCTCCGCGAGCAGATCCAGCGGCGGCTTGGGCGGCAGCGGCTGCTGCGAGGTGCGCTCGGGGTGGGCCGGCGCCGCCGCCGACGCGGGCAGCGCGGCGGTGTCGTCGGCGGCCGGCGGCGCCTTGCGTGTCGCCGGCTCGTCCAGCGGCTTGAGCGCGACGAATTTGCTGGTGCGCTCGGCGGGGGCTTCGCCCTTGACGTCTTTGACGTCTTCGGTTTCTTCGCCGGCCTCGTCTGCTGCGTCTGCTTCGTCGGCCGTGCCGGTCTTCTCGGCTTTCGCGGGGACGTCGCCCAGCTTGAGCATGGTCGTCGGCTGGTCGACCGGGGGCGCGGCGGGCCGCGGCGCCTTGAAGACGGCGGTGGGCTGATCGGTGGGGGTGGCGCCGGTGGTGATGTCGGTGTCGGAGGTGGCGTCGTCGGCGGGTTCGTCGGTGGGGGGCGCGTCCTCGGGCTCGGCGGTCGTGGCGGGCTTGGCGGTCTTGGCGGGAACGTCGGGGCCGGGCTCGGATGCGGACTCGGGCTCGGCTTCGGGCTCGGGCTCGGCTTCGGCTTCGGGCTTCGCGTCGGGCTTCGGCTCGGCGTCGGTCGTGGCGGCGGCGCCGGACTCGGACCCGGCCTCGGCCTCGGCCTCGACGTCGGGCTTCACGTCGGCCTCGGCGTCGGCCTCGGAGTCACCGTTGGGCTCGACATCGTCGGCGGCACTCCCGGCGGCGGCCTCGGAGTCAGCGCCCTCGCCCTCGCCGTCGCCCTCCGCGCCGTCCCCGTTCCCGCCGGAGGCCACCACGTCCTTCTCCGTGCCCCCCTGGGCATCCCGGCCCTCCCGGGCCTCCTGGGCGCCTGTCACGGCCTTCCCGGGCTTCTGGGGGCTCTTGGCGCCCCCGGCGTCCCCCTCGGCGCCCACGTCCCCGTCGGCGGGCCCCGGCCGCACCCACGCGGCCACGGCCTCCTGGAGCCGGCCGTCCCTCGGCGTACCGGAGCCGTCCCCGTCCCCGGCCGCCGCCGGCTCCGTACCCCCGTCGGAGACAGCCCGCACGCGGGTCGCGGTGTCGACGGCGGCGCCGCCCGACGCGGAGCGCCGCACCTCGGGCCCGGACTCCCGCGCGACCGCCAGTCGCGGATCACGCGCCCCGTCCGGCTCCGTCCGCGCCTCGGGAACCGGGCCGGCGCTCCCCGACGTCCGTTCTGTCGACGACTCGCGCTGCTTCGACCTGTCGGGGGACTCGCCCGCCACCGATGCCTCCTCCTCGCGCCGCACGTCCTGCGTACGCGTACCGAACCGTGGACCGACGCCCGGGACACCGCTCCGTAGCGTTGTCCGAACCATGTACCAGTGTCCTGTGTACGCGCCGGCCCCACGCGGTAGACGAGAACGACATACCTGCCGGTTCCCTCACGAAGCGGTCACGCACCCTCGACAGACCAATGTGAGAGGGGTCACCCTGTCTGTCATCCACGCGGGGAGGCATGGATGGGCAGGAGCCGCAGAACACTTCCGGAGGAGCTTCTGCTGCTGGCGTTGGACCCGACGACGGGTACCACCGCACAGCCGCAGTCGCTCGACCTGGGTCTGGCCGGAGCACAGCTCGTGGAGCTGGCGCTGGCCGGACGGATAGCCCCAGACGGGGATCGTATCGCCGTGGTGGCACCACGGCCGACTGGAGATCCGACCTTGGACTGCGCGTTGGAGTTGCTGCGAAGGCGCGGCGCCCCCGTACGCGCGGTGAACTGGATCGGCGGACCCCGGCTGGGGCTCCGTCAGACCTACCTCTCGCATCTGGAGCGGTGCGGCATGGTGCATGCCGTGGCCGGCCAGATGTGCGGGGTGTTGCCGACGACTCGCTACCAGGCGACGGACACGGCGATCAGCCGGGAGATCAGGTCCCGGCTGGACTCCGCGATCCGCACCGGCGTACCGCCGGACCCGCGGACCGCGGCGCTCGCCGCACTGGCGCACGCGGTCGGTCTCGGCAAGCACCTCTACCCGGGGAACGAGGGGCGGTCCTCCCGCTCCCGGCTCCGGGACCTGATCAGGCACGACCCCATGGGCGGACTCGTGGCGCACGCCGTGATGGACGTCCAGAACGGCGCGGGGGCGCAGCCGCGCCGCAGTCCCGCCCCACCCGGCGGCCCGGCCGTCGGCGGCAGGGCCGCGCCGGAACCCGCCCGTGGCGTCCACGTGCAACCGCACCACGGTCCCATGGCGCGCGCCGTGGCCCACTGACCCACGGCGACACCCACCGCACCACCAGCACCACCCGCAGCACTCGTAGCACCCTCGCAGCGCCCGTACGACCCGCATGACCGCACCGAGCCGCCGCACCGACAGTCCCCAAGACCCGGTACGGGAGCCGCCGGACGCGCGGGGCGACAGAACCGGACGTCCGGACGACGACCCGGTCCCGCCGCCCCGCGCGTCCGCATGCCACCCGCGCGGCCGCGTCCGGGTGCCGATCTCGAACTGGCGTGTACGCGGCGCGTATCGACCATTTGCCAGCGGTAGAAACCACCTTGGTGGCAGTCTGCTCAACAGCAGATACGCAAAGTGGCCAGGATGAGTCACGCAGCCGGAGGTGCACGTTCCGTGGCGTCGAGTGTCAATCCCACTGTCAGGCGGCGTCGGCTGGGCCAGGAGCTGCGCCGGCTCCGCGAGCTCAAAGGCATGACGGCCGAGGAGGTGGCGGAGCGGCTGCTGGTCTCGCAGTCGAAGATCAGCCGTTTGGAGAACGGCCGGCGCTCCATCAGCCAGCGTGACGTCCGCGACCTGTGCGGGGTCTACGAGGTGGAGGACCAGCGGATCGTCGATTCGCTGATGCAGATGGCCAAGGACTCCCGGCAGCAGGGCTGGTGGCACGCGTTCGGGGACATCCCGTACAGCGTCTACATCGGCCTGGAGACCGACGCGGAGTCGCTGCGGACCTACGAACCCCAGATCATCACCGGCCTGTTGCAGACGCGGGGGTACGCGGAGGCCCTCATCCCGGGCGCGCTGCCGGAGACGTCCGTCGCCGACATCGAGAAACGTGTGCAGGTGCGGATACGGCGACAGGAGCGGATCGCCGCCGAGACCAACCCGCTGCGGCTGTGGGTGGTCCTGGACGAGGCCGCGCTGCGCCGCCTCGTCGGCAGCAGGCAGGTGATGCGGGAGCAGTTGGAGCACGTCGCCGAGATGTCGCAGTTGCCGCACATCACCGTGCAGGTGCTGCCGTTCGACGTCGGGGCGCACCCGGGCATCAACGGCCAGTACTCGATCCTGGAGTTCGCCGACGCCGGCGATTCCAGCGTGGTGTACATCGAGGGCGTGACCAGCGACCTGTACCTGGAGAAGGCACACGATGTGCAGAAGTACACGGTGATGTACGAGCACCTGCGGGCGCAGGCGCTGAACGTGGAGCAGTCGCGGCAGCTCATCGAGGACGTGGCCAAGGAGTACGCCCGCTGATCGGGGCGCGGGATAATAGCCCTTACGGACATTGACCGGAAGGCGCAATTGGAATATGCCATCCGGTCGGGTGAATGGCTGCTCCGAATGAGGAAGGCAGCGAGTAGCGTCGATCACGCCAACGATCACAAGACTTTGGCGCGATCAACTTGCTACCGGAGTGAACATGGCAATTCTTCAGGGCGCTACGGACGGATGGACGAAGTCCTCGTATTCCGGGGGGAACGGCGCGTGCGTCGAGGTCAAGTCCCCGGCCACGACGGCATTGCTCGTCCGTGACTCCAAGGTCCGTCAGGGCCCCGAGCTGGCCTTCCCCACCGGCGCGTGGGCGGCCTTCGTGACCTCGGTCAAGTCGTAACCGCCACCACCACCGAGACCCGACACCACCACCGACACCCGACACCACGCACCGCACAGGCACCACCCGCCGGGCCCTCTCGACCAGATCGCCGTCCTAGCCGAGAGGGCCCGGCTGGTGCCCGGGCAATACCCGTACTCAGGCTCAGGCCAACTGCTCCTCGACCGCCGTCACGACCTCGGCCGCGTCCGGCTCGGTCCGCGGTCCGAACCGGGCCACGACCTCCCCGTCCCGCCCGATCAGGAACTTCTCGAAGTTCCACCGGATGTCCCCGCTGTGCCCCTCGGCGTCGGCGAACCCGGTCAGCCGCGCGTACAGCGGATGCCGGCCCTCCCCGTTCACCTCCACCTTCTCGGTCATCGGGAAGGTCACGCCGTACGTCGCCGAGCAGAACTCGGCGATCTCGTCCGCGCCGCCCGGCTCCTGCCCCATGAACTGGTTGCACGGCACACCGAGCACGGTGAAGCCCCGCTCCGCGTACCGCTCGTGCAGCTTCTCCAGCCCCGCGTACTGCGGGGTCAGCCCGCACTTGGACGCGACGTTCACCACGAGCACGACCTGCCCCGCATACCGCGAAAGCTCCGCCGAACCGCCCCGCAGGGCGCCGATCTCCACACCGAGGGGAGACGCGCCGCCGTCACCGACGCCATTACCGATGCTGTTGCTGTCAGATGCCATGCCCGGATGCTAAGGGCTGGGCGTGACCTGGCACGGTATCCGCAGCCGCCGGACAGGGCTACGCTGGCGGTGAGCCCCAGCCCCTGGCATCGATGCTGTGTTCTGCCGGGAGGCTCTCCGTGATCGTGCTGCTCATCGTCCTCGCCGTGGTCTTCCTCGGCCTTGGCTTCCTCGAACCGCTCTGGTGGCTGGCCGCGGCCGCGATGCTCTACGGCGTCACCCGCCACCGTCGCACCCACGGGGGCTTCATCGGCCGCGGCGGCCGTTCCGACGCCGCGGGGTACCGGGACTACCAGCAGCGCCGGGATCGCACGGAACGCTGGGACCGCCGCTACAGCCGTAACCACCGGGCGCGCCGGCGGCGCGAGGACCGTCGGGACCACGGCGGCCGGAAGTGACCGCTCCGGCCGCCCGGCGGGGTCAGGACCCCAGTCCGGCGAGCGGCTCGGAGTCGTCGATGAAGGCGCGGGCCACCTCGGACAGACGCCGGTTGTGGGAGCGGGCGTAACCGCGCAGCGCGCTGAACGCCCGCTCCATGTCGATGCCTTCGCGCTCCGCGAGCTTCCCCTTGGCCTGTTCGATCAGTACCCGGCTGTTCAGCGCCGTCTGCAACTGCTCGTTCAGCACCGTGCTGCGCCGGGCGCCGCGCTGTTGCAGCAGGCTGATGGTGGCGACGTCGGCCAGGGCCTGGGCGACGGGCGTGAGCGCCGGGTCGAATCCGCCGGGAGCGGTGCAGAAGAGGTTCAGCGCGCCGACCACCTCGTCCCGCAGCCGCATGGGCAGCGCCTGGACCGACTCGAACCCCGCCCGCCGGGCCGCCACCGCGAAGCGCGGCCAGCGTTCGGTCACCGTCCCGAGGTCGTGCACGATCACCGGCACGCCGGTGCGGAAGCATTCCAGGCAGGGGCCCTCGTCGTTCTGGAGCTGGAAGAGCTCCAGCAGGCGCACCTGTTCGTCGGAGGCGGCCATCACGCGGAGTCGGCCGTCCAGGTCGGCGAGGAGCACTCCGGTGGCGCTCGCGTCGAGCATGCCGACGCAGCGGTCGGTGAGCAGCCGCAGGAAGTCGATGAGGTCGAAGTCGGCGACCAGGTTGTCGGCCAGCTCGACGAAGGTCTTGGCCAGGAACTGCTGATCCATCACGGCACCCTCGGTTGAGATGAGACTAGTCCCGTGCCGAACGGCCGGGAAGTACGGCGCACATATCGGCGGAGAGCCGGCGCGGGGCCGGACGCGGGGCGGGACGCGCGGCCGGGGCGTCAGGTCTCCTCGTCCGGTGGGAGCCGGAGCCGATGGGCCACCACGTCGGCGGCGGTCTCCGCGAGCCGGCGGCCGTGCGCGTAGGCGTACGCACGCAGGCGGACGAAGGCTTCGTCGATGCCGACGTCGAGCTGGACCGTCAGAATGCCGGTGGCCTGGTCGATCTCCGCCCGGTAAGCGCCCAGGTCCTCGCCGGAGTCGCCGGGCGGCCCGCCCGCCTCGCCGATGCGCGCGTCGAGCAGCACCAGCGTCGCGAGGTCGGCGAAGGCCAGGGCGTCCGCCAGTTCCTCCGCGTCCAACCGGACCGGGACCTGGGCGTACAGATCCAGTACCCCCGGGCTGATCGCCCCGATCCGCAGCGGGAGCGAGAAGACCGCGCGCGCCCCGGCCTCCAGTGCCGCCTCGGCGAACACCATCCAGCGGTCCTGCAGCTCGCGGGCGCGCAGATCGGCGGTCAGGACGACGCAGCCCCGCGCGTGGGCGTCCACGCAGGGCCCCTCGCCCAGGGTGAGCTGGAGCTCCTCCAGCCGCTCGCTGACGTCGTCGGTGCTGCACAGCGGGTGGCTCACCGCGGTCCGGGACATCACCGACAGCCCGGCCCCGCCGACCGGCAGCGCGGCCACGGCGGCGGTGCACACGTCCGTCACCCCGACCCGGCCGCCGTGCCGGGACGCCTGTTCGGCCACCAGCATCCGCACCCGCTCCGACCGGCTGTCAGATCGCATCCGGGCCACCGCTCCCCGGGCGCCGCTCCGGACCGGCCTTCACCGCACCTCGCCCGAGTAGGCGGGGGCCGACGGAGCCGGTCGACCGGACGGAGGACCGAGGAGCAGGGGTCCGCACCCGGTGATGTCGAGCATCCGGACCAGGCCCGTCGGCGGATGGTGCAGTCGCAGGGCGCCACCGGCCACGGTGGCGCGCCGGGCGGCGTGGAGGAACGCGTCGAGTCCGCTGACGTCGCAGAAGGCGACCGCGGCGAGATCGACGTCGAGGGTGCGGATGCCGTCCCGCAGGCACCGTTCCAGGGACGTGCGCAGCGACGACACGGAGTCGAGGTCGATCTCACCGACGAGGGTGATCAGCGCCCGTGACCCGCGGTCGTGGCGGTGGACGGAGAGCTGTGGCAGGAGCATGACGCCTCAGATCGGAAGACCGTCCGGCAGCGAGAGCGAAGACGCCTGGGTGCTGGCTTCCCGGACCGCGCTGGCGGCAGGTGCGTGATTGCGGCAGAGGCAGGGCGACGAGTGGTCCTACGGCTACGGCCTGCGCGGCGGCAGGACGTGGGCTTCCTCGCCCGTTTCCTCCAGGGACGCGCCGGGTGACGGACGGATCTCCGTACTCCGGCGCCTCTTGCGTTCAACAACAACAGCGTGCCGCCGGGGTCTTGGACGTCTGTACAGCAGCCTAGCCCTCCTGTCGCTCCCCGCACCGCCCGGAACCGACCGATCCCAGGATGCGGACGGAGACGGGCGGCAACCTCTCACCCGCACGGGATGGAATCTGTCGTGGCCGTTGTAGACATGTGCGCGCGACGAGGCTAGTGTGTGTGGTGTAGCCAGGAAGTCAGCGAGGCGCGGCAGACACGAACTGCCCGCATGCAGGACAGAGAAGGGCACGGCGGTGGAGTGGCGGGGCCGGAAGCGTTTTTTCGGGGTCCCCTCGCTGGCCGCCGGGTCGGGTGGCGGTAAGAAGGCCACCGGCAGTACGCAGTGATCGCAGTAACCGCAGCATCCGCAGTACACACGAGGTCGGCAAGGAAGAAGAGAGAAGGAGGAGGACGCCATCAGGATCGCCCGGGCGAGAACGGTCTGTCCGGGTACCGCAGGCACCGGAACGGAAGGTGGTCCCACGGTCACGCATCCGCGATCCCCGCACTCTCCGCCCCCCGTCGGGGGCCGGTGCGGAAACATAAGGCCGGCGTAGCAGTAAGCCGGCGATGGTGTTACAAATCCCTCGGGGCCTTGGTGCCGTACGGCACCAAGGCCCCTCGACGCGTTACCCCCAGCAGAGGTGCAGATGACCGCAGAATCACCGCTCGACCGCATCGACGACGACGACTACCCCGCCTACACCATGGGGCGAGCGGCGGAGATGCTCGGCACGACGCCCGCCTTCCTGCGGGCCCTGGGCGAATCCCGGCTGATCACGCCGCTGCGCTCCGAGGGCGGTCACCGCCGCTACTCCCGCTACCAGCTCCGGGTCGCCGCCCGCGCCAGGGAAATGGTGGACCAGGGCACCTCCATCGAGGCGGCCTGCCGCATCATCATCCTGGAAGACCAACTCGAAGAGGCCCTGCGCATCAACGAGGAACTGCGACGCGGTGATGTCGGAGCCGGACACAAGGCGGACGCCTGACCCGTACCAGTGACCCGTACGTGACTCGTCACCTTCTGACCCGTACCTGCTGACCCGTACCGCGTAGTGGGCTGCGGCCCGGTGGGGCCGCAGCAGGAGCTGAGCCGGTGGGGCCGGGCGTCGCCGCCCGGCCCCACCGGCCGTTTCCTGCTAGGCCGCCGCGTCGGTCACGGATGCCGTCACCCGTGCGGGGGCGCGCCGGGACGTGCCGGCGGGGCGGCGCCGGCCGCGCGAGGTGGCGCCGCGCTGGGACCGCTCGACCGGCGGTGCGGTGATGACGACCGGGATGCCGGAGGGGGCCTGGGCACCGGTGATGCGCTGCAGGTCCGCTCCGCCGGCGCGGACCTGGGTGGTCTGCGGGACGATGCCGGCGGTGGCCATGAGGCGGGCCACGGAGCGGCGCTGGCCGGGGGTGACCAGGGTCACGACGCTGCCCGACTCGCCGGCGCGGGCCGTGCGGCCGCCGCGGTGGAGGTAGTCCTTGTGGTCGGTCGGCGGGTCGACGTTGACGACCAGGTCCAGGCTGTCGACGTGGATGCCGCGAGCGGCGACGTTGGTCGCCACCAACACGCTGACGTGCCCGGTCTTGAACTGCGTCAGCGTGCGGGTGCGCTGCGGCTGCGACTTGCCCCCGTGCAGGGCGGCGGCCCGTACCCCGCTGCTCAGCAGGTGCTCGGTGAGGCGGTCGACGGCGTGCTTGGTGTCCAGGAACATGATCACGCGGCCCTCGCGGGCGGCGATCTCGGTGGTGGCCGCGTCCTTGTCGGCACCGTGGACGTGGAGCACGTGGTGCTCCATCGTGGTGACCGCGCCGGCCGACGGATCGACGGAGTGTACGACCGGGTCGCTCAGGTAGCGGCGTACCAGCAGATCGACGTTGCGGTCGAGGGTGGCGGAGAACAGCATGCGCTGCCCGTCCGGGCGCACCTGGTCGAGCAGGGCGGTGACCTGCGGCATGAAGCCCATGTCGGCCATCTGGTCCGCCTCGTCGAGGACGGTGACGGCGACCTGGTCGAGGCGGCAGGCGCCGCGCGCGATGAGGTCCTTGAGGCGTCCGGGGGTGGCGACGACGATCTCGGCGCCGCCGCGCAGCGCGCCGGCCTGCTTACCGATCGACATCCCGCCGACGACCGTGGCCAGCCGCAGCTTCACGGCGCGGGCGTACGGCGTCAGCGCGTCGGTGACCTGCTGCGCCAGCTCGCGCGTCGGTACGAGGATCAGGCCGAGCGGCTGCCGGGGCTCGGCGCGCTGTCCGGCCGTACGGGCCAGCAGGGCCAGTCCGAAGGCGAGGGTCTTGCCGGAACCGGTGCGCCCGCGGCCGAGGACGTCACGGCCGGCGAGGGAGTTCGGCAGGGTCGCGGCCTGGATCGGGAAGGGCACGCTCACGCCCTCCCAGCCGAGCGCGGCCAGCAGCTCCGCGGGCATGTCGAGATCGGCGAAGGCCGCCGCGGCGGGCAGTGCGGGGGTGCGGGTCTCGGGGAGAGCGAACTCACCCTGCGCCGCGGCGGGCCGACGGCCCTGACCACTGCCGCGGGACGGTCCGCCGGAGCGGCTGGAGGCCGCCGAGCCGAACCGGCCGCCGTTCCTTCGGGGGGCGGAGTGGTCGTTCGAGCGTGTGCGGTTCATGCGGGAGCCTTCCTCGATGCGGCGCATATCAAGGAATTTCCGCAGCAATGAGCGGCACGGAGAATTGCAAGACTGGGCCGAATGGGACGCGAAACGAATCGCGTACTGAAAATCGTGTGGGGCGGAGCACGTATGACGAATCATGTACGACGAGATACGTGTGGTGAATCACGTAGAGAGAACCGGTCGAGAGGGGATGCGTGAGACGACGCGTCCGCACCTCTCGGAACCTCGGTGTCACCTGTGATTGGCGTGTCCACTACGGGACAGGCGAACGGCTGGGGCCCGCACCCCGAAGGATGCGGGCCCCAGCCGAGAACTGTGCGCCGATGTCAGGCGAGAACGATGTTCTCGGCCGTCGGGCCCTTCTGGCCCTGCGCGATGTCGAAGGACACCTTCTGGCCCTCGAGCAGCTCACGGAAGCCCTGGGCAGAGATGTTCGAGTAGTGGGCGAAGACGTCAGCGCCGCCACCGTCCTGCTCGATGAAGCCGAAACCCTTTTCGGCGTTGAACCACTTCACGGTGCCAGTAGCCATGTCTTGATCTCCTTCGGGAGCAGTGAATCGGCGCCCGCACCGTGCGGACACCGTGTCGCCGCGATGATTACCCCGTCCGGAAAAAGACCGGCACAAAAAAGCACTTCCAGTGGCCGAGAGGCCGTCTGGGCAGAACTTGGAATTTGGGAACCACGACTGCAACTGAGATCGACAGTAGCACGTTGCGCCGGTCCATGTGGGTTCCGCAATTCCACTTGGTTCCGCGCTGCAAGGAAACTGCCCGCCAGTTCCGTAAAACCCTGTTCTCGCGGATACAGATATAACCCCGACCCGCGGTAGGAGTTTTTTGCCGGTGTGGGGCGGCGACCTCGGCCGCCGCCCCACGGGTGCGGTGTTCCGGTTGGGGAGGGGAGTCAGCTCGCGGTGCAGGAGACCGTGGGCCAGGTGGTGTTGCCGTTGTGCTG